>NZ_QSTT01000005.1:0-148947 GCF_003438725.1 Ruminococcus sp. OM06-36AC
AATTGGTATATTTCTATTATACCATATTGTCTAACAAAAGGGGAGCATTTCAGTTTTCCCGTACCGGTTTCTGTTTTCAGAAAATTTAGGAAATACTGAATAAAGCTTGTGCGTAAGATGCGTAGTCAGATTTTTCGGCAGATTGCATAGAAATTCTGCAGGCAGACTGTATGTCTGGCAAGGGATTTCTGGGCAATATGACGGAAAATCTGCACGCAGATTGCGTGCAAAGCCGTCAGGCGGGCTTTATGCAGTGTTTCCTTTATAAGATTAAAGCATCGTATGATCTTCCGCCGTATCACTTTGCTGCAATACCTCGCTTGCCAGATACAAAGAGCCGCAGATGACGACCATGCCGCCGTCTGCCTTTGCCTGTGCCAGTGCCGTTTCATATGCCTGCTGCAATGACGGAGCAGTGTGCACTTCCGCGTGGTTTTCGAAGCATGCCGCCAGTGTTTCCCGCGGGACGGCATTATGTACAAAATCGTCCACACATGTGACTGTATCCAGCACATCACCCAGTATCCGGCAGGCAGTGACATAGTCCTTGGTGGAGATCATGCCGCAGATGCCGTGTATCGGCTTGGTGCCTGCGTGTTTCAGCAGTTCCGCCAATGCCATGACACCTGCCTGATTGTGCCCGCCGTCCAGCAGTACTGTGGGATTTTTCCGAAGCACTTCCGTTCTCGCGGGGACACGCACCTTGGAAAACGCCTCGTTTGCTGTTGCCGCCGTAATCAGATAGCCGTGCATGCCCAGAAACCGAATCACTTCAATGGCAGTCATAGCGTTATACACCTGATGCCGTCCGGACATGTGCAGCGTATAGGTGAAGCTGTGATACTGGAACACAATTTCCTCCAGCGTTTCCGACACAATGTGGCAGTCCTGCATGTTGGGGATCACCAGCTGGGCATTTTTCCGCTTGGCAGTGTCCTGTACCAGACACACCACGTCCATGGGATTGTCCGTGGAGAGCACCACAGGGCAGCCCGGCTTAATGATACCGGCTTTCTGGGCGGCAATTTCCGTCAGGGTGTTCCCCAGTAGTGCCATATGGTCAAAGGAAACTGAAGTGATCGCACAAACCAGCGGCTTCTTTATCACATTGGTAGCGTCCAGCAGGCCGCCGATGCCGGTTTCCAGCACCACAAGGTCGCACTTCTGTTCCACGAACCAGAGCAGTGCAATGGCAAATGTGATCTCGAACTGCGAGCAGTCCTGCGATACCGGACACGCCTGCACCTGTTCACAGAAGCGGCACAGTGCCTCCGGCGGAATATCCCTGCCGTCGATCTGAATGCGGTCGGTATAGTGCCGGATAAAGGGAGAGGTCAGTGTGCCTGTACGAAAACCGGCAGCCGTTGCCGCCCCCGCACAAAATGCCGTCACAGAACCCTTTCCGTTGGTTCCGGCAATATGCACCACCTGCAACTGCTCCTGCGGATTGCCGAGGGCTTCCAGCAGAGCCTGAATGCGGGACAAGTCATGCACTGGCTTGCCGCTTTTCTGATACCCCTGAATATAGGTCATTGCTTCGGAAAACGTCATTGCACTCACTCCCTCATACGTTCACATACCTGCAATCATTACTGCAACGCTGCCATAGACTGCACGATCTTGTCCATTTTCTCCTGTGCCTTTGCCAGCTTTGCCTTTTCTGCTTCCACCAGCTTTTCCGGAGCCTTTGCCAGGAAGCCCTGATTGGACAGCTTCTTGCTCAGGAAGTCCAGATCCTTCTGTACCTTTTCCTGCTCCTTTTTCAGCCGTGCCAGTTCCTTGTCCTTGTCAATGAGTTCGTCCATGGGGATAAAGATGCGGACACTGTCCGTGACTGCGGTGGCAGCGTCCGGCATGTCGAACTTTTCGCCCACTTCCACAGCGGAAGCAGAAGCCAGCTTCTTGAAGAATACCGCGGTGCTCCGGTACAGTTCCGGCTCGGTCGTTTCGATACAGACACGTGCTTTCTTGGACGGCGGCACCTGCATTTCGGTACGGCGGTTCCGAATCGCACGAATGGCATCGATGACCTTTTCGAACTGTACTGCATCGGCAAAGTCATACTTGGCATCGTAGACCGGATAGGATTCCACAATAATCATGGATTCGCCGTCAGTCAGCACCTGCCAGATCTCCTCGGTGATATACGGCATGAACGGGTGCAGTAGCTTCAGCATGCCACGCATTACCCATACCAGAACAGCCTGTGCCTTTTCCATGGCAGCACCGCCAGCCTGAATCCGCGGCTTGGTCAGTTCGATGTACCAGTCGCAGTAAACGTCCCAGATAAAGTCGTAGATCTTGGCACTTGCCACGCCGATCTCAAACTTATCCAGATTCTCGCCCACTTCCTTGGCAACGGCGTTGAACTTGGACACGATCCAGCGGTCTTCCAGCTCCAGATCTTCCGGCAGTCCGTGGTACTGGAAATCCTCCGGCAGATTCATCATGATAAAACGGGAAGCATTCCACAGCTTGTTGGCAAAATTGCGGGCAGCCTTGACCTTATCATCACTGTAACGCATATCGTTTCCGGGAGCATTACCGGTTGCCAGCATAAACCGCAGAGCATCGGCACCGAATTCGTCAATGACCTTCAGCGGGTCGATACCGTTGCCCAGCGACTTGGACATCTTTCTGCCCTGCTCGTCGCGAACCAGACCGTGGATCAGAACAGTATCGAAAGGCACTTCGCCCATGTTCTTCAGACCAGAGAACATCATGCGGACTACCCAGAAGAAGATGATGTCATAACCGGTGACCAGTGTATTGGTGGGATAGAAGTATTTCAGTTCCTCGGTGTTGTCCGGCCAGCCCAGTGTGGAGAACGGCCACAGTGCGGAACTGAACCAGGTGTCCAGTGTATCCGGATCCTGCCGCATGGGCTTGCCGCACTTCGGGCAGACTGCACTGTTTTCCTTGGTAACAACCATTTCGCCGCAGTCGTCACAGTAGAACGCCGGAATCTGGTGTCCCCACCACAGCTGACGGGAAATACACCAGTCCTTGATATTTTCCAGCCAATGGAAATAGATCTTGTTGAACCGTTCCGGAACGAACTTGGTCTTGCCGTTCTTGACAGCGTCGATCGCCGGCTGTGCCAGTGGCTTCATCTTGACAAACCACTGCTTGGAAACCCGCGGTTCTACCGTGGTGCCGCAGCGATAGCAGGTACCTACATTGTGGCTGTAGTCCTCGATCTCTACCAGTGCACCCTCTGCTTTCAGATCTTCAACAATTGCCTTTCTTGCCTCATAGCGATCCATGCCGGCATACTTCGGATATGCGTCCACGATCTTTGCATCATCGGTCATCACGTTGATAACTTCCAGATTATGCCGCAGCCCCACTTCAAAGTCGTTCGGGTCGTGTGCCGGTGTGATCTTTACCACGCCGGTTCCGAAGTCCATTTCCACATAATCGTCTGCCACAATAGGGATCTCACGGTGTACCAGCGGCAGGATCAGTGTCTTTCCCACCAGATCTTTGTAGCGTTCATCGTTGGGGTTGACTGCTACGGCAGTATCGCCCAGCAGGGTTTCCGGACGGGTGGTTGCCAGTTCCAGATAGCCGCTGCCGTCCTTCAGCGGATACCGCAGATGCCAGAAATGCCCTGCCTGCACTTCATATTCTACTTCTGCATCAGAAATGGAAGTCAGACACTTCGGGCACCAGTTGATGATACGTTTGCCGCGGTAGATCAGACCTTCCTCGTAGTACTTGATAAATACTTCCTTGACTGCCTTGCTGCAGCCCTCGTCCATGGTAAAGCGTTCTCTTGTCCAGTCGCAGGAGGAGCCCAGCTTTTTCAGCTGTTCCACGATCCTGCCGCCGTACTGCTTCTTCCATGCCCATGCACGTTCCAGAAAAGCTTCTCTGCCGATGTCCTCTTTTTTGATACCCTCTTTCCGCATGGCTTCCACAATCTTGGCTTCGGTCGCAATGGAAGCGTGGTCGGTACCCGGCAGCCACAGGGTACTGTAGCCGGACATCCGCTTCCAGCGAATCAGAATATCCTGCAAAGTTTCGTCCAGTGCATGACCCATGTGCAGCTGTCCGGTGATGTTCGGCGGCGGGATCACGATGGTATAGGGCTGCTTCTCAGAATCCACATGGGGCGTGAAGCTGCCGCTGTCGTTCCACATTTTATAGATGCGGTCTTCAAAGTCTTTCGGCTGGTAAGATTTCGCCAGTTCCTGTTTCATAAAGTTCGTTCCTTTCCATTTCGATCACCGATAAAAAAAGCCCCGGCAATCCTCAGAATTGCTCAGGGCGAATCAGCCGGGAAATTTTCCGTCTGCTGTCCGTGTTACCACCTGAATTCGGCAACGATCTTGCCGCACTCATCCTGCACGGTTACGGGTGCGAACCGGCACAGACTACCCATTTCCGTCCTCACGGAAACTTCCCCTGTGCTGCTCCGAGGCTACCTTCTCCCACACTGTCCGAAAACTTACACCGACCGTTTTCTCTCTGTCAGAACCAGCGGCGGGATACTCCTCCTCTTCTCTGCATTTCTTGTTTTCTTTAGGAAACACTGAATAAAGCTTGTGCGTAAGATGCGTAGTCAGATTTTTCGGCAGATTGCATAGAAATTCCGCAGGCATACTTTCGTATGGCAAGGGATTTCTGGGCAATATGACGGAAAATCTGCAAGCAGATTGCGTGCAAAGCCGTCAGGCGGACTTTATGCAGTGTTTCCTTTATTATATCGGTTTTTGTTGAGTTTGTCAAGGGCGATTTTTGAAAAGCTACGGAAATCCATTTTCATGACAGCCTCACCGCCGCCGGCTTCACTGTTTCCCTAAAGAATGAAAATGGATTCATGCGGTGTTGTCCAAAATTCATAGTTGACAACTGCACGAAAATATACTATAATAATATAATGTCTAAGCTGGCAGGCAGTTGGTCTGCGGCAGAAAGAACATGGCGGCAGGCGGTCTGCACAGACACACAGCCCTGCCGCACGGAATCAAAGGAGCATGAGAATTATGGCAAAGAAGCAGATTTCAAAATCCGGTGCAGCCAAGCTGCGGGAAGAACTGGACTATCTGGTAACCGTCCGCCGTGCAGAAATGGCACAGAAGCTGAAAGAAGCACGTGCACAGGGCGACCTTTCCGAAAATGCGGAATATGACGAAGCGAAAAACGAACAGGCGATCATGGAAGCACAGATCATGGAGATCCAGTACACACTGGACAACTCTGAGATCGTAGACGACAACGCTTCTATCGATGAAGTCGGTCTGGGTTCTACCATTAAGATCAAGAACTTCCGCACCGGCAAGATCGAAACCCTCCAGATCGTCAGCAGCAACGAAGCCAACTTCAAGGAAGGCAAAATTTCTGACGAATCTCCTATCGGCAAGGGTGCAATGAAAAAGAAAGTCGGCGACAACTTCCTCATCGAAGCACCGGCAGGCGAACTGAAGTTCGAGATTCTGGAAATCAGCAAGTAATAGATATAGGAGTGAATCCCATGGCAAATCAGAACACACCGTCCGTTCCGGAACAGGAACAGGACAGCAACACCCTGCGGCAGATCCGTCTGGAAAAGCTGCGGCAGCGGCAGGCAGACGGCAACGACCCGTTTACCATTACCAAGTATGATGTCACCGCAAAGGCAGCATCTGTCAAGGCAGACTATGAAGTCACTGAGGCAAAGTTCAAGGAAGAAGCCGGCGATGATGAAGAAGCTTTACAGGCAAAGCTGGACACCCTGAAAGAACAGCCGATCTCCATTGCCGGACGTATTATGAGCTGGCGGGATATGGGACGTGCAAACTTCATTGACGTGCGGGATTCTACTGACCGCATTCAGGTATACGTCCGCATGAACGACATCGGCAAGGAAAATTTCAAGGAATTCAAGAAGTGGGACATCGGCGATATTGTCGGCGTGAAGGGCTTCGTATTCCGCACCCGCAAGGGCGAAATTTCCATTCACGCAACAGAGATCACCATGCTTTCCAAGTCCCTGCTGCCCCTGCCGGAAAAGTGGCACGGTCTGAAGGATCAGGACACCCGTTATCGTCAGCGGTATCTGGATCTGATCGTAAACCCGAATGTCAAGCAGACTTTTGTCACCAGAAGCCAGATCCTGCGGGAGATTCGTGCTTATCTGGACGGCATCGGCTATCTGGAAGTGGAAACACCGGTGTTGCTGCCTTTGCAGATCGCTGCTGCGGCAAAGCCGTTTGTGACACATCACAACACGCTGGACATGGACATGTTCCTGCGTATCGAAACCGAACTGAATCTGAAAAAGCTGATCGTCGGCGGTTTCGACCGTGTGTATGAAGTGGGACGCATCTTCCGGAACGAGGGCATGGATCCCTCTCACAATCCGGAATTCACCTCTATCGAAATGTATCAGGCATACACCGATTATCACGGCATGATGGATCTGATCGAAGATATGTACCGCACACTGGCAAAGAAGATCTGCGGCAAGGACATCATTTCCTATCAGGGTACAGACATTCGTTTGGGCGAACCGTGGGAACGTCTGACAATGGCAGAAGCTGTCAAGAAGTATGCCGGCGTGGACTACAACGACTGGGCAACGGATGCCGATGCAAGAGCGTGTGCCAAGGAAAAGGGCGTGGAAGTCGAAGAAGGCGAAAACGCTACCAAGGGACACGTGCTGATCGCGTTCTTTGACGCATTTGTGGAAGAACAGCTGATCCAGCCGACTATCATCTATGATTATCCGGTAGAAAACTCCCCGCTGGCAAAGCGGAAGCCGGAAAATCCGGCGTTCACAGAGCGTTTCGAGTACTTCATCTATGCCCGCGAAATGGGTAACGCGTTCTCCGAACTGAACGATCCGGTAGACCAGAAGGAACGTTTTGTCAAGCAGGTCGAAGCTCGCCGTGCACTGGGTGATATGACCGGCGAAGTAGATGAAGATTTCGTCACAGCTCTGGAATACGGCATGCCGCCGACAGGCGGTCTGGGACTGGGTCTGGACAGACTGGTCATGCTCCTGACTGACAGCCCGTCTATCCGTGATGTCCTGCTGTTCCCCACCATGCGGCCGCTGCCGAAGCTGGGACAGGAACAGGACGAAGCAGACGCTGAGGAAGAAGAACCCGAAGCATAATGATTTCATTTCTGACAGGCAGATGCCTTTGGGCAATACCGCACAAAAAGCGTCTGGCGACTTTGAAATGAAATTTCCGAACACATGAAACGATAAGGGGGAATTCGTACAGATCGAGGGTATCTGTTGGAGTTTCCCCCTTTTGATTTTCTCAAAAAGTGAGGTCACTTGATGCAGGAAGAAGAAAAACAAAACCATTCTGCCGGCACGCCGCCGGAACAGCCGAAAAAGCACAAAAAGGAAAAGGGCAAATCTCTCCTCGAAACCATGCGGGAAATCGATGCCAAAGAAGCCGAAAAAGAGGCGGAGGCGGAAGAACGCCGGCAGGCACTCCTCGCGGAACGGGAGAAAAAGGAAAAAGAGGAATACGCCAAGAAGATCCAGCAGGACCGCATTGAATTGATGCGGCTGAAACAGGGCATTATCACCGAGAGCGACACCATCTACGAGGAAAAAGAGGAAAAGCCCAAGATGTCCTTCTGGAAGAAACTCGGCAATTTCCTGTACCACAGCAAGTGGTGGCTGGGAATCACCGTGTTTATCGTAGGTGTTTTCGTGTTCCTGATCGTGGACTATGTGACGAAAGTCCGTCCGGATATGATCGTACTGCTGATTACCGACGACACGGAAATGCAGAATCACCGCCAGCAGCTGGAAGAATATCTGGAGCAGTTCACCGACGATGAAAACGGGGACGGCAAGGTACATGTGGACATATACCCCATTCCCGTCAGCGACAACATTGACGACATGGACTATTTCACCGGCAATTCCACCAAGCTTTCCGCGGAATTCCAGATGGGCGAAGCGGTCATGGTGATTACTGATGCCAAGGCAAACGAATACATCATGGCAGACGAAACCCTGACAGACCTTAGCGAAAAATACACTGGTCACGAAAATATCCGCGGCAACGGCTATTACCTGCGGCACACGGATTTCGCCACGAAGATCGACTATCCAGGAAATGTAGACCGCGACCTTTCCATTGGTCTGCGTGCACCGGTAAAAACTTCGGACAGCAAGGAAAAGATGCAGAAAACCTATGACGTGGCAGAAAAGGTACTTCTCCGCGTTATGGACGATCTGGACAACACCACGGAACCGGAGGACATTGTCACCACCGAACCTGCCGAAACGGCAGTTACTACCACCAAGGAGGACTGAATGATGCTGCGAATCGGAAACCACCTGCCCTCGTCCAAGGGCTATCTGGCAATGGGAAAACATGCCGTCAAACTGGGGGCAACCACGTTTGCCTTTTTCACCCGCAATCCCAGAGGCGGCACGGCAAAGCCCATTGCGGAAAGCGATGTACAGGCGTTTCTCGCCTTCGCTGCGGAACACGACATCGACCATTTGGTAGCACATGCTCCCTATACCATGAACCTCTGTTCCGCCAAGCCGGACATTCGGCAGTTCGGGCTGAACATGCTGCAGGACGACATGAAACGCATGGAGTATACGCCGCACCAGTACTACAACTTCCACCCCGGCAGCCACACCGGACAGGGTGCAGAAGTCGGCATTGAACAGATCGCCGATGCCCTGAACCAAACGCTGACACCGGAGCAGACCACCACTGTCCTGTTGGAAACCATGGCGGGAAAGGGCAGCGAAGTGGGGCGTTCCTTTGAGGAGCTGCGTGCCATTCTCGACCGCGTCCAGCTGACCGAAAAAATGGGCGTTTGTCTGGACACCTGCCACATCTGGGACGCAGGCTATAATATTGCAGAAGATCTGGACGGCGTGTTGACCCAGTTTGACAAAGTCATTGGGCTGGACAAGCTGTACGCTGTGCACCTGAACGACAGCATGAATCCCTGCGGTGCCCACAAAGACCGGCACCAGAAGCTGGGGCAGGGCTATATTGGACTGGAAGCACTGGTGCGGGTGATCAACCACCCTGCCCTGAAACATCTGCCTTTCATTCTGGAAACACCTAACGAGGACGACGGCTATGCCGCAGAGATCGCCTTGATGCGGGAGCGTGCGGAATGAGTGCGGAAAGCAAGGGGAAATGGGGTGCACTGGCGGCGGCTTTGGTATTACTGCTGGGCGGTGGCACAGGCGGATTCTTTCTGGGAAAAGCCCAGACTCTGAAACAACAGCAGCAAGTCATTGACGTGCAGGACTGCACCACCATTTATGCAACAATTTCTCAGATCAGCGGCGGAAAGGTTCGTGCCGACGGACTGGAAGTCAACGACAGCAACGGACGGGGCAGCTTTTCGTTTACCCTGTCCGAGGATACGCCGATCACATGGCACCACACCAAGATCGCCCTCTCTGCCCTGCAAAAAGGGTACAACATTGCGATCACCTACACCGGCGGCACAAAGGAAACCTCTCCGGTGCAGCTGGAACAGGTAGTCAAGGTGGAAGTGCTGAACGATACCATATAGACAGACTGGCTGGACGTTCCGCATAGATACCGCATGAAATCCTGTTGATTTCTGTACAACACCGACAAATTGCGACGTGTTTTTGTGGAAATATTTTCTCATTTTTTGCGAAATCTCTTGACGAATCGCAAAAAAAAGAGTATAATAAAAGTACAGGCGACACGGTACACCGATTGTGTGCAGAATACATTCTCAGATGTTGATGCATATGCTGAATAGTCTGCACACAGACTGTGGCACAAAGCCGGCAAACAGGCTTGTGCGGTGTTGCCTATGATACATGCGAAAGGAGTATGTGCCCTGTGGCACAGTAGATTGCAAGATGAAAAATATTTTATTTGCGGCTTCCGAATGCGTTCCCTTTATCAAAACCGGCGGGCTTGCCGATGTTGTAGGTGCACTGCCTAAAAGTCTGAATCACAACGAGTATGACGTTCGCGTTGTCATTCCCAACTACACCTGTATCCCGTGGGAATACCGCAGCCAGTTCCGCTATGTCAGCCATTTCTACATGGACTACGGCAGACATGTGGAAAATGTCCATGTCGGTATCATGGAATATGTCTATGAGGGCGTACACTTCTACTTCATCGACAACGAGTATTATTTCAAGTGTGACCGCCCCTACAGCGACTCCACCCAGTGGGATATTGAACGCTTCATTTTCTTCTCCAAGGCGGTTCTGGCGGCAATGCCTGTCATCGGATTCCACCCCGACATCATTCACTGCCACGACTGGCAGACGGGTATGATTCCGGTATTCCTCAAGAGCACATTTGCCACCCACAGCTTCTACTGGGGCACCAAGAGCATCATGACCATTCACAACCTGAAATTTCAGGGCGTATGGGACATTCGTCACTTTGTCTACAACACCAACCTGCCGGATTACATGTTCACACCGGATAAGCTGGAGTTCAAGAGCGATGCCAACATGCTCAAGGGCGGTCTGGTCTACGCGGACTACATCACGACCGTCAGCGAAACCTATGCCGAAGAAATCAAGACCCCCTATTACGGCGAACAGCTGGACGGTCTGCTCTGTGCACGCTCCCGTTCGCTCCGCGGTATCCTGAACGGCATTGACTACGAGGTCTACAATCCCCAGACCGACAAAAAGATCGATGTACACTATTCCGTCAAGGACGCTGTGGAAAAGAAAAAGCAGGCAAAGCTGGCTCTCCAAAAAGAACTGGGGCTGCCGGAGGACGAGAACAAGTTCATGATCGCGATTATTTCCCGTCTGACCGACCAGAAGGGTCTGGACCTGGTAGACTGGATCGCCGACCGCATTACCGACGAGTTCACCCAGTTTGTCATCATTGGCACTGGTGAAGCACGATATGAGAACATGTTCCGGTACTATCAGAACAAGTATCCGGATCGGGTTTCTGCAAACATTTTCTATTCCGATCCGCTGGCACACAAGCTGTATGCTGCGGCAGATGCGATGCTGGTTCCGTCACGGTTTGAGCCCTGCGGTCTGACCCAGTTGATCTCGCTCCGCTATGGCACTGTGCCCATTGTACGGGAAACCGGCGGACTGAAAGACACCGTTGTACCCTATAACGAATACGAAAAGACCGGCACCGGCTTCACGTTTGCCCATTACAATGCAGACGATCTGCTGTATACCATCAACTATGCGAAGAAGATCTACTTCGACCACCGCGAGGATTGGAACGACATTCTCTGCCGCGGCATGGAACAGGATTTCTCGTGGGGCAGTTCTGCATTGCAGTATCAGGGCATGTACGACTGGATCCTTCGTGGCATGCAGGATTAAAAGAATATCAAAGGCAATACCGCACAAAAAATCCCCTGACAGACAAGGGACATGAAATATGTACTATATAAAAGAGAGGACAGACCGGTTGACGGTTGTCCTCTCTTTTGCGTTTGAAGTTTTGACTTGCCCGAAAATAGCAAGCGGCATTTGCTCGTTGTGATGCACTTTCTTTTTGGAAAAGATTAGATTGATTCAGACAGCAATTTTGCTTTCCGATCATCATGACCATAAACGGAAATAACCGCCCTGAGCTGCTAACTTGGACGGTTATCTCTTGATAGCTTAACATGGGAGCAGACCGTCTACTGGTATGCCCTCTCTTTACTTTTATTATACGCCAGAATGCCGCATTTGTCAAGGGCAATACCGCACAAAGAGCGTCTGGCGACTTTGCACGCCATCTGCTTGCAAATTTCCCGTCATATTTCACAAAAATGCTCGTGAATACATCAAGTATTCACTCCGCTTTTTGTTTCATCTGACGAAAAATTTGACGACGCATCTGTCGCACAATCTTTGTGCGGTATTGCCCAAGGGCTTTTTTGCTGGGAAATGCAACAGAGGGCATTCCCCCGATACACAACAAACACACCGCATGTGTTTTCCGAAAAAACGGAAACCATGCGGTGTGTGTTATCTTTACACTTTTGCTTCTGCAATCATATGCAGGAAATAGTCATGCACGCGGGTGTCTGCTGTCAGTTCGGGGTGGAACGCTGTGACCAGCTGGTTTCCCTCTCTGGCGGCAACGATCTTGCCCTCTACCTCTGCCAGAACCTCTGTCGTGCCGGAAACTGCGGTGATGTACGGGGCACGGATAAAGACCATGGGAACTTCTCCCACGCCCTTCATTTCTGCCGTCACTGCGAAACTGCCCAGCTGTCTGCCGTAGGCGTTCCGCCGAGCCGCAATGTCCATTGTCCCCAGCTGCACCTTGCCGCCCTCTGCTTCTTTTGCCAGCAGAATCAGACCGGCACAGGTGCCGAATACCGGCAGACCGTTCTCGATGCGGCTGCGAACTTCGTCATAACAGTCCAGTTCTTTCAGCAGCTTTCCCATGACGGTGCTTTCCCCGCCGGGAATGATCAACCCGTCCATCGGCTGTTCCAAGTCCCGCTTCTGCCGGATCTCAAAGCTTTCTGCTCCCAGTTTCTCCAGAATCATGCGGTGCTCTGCAAATGCACCCTGCAGTGCCAGAATTCCGATTCGCATTACTTACCACGCTCCGCCATCAGCAGGGAGATCTCCTGCTCGTTAATGCCGACCATTGCTTCGCCCAGATCGGTGGACAGTTCTGCCAGCATCTTTGCGTCCTGATAGTTGGTGACAGCCTTGACAATCGCTGCGGCACGCTTTGCCGGATCGCCGGACTTAAAGATACCCGAACCAACGAATACGCCCTCTGCACCCAGCTGCATCATCAGAGCCGCGTCTGCCGGAGTAGCCACACCGCCTGCTGCAAAGTTTACTACCGGCAGCTTGCCGTTGTCGTGGACGAACTGCACCAGATCATACGGCACACGCAGTTCCTTGGCAGCGTCGAACAGTTCATCTTCTGCCATAGACTGAAGACGGCGGATCTCTGCCTGCATCATACGCATATGGCGGACAGCCTGAACCACGTCACCGGTACCCGGTTCACCCTTGGTACGGATCATAGAAGCACCCTCGTTGATACGACGCAGAGCCTCGCCCAGATCTTTTGCACCGCAGACAAACGGCACATCGAACTTGGTCTTGTCGATGTGGTACTTGTCATCTGCCGGAGAGAGCACTTCGCTCTCGTCGATATAGTCGATCTCGATCGCCTGCAGGATCTGTGCTTCTGCGAAATGACCAATACGGCACTTTGCCATAACCGGAATGCTGACAGCTTCCTGAATGCCGCGGATCATTTTCGGATCACTCATACGGGACACGCCGCCGGCTGCACGAATGTCTGCCGGAATGCGTTCCAGAGCCATAACGGCACAGGCACCGGCTGCTTCGGCAATCTTTGCCTGTTCCGGTGTGGTAACGTCCATAATGACACCGCCCTTGAGCATCTGTGCCAGATTTTTATTCAGTTCATAACGACTTCCCATGATAATTCCTCCAGAATAGTAGTTTGCTCCGGCTGGTACCGGAGAGATTATCTTCACTATACCACAATTCTGGCATTGCTGCAATTGCCAGTTTTTCATTTTTTTTGCATACCAGATGAGGGGGTGTTTCGGTTTCCATGACACAGCTCACCCATGACAACAAAAACAGCCGTTCCAGGTGAAACCTAGAACGACTATCTTTTACAGAGCATACAGTTTGTTCTGAACACTCAAGGCAATACCGCACAAAGATTGTGCGACAGATGCGTCGTCAAATTTTTCGTCAGATGAAACAAAAAGCGGAGTGAATACTTGATGTATTCACGAGCATTTTTGTGAAATATGAGAGTCTGTTTCGTATCTGACGTATGCAGATTGCGTCGTCAGATTTTTTGAGAGATGAAGGGAAAAACGGAGCAAATCCTTTGTGGATTTTCGAGTATTTTCCCGAAGTATCTCGGAAAATATGCACGCAAGATGCGTGCGGGAAGATACGAAACAGGCTCTGAAGGGAAATTTACAAGCAGATGGCGTGCAAAGTCGCCAGACGCTCTTTGTGCGGTATTGCCTCAATATTTTCCTGCAACCAGATCTGCAAAGGAAGTGGTTTTTCCGATGCCGGCATATGCACAATACAGCATCAGATAAAATGCATCTGTGGAATCGACAAGTCCGTTACCGTCAATATCGCATGCCGCAGGTTTTACATTTTCCGGCACTGCCACACCGGCGGACTTCGAAGCAACGTAATACATCAGATAAAACACGTCTGTGGTATCGATCGCACCGCTGCCGTCGGTATCTCCGGTCACAAACGGACGATACAGCAGAGAGATGTCACGGGATACCTGCAAATTGCCCTCCGCAGTGACTTCCGCAGTCGGTTCTGAAGCGGACACCGGTTCCGTCATCTGCTCCGGAAACGAAACCGCATATGTATACGTGCTGTTTCCGCTGACAGATGCTTCCATGTGGGGGTCTGCGATCAGCACGCTGTCGTCCTCGAATATGGCTCCGTCTGTATCCGGTTCGCTGACGGAAACGTGATACACGGAGTTATAAATGCAGGTCAGGGACGGCGATGTATAAGTATGCGGAAATTCCGACGGATTCTGCGGGCATTCGCAGTAGTCCACCAGCAGCACATACGCTGTTATGTCGGCGTCTTCTGCCGGCGACAGGTTCATATCATAATAGGTCGGTGTGCCCTCCGGTGTGAACTTCTGCACAGTCACATGCACCGGATAGTCCTGTACTTCCACCACAATTCTGCCGGTGATCTGGCTGTCCGGCACCGGTTTCGGCACATCGGTAGTCAGGGCTGTACTCTTTGCACATTCCACCGTCTTTTTCACAGGGGCATCGGTTTCTTCTGCAGAAGCAGCCCACAGAGTTCCCAGCATCGTGCCGCACAGCACCGATGCCGTCAGTCCGGCAAACAGTTTTTGCAACATGATCTTCCCTCCTTAATACGGCATAGTGAACTGTCCCACACGCCACGAGCCGTCCTCCAGCACCAGCGTGAATGTGTCCTCCTTGGTAGAGGCAGAGCCGTCTTCGGGATCTTCATAGCTGGAAGTGACTGCAAAGGTCAGCTGGCTGGAGGTGCTGGCGGTGAGAGCCGTTACCGCAGACGATACATAAGAAATATCGGCTCCGCGGTCGCCCATTCTGCCGTACAGCTTATCATCGGACATTTCCAGCATGCCGTCAAAGTCCGAAGCGTGAGCAGACTTGGCAAACACGGCGTAGTACGGTGCTTCGGCATCTTCCAGCGTGTCACAGCTGGTGATCCGCACGTAGTCATTGGCAATGGTGTCCTCAGTATCATACGTAAAGCCGCTGCTGGAGCAGAGATAGGTGTAATAGGTCTGTGCAGCCTTTTCGTACATCTGCTGAGCCTGTGCCACCCATTCGCTTTCTGTCATGCCGGTATTCCCGACTGTCCCCTGAGAGGCGGCTGCCTCTGCGGTGACTGCGGCAGTGGTTTCTGTGGTGTCGGCAGTTTCGCCGGCAGCTGTCGTGTCCGTCGTTTCGATGTCCTCTGCCGCAGTTTCCGTTTCTGCCGGCTGAGTTTCTGCTGCTTCTTCGGAAGCCGTTGTTTCTGCGGTCATATTTACCGGTGTCTGGCTGTCGCCATTGCCGGAAACATCTGTGCATCCTACCATAAGGGCTGCCAGTGCACAAAAAGCGGTACAGGCAGCGAGCATTTTTTTCTGCATGAAGTTCGAACTCCTTTCTTGCAGGGACGGTTTCCCCTTGGGGCAACCAATATAAAATATAAAATCGCCCCCAATCTTTCGACTGTGTAACTTCTATTATAACACATCTTTTTCAAAAAGGCAATGCTTTTTCTGCAATTTTCCGGAGAGAATAAAGGCAATACCGCACAGAAATTCCGAATCTCACTGTGTTGATGCGATTTTCCGGTAAAGCCAAAAAAGCACGCAATCTCTACAGACCGCGTGCAAATTCTTGGAGCTGTTAACCAGATTCGAACTGGTGACCTCTTCCTTACCAAGGAAGTGCTCTACCAACTGAGCTATAACAGCATTTCTTTTATTGTTCTCCCGCCGCTTTTGGCGAATCAACGTATATTATTATAGCACAAATATTTCAGCTTGTCAATGAGTTCTTTTTGTTTTGAAAAAAAGAATGTTTTTGTCGATTAAAATTTGTTTTATTTGATGACAGTGACCAATTTCGTTGAAATTCGACTTGTTGCATTTGTAAAGAAAAGTGTTAAAGCAAAACGCTTCGTTGTTCAAGATCGGAGTATTCCCTCCCACTTGTGTAATTCAACACATGGGAGGTGATTGCAGTGGATCGCTTTGTTACATTTTGTGATTTGCTGGAAAATGCGGTTAGTTGCATACCGCAAACTATTGTTTGACATTTTTTGCAGAGTGTGGTATACTAGAATTTAAGGGCATACCTGAAACGGTAGGCGGTCTATTCCAGCTCCCAGAAGGGAGTGAGTGGTATGGAATACGTAACTTGGTCAGATTTGATTCAGTACAGCATCCTGATCGTTGCTATTATAGCATTGATGCACGATATTTTCCATAACAACGACAACAAACGGAAATAACCGCCCTGACTGCTAAACCCGGGCGGTTATTCAAAAACGCTATGAGGGAGCAGACCGTCTGCTGGTATGCTCTTCCTATTTCTATTATACGCGATTTGCACCGACTTGTCAAGTCTTTTTTTCGTTGGGCGATTGACAGACGGACACAGTTCACTCTGCAACAGTTTTCACATACAAAGCCAAAAAAGCACGCAATCTCTACAGACCGCGTGCAAATTCCTGGAGCTGTTAACCAGATTCGAACTGGTGACCTCTTCCTTACCAAGGAAGTGCTCTACCAACTGAGCTATAACAGCATTTCTTTTATTGCTCTCCCGCCATTTTTGGCGAATCAACGTATATTATTATAGCACAAATACTCCGGTTTGTCAATGTATTCTTGTCATTTTAAAAAAAAGAAAGTTTTCATATGATGTATTTTGTTTTTTCTTGTAAAGCAAAACCTTCAATCTAATTATACGAAAAAGCATCTGTAAAAATAAAGCTCTTTTTTTGTAAGTAGCGACGTTTCCCACAATTCGAAACACAAAAAACCGCTGCCAGTTTCACAAGAGAAACCAGCAGCGGTCTTTCATTCGTTTTGTACAGTATCATGAAAACACCGTTTTATTCGCAAGTCACGATATATCCGCTGATATTATCCCCGGAAGCGGTATAGGTGCCGCTGGGAATGGTGACCTGTACGTCCTTTGTGCCGCCAATGCCCACATAGAACACCTGATAGGTCTTGCCATCAGCCGTGATCTCCAGCGGGTTGTCCGCACTGTAGCTGTGTACACGGTCGATGTATTCTTCCAGACAGAGGTTGTGTTCCTGCATATAGAGAGCATGGGGTACGCCTACATAGCGGAATGTATATGTACGGCTGTCCTCGCCGGTTTTTTCGTCCTTGCCGTCCGGATAGCGTACCACAAAGCCATATTCTGCGGCATGTTCTGCGATCCAGCTGTACTTCGGATACTTTTCTGCATTATAATAGTCCGAAGTGCCGTCCCCGAAATTGATTTTCAGGTTGAAGCTGCGGCCGCTGTGATAATCGGAATAGCCGCCACGGAATCCGGTGCTGCCGTCCTCATAGCGGGAATCCTGATCTGCCTTGTCCCGATAGCCGCTGAACACCTGCATGCCGCCAAGACCGGTTTCGGTTTCAAAAGCGGACATCATTTTGTTCAGCTGGGCAATGGTTTCTGCGTCCAGCTGTACTTCCATATCGCTGACGCTGTAGGAACTATTTCGTTTCTCGTAGACACTTTCCAGCTTGGGATCACCGTTGGGGAAATCGTAGCTGTGTTCCTTGTTGATGAGAATCAGATTGCCCTGATCGACACCCTTTGCCGCCAGCGTGATCTGCTTCCCGTCCTTTCGGCTGGTTTCCTCGGTGCTGGTTGTGGTCTTGGTGGTATCGGTTGCCACGTCCGGCTCTGTGGTCTTTTTGGGCTTATCTGTTGCCTTTTCGGTCTGCTTCGTGGTTGCCGTTGCCACAGCCACATTGCCGGAATCCTCAGGCTGCTTCCGGCGTTGGCAGCTGTGGAAGCAAAGTGCTCCGATCAGCAGCACGATCAGCAGCAGCGGCACGAATACTGCTGCGATCCGGTCGAACCGGAGTTTTCGCTTGCGGACATGACTGCCTCCTTTGGAAGAAGCTTTTTTATCCATATCCGGTTTTGGCTCCGGCTCTTTGGCATGACTGATCGGTTTTTTCGGTTCGCTCATGATTGCAATTCCTTTCTTGGTATCGGCAATCCGCACATGACATTCACGGGGATTCCCTATGATTTTTCGCAGACTCCGCAGGATCCTTGCCGCGGAAAATGCTGACTACACTAGTATAGCATATTTTCCGGCACTTTTCAAGTCGGAATTCAGGAGAAAATCCGAAAGCGATCACCGATACATACAAAAAGGCTGCACAGTCCGAAAACTGTACAGCCTTTCTAAAGAACCTTTGGTGCGGACGACAGGACTTGAACCTGCACGCCGAAGCAATAGAACCTAAATCTATCGTGTCTGCCAGTTTCACCACGTCCGCAGGGAATGTTTTTAGTATACCACGATTTTCCGGATTTGTCAAGCACGTGCATCAATTTTTTTCCGAAACGACACCCCCAAGACAGACAAGCCAACCAGACAAACGGACAAAAAACCAGCGAAATTACGTGCATTTCACCTTGTCTGTTGCAATTGCAGCCGCCAGACAAACAGGCTCTAAGCCTCCCCTGAAAGGGGAGGGGGACCAGCGAAGCTGGTGGAGGGGTTCTTTCAAAATCTTTTGCATAATAATAGGTAGAACTCCTCTAAGGCAATACCGCACAAAGATTGTGCGACAGATGCGTCGTCAAATTTTTCGTCAGATGAAACAAAAAGCGGAGTGAATACTTGATGTATTCACGAGCATTTTTGTGAAATATGACGAGAAATTTGCAAGCAGATGGCGTGCAAAGTCGCCAGACGCTCTTTGTGCGGTATTGCCCTAAGCAACTCGCCGCCTTGACGATTTCCCAAATTCGTGTTACAATAGTACCATACTGAAAATTTGGAGGAACGTAACATGCGAATCTTAGTAGTTGGCATGGGACTGATCGGCGGCTCTATCTGCAAATCGATAAAAGCAGCCACTTCCCATGCCGTTTACGGATGTGACGTACAGCAGGCAGTTCTGGACGATGCCATTGCCGACGGGGCGATCGACGGCACCGGCACTATGACAGACGGCACTTATGATATGATCATTCTCTGCCTGCACCAGCGTATTGCCATTCAAATGGTACAGGAAGCCCTGCCTAAAATTCCGGCAGGCACGATTCTGGTAGACACCTGCGGTCTGAAAGGGCGTATGGTGCGGGATCTGACCTACCGCTGCCGGAAAGCCGATGTGCGGTATGTGGGCACACACCCTATGGCTGGACGGGAGAAAAACGGCTACTACGCCAGCATTCCCAACCTGTTCCAGAACGCCAACCTCATTGTCACACCAGTGGATGGCACCGATGAAGCGGCTCTGGACGCCGTCAAGGAACTGGCAGACCAGATGGGCTTCGGCAAGATCGTCACTGCTACGCCCATGTGGCACGACAACATGATCGCCTATACTTCTCAGCTGGCTCACGTGGTTTCCAGCTCTTATGTCAAGGACTTCTGCATGGACGATGCCCTGTCTTTCTCCGGCGGCAGCTTTCAGGATATGACACGCGTGGCAACCATGGACGAATCTATGTGGGCTGCCCTGTTTCTGGACAATCGGGACAACCTGCTGTACCACCTCGATCTGCTGATCGAAAACCTTACGGACTACCGCGATGCCCTGAAACAGCGGGACGAGGAACGGCTGCAATACCTCATTGCCGAGGGACGGCAGATTCAGGAAGAAAATGTCCGTAAACGTCAGGAACAAAACGAACTGCAAAAAGGAGAAACCGCATGAACTGGACACAAGTTGATATTTACACCGCCACGCCCGCCATTGACCTGCTGAGCGTCCGGCTGCAGGATCTGGGGATCCGCGGCTGCATGGTACAGGACGCACAGGATTTTCAGGAGTTTCTGGAACAGAAAGACGGCAAGTGGGACTATCTGGAGGACGGGCTCATGGAACTGGCAAGCTGTGAAACCTGCGTCACGGTCTACCTGCCGGAAGATGCACAGGGTGCCGAAATGCTGGCAGCTCTGCGAACCATGCTGGCACAGATGAAAGCCGAGGACACCGAACACCAGTACGGCAGACTGGAAGCTGTCTGCTCCGGCATTCGGGAGGAAGACTGGGCGAACAACTGGAAACAGTATTTCAAGCCGTTTCCGGTGGGAAACAAGCTGTACATCAAGCCCAGCTGGGAAGAACCCACCGCAGAAGCCGCCGGCAGAACCATTCTGGAGATCGATCCGGCAAGCAGCTTCGGCACCGGACAGCACCACACCACACGGCTCTGTCTGGAACTGATGGAAAATGAGATCACCCCTGCCACCCGCCTGCTGGACTTGGGCTGCGGCAGCGGCATTCTGTTTATCGGCGGCATGCTGCTGGGGGCAAAGGAAGCCTATGCCGTAGACATTGAGGAAAATGCCACCCGCATCGCCAAGGAAAACGCCGCAGAAAATCACCTGAATCCGGAAAACTATACCATTTCCTGCGGCAACATCATCACAGACACCGCCCTGCGGGAATCGATCGGCAGCGGCTATGATGTCATCACCGCCAACATTGTGGCAGATGTCATCAAGGGCATGGCTCCGCTGTTTCCGTCGTTCCTGAAAGACAACGGCATTCTGATCCTGTCCGGCATCATCACGGAACGGGCAGACGAAGTGCTGGACACTGTGACTGCCTATGACTTCGCCGTGCTGGAACGGCGGGAAGCATCCGGCTGGTGTGCTGTCAAACTGCAAAAGCTTGCCGGAGCCGGCACCTGCTGCGACACCCTGCGGAAGTAACCATGGAACTGCTACAGCTGGAATACTTTTATGCAGTGGCACAGAACCAGCACATGACACGCACGGCGGAGCAGCTGCACATTGCACAGCCCTCGCTCACCCAGAGTATCCGCCGGCTGGAAAAGGAACTGGGCGTGCCTCTGTTTTACCGCAGCGGCAGGAACATTGCCCTGACCACATACGGTGAGGCACTGCAGAACGCTCTGACACCGGTGCTGAAAACTCTGCACCAAATTCCTACGCAACTACAGCAAATGGCTCTGGAACGGGAAAAGACCATTCGGCTGAATGTGCTGGCAGCTTCCACACTGGTGACACAGGCACTGATCTCCTATAAAAAAGACCATGACGGGCTGCATTTCCGGCTGATCCAGAACTCGCAGTGCGAGGACGCAGACATCACGGTTTTCACGCGGGAAAATTTTCAGATCCCCACAGATACCAAGGAACGGTATGAGCTGTTCAAGGAACGCATTTTTCTGGCAGTTCCGCACAATTCGCCCTACGCCAGCGAAGAAAGTGTCCGCTTACAGGACTTTGCCCATGAGGATTTCATCAGCCTGTCCGGTTCCCGCAGTATCCGCACGATCTGTGACCGCTACTGCATGCAGGCGGGATTTGTCCCGCACATCATCTATGAGAGCGACAGTCCGGACACTGTCAAAAACCTGATCGCCAGCGGACTGGGAGTGGGCTTCTGGCCGCACTATACGTGGGGCATGGACAGCATGGAGCAGATTCGCCTGCTGCCTATTGCGGAACCTACCTGCCAGCGTGCCATTATCCTACAGCTGCACCGCCACGCCAGAGGGCAGGAGGCAGTGTGCAGCTTTTATGCCTTTCTGAGCCGCTATCTGCGGCAGCTGAAAGCCGCGGAACAGCATTAAGAAAACAAACCACCGCATCACTCCCTCGGATTCCTCCGGCAGGCGATGCGGTGGTTTTTGTTTGACATTTTTGTAGAAGTGTGGTATACTAACATTCGAGGGCATACCAATAACGGTAGGCGGTTTGTTTCTGCTCCCACTGCTCATTTGAACAGCTGGGAGGTGATTGCAGTGGATAGCTTTGTTACATTTCGTGATTTGCTGGAAATCGGAACATTTCTGATTTCGTTGGCATCATTTATCACTTCATTGTACTATAATCACAAAAACAGTAATCACAAGAAGAAAAAGAAATAACCGCCCCTAGCGACCAAACTATGGCGGTTAAAACTTTTTAATCCTATACAGTGGGAGCAGACCGTCTACTGGTATGCTCTTTCTATTTCTATTATACGCCAGAACGCCGCATTTGTCAAGGGCTTTTTTGTGGAAAACGCGGCTAATCTCATTTGACATTTTTGTCGAAGTGTGGTATACTACCATTTGAGGGCATACCTGAAACGGTAGGCGGTCAAGTCTTTTTGATTTTTACTCCCACTGCTCATTTGAACAGACGGGAGGTGATTCGTATGATGGATCAATATGTCACCTTTGGTGATCTGCTGAAGATTTGCAGTGTTCTGCTATCCTTGGCAAATTTGATCGTATACATTTACTATAATCATAAAAATAGTAACGACAATCACCGCAAGAACAAAAAGAAATAACCGCCCCACAGCTTCCAACTAAAGGCGGTTATTTTTTTACCAACTAGTGGGAGCAGACCGTCTACTGGTATGCTCTTTCTATTTCTATTATACGCCAGAATGCAGCGTTTGTCAAGGGCTTTTTTGTGGAAAATATAAGAGCCTGTTTGTCCGGCGGCTGAAATTACATTCGTTTCCAAAAAATCCGGTCTGCATTTCTACAGACCGGATTTTTGATAAATAGAATAAGTTGAAAAGCATTACTCATACCGCAGGGCATCGATCGGATTCAGATTCGAAGCTTTGATAGACGGGATCAGTCCAAAGACAATACCCACCACCATAGAGAATACCACAGAAACCACAATGGACAGCGAACTGATCGCCACCGGCACCGAGGCAATCTTGGAGATCAGCTGTGCCAGAGCGATGCCGATTCCCACACCAATGATTCCGCCGATGCTGGTCAGCACAGAAGCTTCTGTCAGGAACTGTGCCAGAATGCTGCCCTTTTTCGCACCGATCGCCTTCTTCAGTCCGATCTCGCGGGTACGTTCTGTTACCGATACCAGCATGATGTTCATAACACCGATACCGCCCACCAGCAGAGAAATGCTGGCGATCCAGATCAGCATGGTGTTGGTGGAGGAACTCAGTTTTTGCAGGGACTTCGCCTGTTTCAGCAAGTCCTGACTGTCATATTTGATCTGATTGCTGTCCCCTTCTGTTCCAACGCTGCTGGTGTGGATCGTGGCGTTCATCAGTTCTGCCACCTTCTTCCCCACTGCCGGCATGCTGTCGGTATCCACTGCCTTTGCCAGACAGTTTTCCGGTTCATCATACCGATACGCGATCGGCCACGACTGACCGGGGATAAACATCTTGCCGCCGGAAGTGCCCATGTACGTCCAGTAGTCCTCCTCGGAATTGATGACCGGTTCGAAGCTGCTGACCTCTGTCACGACGCCAACGACCGTAAAGGGTTCCCCGTTGATGTCGATGACGGAACCGATCGGGCTCTCGGAGGAGTACAGGCTCTTGACTGCGGTGCTGTCCAGAATCACTGCCTTGGCATTATTGGTATATTCCTTGCTCAGGAATCCCCTGCCCTGCTGTACTTCATAGCCTGCCGTATCGAAATAGGCAGCATCAATGCCATACATGGAGCCACTGAACTGGGTGTTCTGATAATACACATTGTCGCAGTAGGAACGTGTGCGGTAAAACGAAGCAGATTCCACATTTTTCAGGCTGGTGATCTGATCCCGCACTTCCGCGGAAACCACCTTTACCCCGTCCGGTGCCGCCTGATAGCTGAAATCATAGGGACTTTCCCCCTGATACAGCTGCACATTAACAGTGTTGTTGCCGGAACCGATCAGATTGTTTTTGATCTGCTCATTGGTGCCCTTAATGGTAGACACAATGGCAATGATCGCCGCAATACCGATGATAATGCCCAGCATAGTGAGAATGGAACGCACCTTATGGGACAAAATGCCCTGTAACGATAACCGAATATTTTCCAGCATAATATGTCCCCCTTAATATTCTGATGAGCCGTTGGTTTCGTTGACCAACGCTCCCTCTACGGCATACTTGCCATAGGGGAAACAGATATAATCTTCCTGACTGACACCGGAGAGAATTTCAATGGCATAGCCGCCGTTGATGATCTTGCCGGTCTGGACATTCTGCCGTTCCAGCTTCTTGTCCTTGGATTCCCGCAGCACATAGTACTGTCCGTTTTCCTGCCGCACATAGCTGACCGGCAGATAGAACGTATCTCCGACAGCATCCGCCGCACCGGAAAAGCTCAGGCTGACATAGCTGCCCACTGACAGGCTGGTGGAATCGGTCACTGCCGCCTTAAACGGATAAGCACTGTTGTTCGGGTTTTCACTGCCGTTCTGATTGGTGTAGGAGGTCGGTGTCTTGTCGATCTCCGTCACCTCGGCGGTGAGCATTTCACCGGTATCCCACGAGTTGACAGTCACCGTTACACCGACAGTCAGCTTGTCCAGATTCATTTCGCTGACAGTGCCCTGCACCATAACGCCGCCGCTGCCCTGTACCACCAGATACGGTTCGTTTTTCTCCAGCGATTCCACTGAAGCCGCCACCTTGGTGACAACGCCGTCGATCTTCGCCAGTTCCTGTCCCTTTTCCTGCTTTTCTGCCGCAGCATCATATTCGATCTGTGCCTTTTTCTGGTCGATCTGTGCCGACTGAATGGCGATCTGCTGCTCTGCCACCTTCTGTTTCAGCTGGGCACGGGTATAGACATAGTTGTCATTGTCCGTACCGGAAGATGCCATTGGAGTGACTGCCGCCATTGGCATTGCCGCCGCCATAGGCTGCACTGCCGCAGTCGGCTCTGCACTGGTGTCTGTATCTGCCGGCTGGGTATCCGGCTGGGTATCCGGAGATGCTGTGCTGCTCTCCGGTACAGTACCAGTACTGCCGCCGGTGACACCGGTAGTGCCGGAAGAAGCCGGTTCTGTTTCCGCGGGGGTGTTATTGGCAGGGTCATAGGAGAACGTACCGCCCACCTGCAATGTGCCGTACCACGTTCCGCCGCCGGAGATCTGCACACCGCCGTCCTCGGTCACCTTGATGTTCTGTCCCAGTGTCCAGTCACCGGTAGTGGCCAGCTGATCGCCGCGTACCAGCCAGCCGTAGAGCACGCTGCCGCTCTGGTCATACACCACGAAAACGGCACACTGCTTTGCTGCTTTCAGCTGCTCCAGAGCTGCCTGTGTCACAACGGTCTGACCGGTGCAGGCAAACTGATAGGGATCGTCCGGCGTGCCAGTACCAGCTGCCGCCTGTGTCAGAGCGATCACTGCTGCCAGTGTATCCTTGGGAGAATCCGGCGTGTCCGGTTCGTCTGGTTCGTCCGGCTCATCGGGGTAATCCGGATCGTCCGGCACCACCGGTGCTGCTTCTGATGGACGCAGCTTTTTCAGACGTTCCAGCTCTTTCTGAGCCTGCCGTACATTTTCCTGTGCCACCGCCAGTGCCGTCTGTTTCTGGGCAACTTCCAGCCCTACTGCTGTCATATCATAGTCCAGCAGCGGTGTACCCTTGGTCACATGGTCGCCCTCTTTTACCAGCACCTTTGCGATCATCTGGTCGTCGGAGGGCGTGACATTCTGCACATCACCGGAAACCACCTGCCCGTCCATAGAGAGATCATCTCCCCACCAGTACTGGGTCAGATTTGCCACTGGCAACACATCTACGCGGTTCTTTTTCGTCTGCTGTGTCCGGTAAATCACCGTACCGCCGACAGTGCCGCCGGCAACGACTGCCAGGCAAACCGCCACTGCAACGATCTTTTTTCCTTTTGTCATGAAGCATCGCCCTCCTGTTCTGTCCGGCGTTCTCCGAAGCCGCCCTGCTCCAGCATGCCGTCCCGAATGGTCACGATCCGCTGGGCATGCCGGGCGATCTCCGGTTCATGGGTAATCATGACAATCGTCACGCCCTCGCTGTGCAGCTGGGCAAACAATTCCATGACCTGTTCGCCGGAACGGGTGTCCAGTGCACCGGTCGGCTCATCTGCCAGCAGCAGACGGGGCTGGCTCACCATTGCCCGTGCAATTGCCACACGCTGTTTCTGTCCGCCGGAAAGCTGAGTCGGCTTGAACTGTATCCGTTCTTCCAGCCCCACACGTGCCAGCATTTCCTTTGCCCGTTCCAGCCGTTCCTTTTTCCGCACGCCGGCATACAACAGCGGCAGTGCCACGTTTTCCAGCACAGACTGGCGGGGCAGCAGGTTGAAGTTCTGGAACACGAAGCCGATCTTCTGGTTCCGTATCGTGGAAAGCTGGTTGTCGCTGCACTGTGCCATGTCCTGTCCGTCGAAGAAATAGTCCCCGCTGGTCTGCTTGTCCAGCAGCCCGATAATGTTCATCAGCGTGGATTTTCCCGAACCGGACGGTCCCATGATCGCCAGATATTCCCCTTCTTCCACCTGTAGCTGAATGTGGTGCAGAACGGGGACAGGTTCTTTTCCCTGCATATAGGATTTACAGATGTCCCGCAAATCAAGTACCATCTGCCGCACCGCCTTCCGCTGTATCTGCTCCGGCTTCGTCTGCCGGCATCTCGTCAACACCGTCGCCGGCATCTTCTCCTGCTCCGGAGATCACGCTGTCTGCGGTGTCGCCGTCTGCACCGTCGCCTGCCATGCCGGCTTCATCATCTGCTCCGCCGATCACGCCTTCGTCCACAGGGTTTCCGTTTTCGTCGTAGGAAATATCCTCATTGCTGTTGTCGTCCACGGTATCATCTGTGCCGTCATCTTCCGGTGTTGCTTCGTCAGGGTTGGTCGTGGTTTTCATACCCTCCTGATAGGAATCCGACGGGAATGCGATCATATCGTCCTCCGACAGACCGCTTTTGATCTCGCAGTCGCCCATGGTGTCGTCTGTCTGTCCTACTTCTACTTCCCGCTTTTCCAGACGGTCTTTCTTATCGGCAGCCCAGACATAGGTCTTGCCGTTTTCATCAGTCTGTACGTAGTCGGAATACAGCCAGATGCCGGTTTTTTCAATGCTTTCATCGGCTCCGGTATCTGCCGAAACCAGCAGATGCTGCCCCAGCATCAGCCCGTCACTGGAATCCAGCGTCACATAAAAAGGATACTTGGAAGCGGTGGTCATCTCATCGCTGCCGCCGTAGTACATGTTGTTGTTCTGGCTGTTGTCGGCTTCGGTAGAGATCTCCGAAATAGTGCCCGTCCAGCTGGAATCGTCTACGCGGGAGTGCAGCACCATGGCTTCATCTTTATAAATCGACTGTACATTCTGCTCACTGATCGTGCACTTCACACGGAATTCTCCGTCGGACATGATCTTCATCAGCACATCTGTGCCGTCCGACTGAAGCTGTTCGGTCGTTTTCAGGGACTGCACCGTTCCGGCGATCTCCGCAGTCACTGTGGCATTGTTAATGGTATTCTGTAATTTTTCCAGTTCGATCTTCTTGGTCTTGATGTCGTATTCCGACTTGGCAATATCGGTTTGCAGGGACTGGATCTGCGTGGTGTAAGTCAGCTTATCGTCTGCACTGGCACTTTTCTTTTCCGTTTCCAGCTGGCTGATCTGCTGCTTGTTGGACTCGATCTCATTCTGCATGCGTTCGATCTCCACGTTGCCCTGCTGCAATTCCAGCTGCATGGATTCCACATCATAGGTGAACAGCGGATCACCGGCGTTGACATGGTCGCCCTCCTGCACAGCAATGCTGGAAACTGTCTTGGAGGTGTCCAACTTGACTTCCTTGGTTTCCTGCGGTTCTACCACGCCGGAAAACTGCAAGTCGGAAATCGTTGTTGCCGCAGAATTCACATCTTTTATCGGCATCACGTACGCCACACCGTCCACATCACTGCCCCTGCTGTAGTGCCGCCACACCAGCACGCCGCTGACGCATACCGCCGCAGCTGTAACACCGGCAACTGTGCCGATTATGATTTTCTTGGATTTTCCCATATTCCTTCCTCCCAGTCCATGCTCCGCAGCAGTTCGTTCTGCCAGCGGAGTTTTTTGAAGCAATCCTGCACAAATCCAGATGATGATTTCATCTTTTTGGAAGCTGTTTCAACTGTTGTATTTATCATGCAACGGATTGCCTTTAGTATACCACACCTCTTGACGGTTGTCAAGGGGTTTTTCAAAATTTCTGCGGAAGATTTATTTGGGAAATTTGTGCAAAGGTGAGAGGCGGGAGAGGGTTGTGCGGTGTTGCCTTAGAACGGAGAAAAATCACCTCACAAAATTCGCATATCATTATCGCGTCACCCTCTCCTGAACAGATGCTCTCACGCCGAAATCCGACAATACCGTTCCCCTTCCAGCACCTGCTGCATGTACTTTTCCGGTGTTGTCATGCAGACAGCACTCTGAAACGTGAAAGGACTACAGCCGGACACCAGCACTGCACCGGTATCGTCTTTCTTCACCGGAAACTGCCGGTTTCTGCTGCACACGTTCCAGTAGACCACCGCAGGCAGCTGATACCCTGCCGCCTGATATTCCTGCTTCATCTGCTGGAATATCGTCACGCCGCTGCCGGACTGCTCATCGAATTCCATGTCCGAGATCACGTAGATCACTTTCGGCAGTTCCTCCGGCGGCACGTGGTGCTGAACTGCACTCTGAAGTATCAGACGAAATACTTTTTCCAGATCGGTATTGCTGACTTCATTATAGGACATACAGTGCTCCACCTTTTGAAAAATATCCTCCCCTTTCAGAGCAATCAAGCGGGGGTTGTCGGAAAAGGTGATAAAGTGGTTGTGGAAGTATCCCTCATTTCGTTCGGCACAGTAAATGCCCAGCGAAACGGCAACATGAATCGGCATCACATCGCCGGAATAGTTCCAGTACATGGAACCGGAACCGTCTACCACGGCAATGGCATTTTGTTCCGGCATATAATCCGGCAGGGACTTCCATGTCACGTCCAGTATCCGCTGTTTTTGTGCAATGTCATCATAAAACATTGCGTTTTCCTCCAACTCGATGCAGTCCCGAACGATCTCATAGGGGAAAAGCTGACCTGCTTTCAGCATTCCCTTTTCCTGCTCTGCCCGTTCCAGAAACTCGGAGTACCGCTGTCTGTCATGCTTGCAGAATGCTTTCTGATACTTGTACAAGGCTCTGGAGGGCAGTTTGGCATAATCAAAGGTGTAATCCTTCCGGCAAAGCCGCTTTTCCAGCACGTCTGCATAGGTGCGAAGCTGGGAGAGCATTTTCCGGTAAGCCTTTTCCGAAAGATGCAGCCGCTTACAGAGCAGCTTTGCCTGCCGGCACACGTTCTGATTGGAGGTGTGCACAGAGGGCAGCCACTTCGCCAGCAGAGAGATCGGCTTTTCTTCCAGCATGTCCTGCCGGTCTTGCTGTAGCTGCTTCTGAATCAGCTGTATCAGTTCCGGCTCACAGGGCGTGTTCAGCAGTACCATACAATCGTCAAACCGCCCGTACTCCGGAATCCACTGCAAATTTTTCCGGACACTTTCGGGATAGATCGTTGCCGCATATTGCAGCAGCTGCCGGAACACGCTCCGTTCACCCAATCCGCCGCGGGTATCCCGCTGGTAAAACAGGATCCGCATCGCGTATACCGGATTCTCTGCATATGCCGCCAAGAACATGTCTTTCAGGCGTTTTGCAGAAGCTTCCCGCAACGCACCGGCTGTGGAAAACAGGTTCAGGCACGCATCGCCGGTATCGTGATACGCCAGTGCTCCGTTTTCGGTGTTTGTCCAGTTCAGTTCTTCTGATAATGCATTCAGCATGAAAAACACGTCCTTTCTTTTTATGTACTGTACGATTGTTGAAAAAGCCCCACACGAAACCGGTTTCATGGCTTCGTGTGGGGCTGCCTAAAGGCAATACCGCACAAAGATTGTGCGACAGATGCGTCGTCAAATTTTTCGTCAGATGAAACAAAAAGCGGAGTGAATCCTTGATGTATTCACGAGCATTTTTGTGAAATATGAGAGTCTGTTTCGTATCTGACGTATGCAGATTGCGTCGTCAGATTTTTTGAGAGATGAAGGGAAAAACGGAGAAAATCCTTTGTGGATTTTCGAGTATTTTCCCGAAATATCTCGGAAAATATGCACGCAAGATGCGTGCGAGAAGATACGAAACAGGCTCTGAAGGGAATTTTGCAAGCAGATGGCGTGCAAAGTCGCCAGACGCTCTTTGTGCGGTATTGCCTTAATGTTCCACGATGCTGTTTTGACGGAGAACCCATCTATTTAATTGTAAAGGGAATCGCAAAAAAAACGCCATACGGCTGCATCATAAAAATGACGCAAAAACAAAAATAAAATAAACAACATTCATAAAATATTGCTGTAAGCATCGTTCTGAGCGATAATTTAAGCTGCACACAGTGCAGCAGTGTCGGTATATTTCTTCTGTTTTTTCTGAGCTTTCAGTTTGGTTTTCTCCAGCAACTGCATGCCGTGTTCCGCTTCCAGATACCGCAGCATCAGAATGATTCGCTCCTGAATCTTCTGCCGGTGCGTATCCCAACTGTTGCGAAAAATAACGTCCAGCGGCTTTCCGCCGGAGAATTCCTGATAGATCTTCTTGGAATAATACCGTGTAGAAAACAGGTAGAATTTCTCTGCACCTACAAGCAGATAAAACTGCATTGTGCCGCGTTCTTGGTTGCGGCAGATCACCTTGCAATTGCTGTTCTTTCTCATGTAAAATCCTCCTTTGAAAATGATAATACACATGGCTGTGCCTGGCTTACTTCTATCGGAACGTCACCCAATGCCGAAACTTGTCCACGATGCTGTTTTGACGGAGAACCCATCAATTTAATTGTAAAGGGAATCGCAAAAAAACGCCATACGGCTGCATCATAAAAATGACGCAAAAACAAAAATAAAATAAACAACATTTATAAAATATTGCTGTAAGCATCGTTCTGACAAGGGAAACACGGTACAAAACCGTCAGGCGGGCTTGATGCAGCGTTTTCCAAGGTTTCCAGCGAGATTTTCTCTTGTGCTGTGCACAATTTCGGCAGCAGGTACGCAAGTCTGGTGACCGCAATGCATACTATCTGCTGCATCAAATCTTTGGGTGTTTGAGGCGTGATATGCAATTGTCAAGATGCAGGAAGGAATAAAAAAAGGAATATTTATTTAAAAGCAGACATAACAACCCCCTAATTACACTAGGGTTTCATCACGTCATTCTACTTTTAAATAAATATTCCTTCTCTCGCATTCCTTCCTCGAATTTGAGATTGCTTTTATTATATCACTTCCTGATCGACTTGTCAAGCCTTTTTTCAAATTTTTTGGAAAAAAATCGAAATGGCTCAAATTCCGGAGAATCCAAGCCATTCTGTTACTCGATTTTGTTTTCGGGTGTGTTGACATGAAGCCTGACACGTATCTTTTGGGGTGACCCCCTAGAAATTCGATCCATTCCAGCCCCAGTGTTCTGTCATGGCATAGCTGACATATACCCGATCGGTGGGAATTTTCAGCGTATCCAGCAGAATACCGGTAATGTGGCTGGTCAGTGTTTCCAGAGCATTGGCGGAAGCGTTCCCGTACAGGCTGACTTCTGCAATCGCTGCCGGTTCATTTGTACCGCGGAAAAACAGCTGGCGGTTGTCCTCGACCTCCACCATCAGCCAGTCTGCGATTTTCCCCGGAATTGCCGTGATCGCAAGACCGAGATGCTTCTGTATGGTGTCCGCCGTTGCAGCGGGCACGGCACAGTTGGTTTTCAACTTGATAAATGGCATAGCTTTTCCTCTCAATCTCTGCGGAAAATATCTCTGGTATAGACTTTGTTCTCCACATCGTCCAGACAGGCATCATACCGGTTGGCAATGATCGCATCTGCCGCCGCCTTGAATTTTTCCAGATCGTTGACCACAACGCTGCCGAAGAACGTTGCTCCGTCCTGCAATGTCGGCTCGTAGATAATGACTGTAGCACCCTTTGCCTTGACACGCTTCATCACGCCCTGAATCGAGGACTGCCGGAAATTGTCACTGTTGGATTTCATAGTCAGACGGTACACGCCAATGGTAACCTGCTTTTCCGTGCCGGCATTCCAGTCGTTGTTCTGGCTGTAATCATAGTACCCTGCCTTTTCCAGCACGCGGTCAGCAATAAAATCTTTTCGTGTCCGGTTGGATTCTACGATTGCCGACATCATATTCTGCGGCACATCGGCATAGTTGGCGAGCAGCTGTTTGGTATCCTTGGGCAGGCAGTAGCCGCCGTAGCCGAAGCTGGGGTTGTTATAATGCGTTCCGATCCGCGGATCCAAGCATACGCCGTCAATGATCTGCTGCGTGTCCAGTCCCTTCAGTTCCGCATAGGTGTCCAGTTCGTTAAAATAGGACACGCGGAGGGCAAGATAAGTGTTGGCAAACAGCTTGACTGCTTCTGCTTCGGTGAATCCCATGAACAGGGTGTCAATGTTCTCCTTGATTGCCCCCTGCTGAAGCAGTCCGGCAAAGGTGTGAGCCGCTTCTACCAGTCTTGCATCGTCCATGTCCGTTCCCACGATGATTCTGGACGGATAGAGGTTGTCATACAACGCCTTGGACTCCCGCAGAAATTCCGGACTGAAGATGATGTTCCTGCTGCCGGTCTTTTCCCGAATGCTCCTGGTATAACCTACCGGAATGGTGGACTTGATGACCATAATGGCATTCGGATTATACTGCATAACAAGGGCAATGACCGCTTCTACAGCACTGGTGTCAAAAAAATTTTTCTTGCTGTCATAGTTGGTCGGGGCAGCAATGACCACAAAATCTGCATCTCGATATGCCGCTTCTGCGTCCAGCGTTGCCGTCAGATCCAGTTCCTTTTCTGCAAGATATTTCTCAATGTAATCGTCCTGAATCGGGGACTTTTTCTGGCGGATCAGTTCGACCTTTTCCGGTATGATGTCTACCGCCGTAACTTTGTTGTGCTGGGCAAGCAGTGTAGCAATGGATAATCCCACATAGCCGGTTCCTGCAACTGCGATATTCATGGATCAGAATCCTCCTCATTTCTGTACTGTGTCACCTATATAGTATACCACTATTTTTTTACATTTTCAAGAAGTTTCCCGCATTCTCATGAAAATTCGTTTCAAAACGCCCCCAGCTGCCGTCTGATCCACGCCGTTTCCAGCACATCGTAGACATACTGATTGGGAGAACCGGTTTCAAAATACCTTTCGGAATTGCCGCCCAGCATTTCCACAGCAAAGGCTCCCACGGCTCTGGAACGGGATTGTCCGCCGTAGCAGTGCACCAGCAGCGTTTCCACAGACCGATGTGCCAGAACAAATGCAATAATCTGATCTGCCATTTCATCGGTAAACAAAACTGCCCCGTCCACCTCTCGGATAATGTCATCAAAGTACAGCGTCAGAACACCCTTGCAGAACTGGTTCTCGCAAAACTGAAATCCGAATCCCTGCGTGTGCGTATCCTGAATCGAAATGACTGCATACGTATCCTTTCGTTCCGCCATATCCGCCTGTCCGAAACAGTAGAAATGCTGCATAACATATTCAAAGGCATCATATACAGACTTTACCAGAACTCGTTTCATGCTCAGTTCAGGCTCTCAAACACCATAGTTGCCTGAATGCGGTCACCGCCCAGAAATCCCTTGCTTCCGGAAGAAGAAGTGGTGATCGTGTGCAGACGGTATCCCTTGGCAGCCTGTGCGTTGATGACCTTTTCCAGTTCAGACAGATTTCCGGAACCGGTTCCGATCAGCTTCTCCTTCAGAACGGCCTGTAAAACAACATAATTTGGCATATAAATTCTCCTTTACAAAAATATAGATATATTATAACATGAAATTCCGCATATGTCAATATTATTATTTGCATCTTTCCGAATTTTGTGCTATAATATACATATCAAATTTATTGCACAGGAGGAATTTCCAATGTGTACCGCTGCAACTTATCAGACAAATGATTTTTATTTTGGCAGAACGCTGGACTACGAAAGTTCCTACGGGGAAGAAATCGTCATTGTGCCGCGGCAGTTCCGGCTGTCATTTCTGCACATGGGCGTATCTGCACAGCACTACGCCATGATCGGCACTGCACACGTTGCCCAGGGCTACCCGCTTTTTTATGATGCCGTCAACGAAAAGGGGCTTTGCATGGCTGGGCTGAACTTTGTGGGCAACGCCTGCTACGCCTCCCGACCTGCAGATCATTCGGACAATGTGGCACAGTATGAATTGATCCCGTGGATTCTTAGCCAGTGCTCCAGCACTGCCGAAGCCAAGGAAAAAGTGGAAACGCTTTGCCTGCTGGGCACGCCGTTTCACGAAAAGATGCCTGCGGCACAGCTGCACTGGCTCATCGCTGACAAGCACCAAGCCATTACAGTAGAAGCCACTGCCGCGGGAATTCAGGTCTATGACAATCCCGCCGGTGTCCTGACCAACAATCCGCCTTTTCCGAAGCAGATGTTCCGCCTCAACGACTTTCTGCACCTCTCTCCCAAGCAGCCGCAGAACAACTTTTCGGACAAGCTGCCGTTGCAGACGTACAGCAGAGGCATGGGAGCACTGGGGCTTCCCGGTGACCTCTCTTCCCAGTCCCGCTTTGTACGAGCAGCTTTCGTGCGGTCGAATGCCGTTTCCGGCAGTTCTGAAGCGGAAAGCGTCAGCCAGTTTTTCCACATTCTCGGAGCCGTTGACCAGCCACGCGGCTGCTGCGAAGTGAAAGACGGACAGTACGAGATCACCATTTACACTTCCTGCTGCAATGCCGACAAGGGCATCTACTACTATACCACCTATGAAAATCACCAGATCTCCGCAGTCTGCATGCATCGGGAAAATCTGGACAGCGACCAGTTATGCCGCTATCCCATGCAGACCGGAGAACAGATCTGTTACCAAAACTGAAAGGACAACATCGATGTCAAATGTAACCAAACGGGCTCTGGAACAATCCCTGAAAAATCTGCTGCTGAAAAAACCGCTGACAAAAATCACTATCGGCGATATTACCGAGGACTGCGGCATCAACCGCATGACCTTTTACTACCATTTCAAGGACATCTACGACCTTGTGGAATGGGCTTGTCTGGAAGATGCCAGACGGGCTCTGGACGAAAAAAAGACCTATGACACGTGGCAGCAGGGACTCTTGCAAATCTTCGAAGCAGTACAGAAAAACAAGCCGTTTATCCTGAACGTCTACCGCTGTGTGCATCGGGAACAGGTGGAGAAATACCTACAGCCGCTGGTAGACCAACTGCTGCTGGACGTTATCGACGAGGAAGCCGCAGGCATGACTTTGCGGGACGAGGACAAGCAGTTTATCGCCAAGGTTTACGCCTATATTTTCATTGGCGTGATGCTGGACTGGATCAAGAACGATATGCGGGAAAATCCACAGGAGATCGACAGCCGGCTGGGAAAGCTGCTGCAAGGCTCCGTCACCGCAGCCATTTCGCGGTTCCGGTTATAAAGGGAATACTGCATAAAACCCTGATTTTATCATTTTCGCATTTTTGATAGAATTTTTTACACTTTTCGGCTCTGTGATAAGTTTTTTATCACGGAGCCTTTTTTGCTGATTGTGAATTCCTGAAAATCGGGTATAATAGAATTATACCAATGGCAATACCACAAAAAATTATTTTTATAACTATTTTTATTTTATAAGGAGGCATTGTTATGTATTATTCCGCAGGAACTTATGAAGCATTCGCACATCCCGAAAAGCCGAAAGATGTGGACAAAAAATCCGCGTATATCATCGGCACCGGTCTTGCCGGTCTTACCGCAGCATTCTATCTGGTACGGGACGGACAGATGAAGGGAGAACATATCCACCTGTTCGAAAAACTGGAACTTGCCGGCGGCAGCTGCGACGGACGCAAGGACATCACCAAGGGCTTTTTCATGCGTGGCGGACGGGAAATGGACAACCACTTTGAAGTCATGTGGGATACATTCCGCGATGTCCCCTCTCTCGAAACGCCGGACGTTTCCGTGCTGGACGAGTACTACTGGCTCAATAAGCATGACCCCAACTATTCCCTCTGCCGTGCTTCTGTTGACCGCGGCAAAGATGCTCACACCGACAAGAAATTCGCTCTGGACAAGGCATCGGCTCTGGCACTTTCCAAGCTGTTCCTGACACCGGAAAAGGATCTGGAAGACAAGAAGATCTCAGATGTTCTGCCGGACACATTCTGGGACACCAACTTCTGGCTGTACTGGCAGACCATGTTCGCCTTTCAGCGTTGGTCCAGTGCGTTGGAGATGAAGCGGTATCTGTGCCGCTATGTGCACCACATTGACGGGCTGCCGGATTTCAGTGCACTGCGGTTCACCAAATACAACCAGTATGAGAGCATGATCCTGCCGCTGGTGAAATATCTGGAAGCCCATGGCGTACAGATCGAATACGGCATGGACGTGAAGAACGTCATCATTGAAACCGTAGGCAGCAAAAAGGTTGCCAAGCAGATCGTATACCGGAAAGACGGCAAAGAACAGACCATTGACCTGATCGAAGACGATCTGGTGTTCATCACCAACGGCTGCTGCACAGACACCTCCTGCTACGGCGACCAGACCCACGCACCGGATCTGTCCCATCTGAAAAACGGCTGCGGAGAATCGTGGGATCTGTGGAAAGCGATCGCGGCTCAAGCAGTTCACGGCGAATTCGGCAATCCGGAAGTCTTTTGCAGCGACATTGATGCGACAAACTGGATGAGTGCCACCGTTGCCACCGCAGACGAGGAAATCATTCAACATATTATCAACGTTTGCAAACGGGATCCCCGTGCCGGCAAAGTCACCACCGGCGGTATCGTCACCGTAAAGGACAGCACCGACAACTGGTACCTCTCGTGGACGATCAACCGGCAGCCCCAGTTCCACTCGCAGGACAAAAACATGGTGCTGATATGGCTGTATTCCCTGAACACCAACAAAGAGGGAAACTATGTCAAAAAGGCAATGCGGGACTGCACCGGCGAAGAAGTTTGTCAGGAATGGCTGTATCATATCGGCATACCGGAAGAAAAAATTGCATCGCTGGCGAAAAACGCCTGCAACACCACGACCTGTTTCATGCCGTATATCAACGCCTTTTTCCAGCCCCGCAAGGAAATCGACCGTCCGCGTGTGGTTCCGGAGGGAGCCGTCAACTTCGCCTTTATCGGGCAGTTTGCAGAAACACCCCGTGACACCATTTTCACCACGGAATATTCCATGCGTACCGGTATGGAATCTGTCTACACCCTGCTGGACATTGACCGCGGTGTGCCGGAAGTCTGGGGCAGCAAGTACGACGTGCGGGAACTGCTGCGTGCCTGCTATTATGCCATTGACAAAAAGCCTCTCACCGACGAAGAACTTTCCTTTGTGGAAAAGAAACTGCTCAAGATCGTTCTGAAAAAAATCAAGGGCACGGATATTGAAATCCTGCTGAAGAACAGCGGACTGATCGAATAACGGCAGTCCATATGATAAGATATTACAAAAAATGCGTACCGACCAAAAATCGGTACGCATTTTTAGAATTTGCATGTTTCAGGGCAATACCGCACAAAGATTGTGCGACAGATGCGTCGTCAAATTTTTCGTCAGATGAAACAAAAAGCGGAGTGAATACTTGATGTATTCACGAGCATTTTTGTGAAATATGACGGGAAATTTGCAAGCAGATGGCGTGCAAAGTCGCCAGACGCTCTTTGTGCGGTATTGCCTCAGAAAAAGCGATTATCCCCAGACTTCTTCTGCGATTTCCTTTACCAGTGCGAGCTTTGCCCACTCGTCTGCTTCTGTCAGCTTGTTGCCGATCTCGCAGGAAGCGAATCCGCACTGCGGGCTCAGGCAAAGGCGATCCAGCGGAATATACTTTGCTGCTTCGTGAATCCGTGCAATAACTGTCTGCTTGTCCTCCAGTTCCGGCTTCTTGGAAGTGATCAGACCGAGAACCACCTTTTTATTCGAAGAAACCTTTGCAAGCGGTTCGAAACCGCCGCTTCTTTCGTCATCATATTCCAGCAGCAGGGCATCTACATTTTCCTGTGCAAAAACATAGTCTGCAACAGAATCATACGGTCCGCTGGTGAAGAATGTGGAGTGATAGTTGCCGCGGCAAATGTGAGAAGTGATCACCATGTCAGCCGGCTTGTTCTCCAGTGCCAGATTGTTGACCGCGAGAAGCTGCTTCTTGACATCTTCCAGATCAATGCCCAAGGACTGATACCGCTGTTTTGCAGCATTTCCCACGATCGCACCCCAAGTGCAGTCGTCCAGCTGCAAATTGCGGCAGCCTGCATCATAGAACTGCCGGATCACTTCCTGATATGCAACGCCGATGTCGTGGATCAGTTCTTCATTGGTGGCATAGAATTCTCTGGTGCTCTGGAAATTCTGCGGCACGATCATCTGCTGGAACATCTGTGCCGGTGCAGGAATGGTATACTTTGCAACCGTTTCATCATCTTCAAACTGTTTCAGGAACTGGAAGTATGTCACAAACGGGTGCGGCACTGCCTTGACTTTTCCGGTCAGGTAGGTATCTTCCAGATCTGCCATTTCTCCATTGAACTGCACACCGCCGCCGGTCTTTTCGTGTCCAACGCCGGCAAAGCCCCACATAAAATCCAGATGCCAGTATTCACGGCGATATTCACCGTCTGTGATGATGTGATAGCCTGCCTGCTTCTGCTTGGCAACCAGTTCACGAATCGCAGCATCTTCTACAGCAGTCAGCTGTTCCTTGCTGATTTTTCCTGCTCTGTAATCTTTCCTTGCCTGCTTCAGGTTTTCCGGACGCAGGAAGCTTCCGACAAAATCATAGCGGTACGGAGATGTGATCTTCTGCATAGTCAATTCCTCTTTCTGAACAAATGTATTTGATTTTAGTATACCATGAAACAGCAGGTTTGGGAAATATATTTTTAGAGCAGTTGCCTATAGCTTTAAACTATATCGAAAAATCTCTTTCAGTTTTTAAGGAAAATCTGCAAGCGGATTGCGTGCAAAGCCGTCAGGCGGGCTTTGTGCGGTGTTGCCTTAACTTCCGTAAAATAAATTTGCAATGTCACCTTCCCAACTGTAGTTCCGGTAGGTGCCGTAGTCCGTGATTTTGAATTTTCTGGTAGCCGTATAGGTGTTGCCTGCCCAGCTGTAAGTATACCGATAAGTGCCCTCCATTCCGGAAACTGATGCATCAACACTAGTCAGGTTCCAGTTGTAACTGGAACCGCCATACTTATCGGCAAACACGTTGGCTGCTTCAATTGCCAGTTCCGAATTGCCGTTGCAGGGAATGTTGTAGGAATTGGTTTTCTGATACTTGGACGCTTCCGTCGGCGGCTGGGTAATGACTTCGGAATATTCGGAGCTTCCGGAATTTCCGGTACTTTCTTCGGAATCGTCGCCGGAAGAACCGATCACCGCCGCGAGAACCACGACCACCAGAACGGCTGCCACCGCCAGAATGATCCACTTCTTTTTGGACTTTTTCTTTTTCACAGGGCTCTCCGCCTCTGCCGCAGGAACTGCCTCGTCCAGCTTTTTGCCGCACTTCTCACAGAATTTGGAATTGTCCTCAATTTCACTTCCACAGTATTTGCAAAACATTGTTCAAACTTCCCTTCCTCTTTTTCTGTTGTGGATAACTTTATTTTAGCACAATTGCAGAAGTCTGAAAATACAAAACAGTTCCGAAATTTCCGGCAAATTTCGGAACTGTTTTCAGTTGACACATATGGAAATGCAAAGGAACTGTTTTTCACACGCTCTCGCAGTCAAAGATACACTTTTTCTCGATACGCGAACCAAACTCGGCTTTCCATTTCTGGTGCAGGCTGCTCTTGTCCCAGATCGGGAGAGCATCGTCGTCCATGTCCAAGACGATCATCAGGTCGTACCGGTTTTCCCTCGGAGTCACATTCTCCCGAATTTCCACACGGTGTACGCCGGAAATCACCGTCGCCTCGGCATACAAGGCACGCACCGCCTGAACTGCCGCCTGCTTTTCTACTGTGGGATTCCACTTTACAAGAATATGATGCAGCATATTATTTTTCCTCCTTCAAAACTGTCTGAAAAAACGATTGCAGCGGCAGTGTCGCACCGGAATGCCTGCCATTCGGCACCTGCACAAGATCTGCATCGCACAGCAGCCGTTTCGTAAACGCGTGATCTCCGATCACTTCGTCTTCTGCCCCGATGATACAGTGCACCAGACTGCTGTCGATTGCAGCAAGCTTGCTGAACAGCACCATCAGCGGCTGTATTGGCTGCGTATTTCCGAGCCTTGGCAGTATGTCAAACGGCATCAGACAGGGGTTCACCAAAATGGTGGGAAGATGCAGTTCCGCACAGAGCAGTGCCGCAAAAAATCCGCCAAAGCTTGTCCCTATCAAAGTATCCGCATGACATGTCACAGCCATTTCCCGCAGTGTTTTCAGCACTTTCTCCGGACACACTGCATCATAATCCAGCTGCGGTGAGGTCACATCGCAGCCCAGCGAAAGCAACGCTGTATAGGCACTGTTCTGTGCACTGCCGCCGTAGCCATGTATGTTGAGAATCATTTTTTGGTTTGCTCCTTTTTTCACGGTGTCATACTCAAACTATCCGCCAATTTCCGAATCAGATCGTGCAGTTCCAGATGCTCCAGATATTTCTGCGGAATCGCTTCATAGCCGAGATATGCCCCCAGCAGATTGCCGCAGACTGCTCCGGTGGAATCGCTGTCCCCGTTGTGGTTGACCGCGGCGATCACTGCCTTGTCGAAATCCTGCTCGTACTTCAACGCACAATACACAGCTATGGCAAGGGTTTCCTCTGCCACCCAACCCTCTCCCAGCTGGTGAACGGCATCGCGGTCATCTATCCCAGACTGGGAAAGTTTTACGGCAAGCTGCATCAGGTGCACAAAATCGGAAAGGTTCTGTGCGTGGGGAAACAAGTTCTGCACCGCGGCAATGCTGTCAGTAACAGCCGACAGCAGTGAGCAAGCCGGCTCCTCCACCACTTTTCGAATCACATGTACCAGTGCGGCGGCGGGAATGTACCCCAGTTCGTGCCCGTGCGTCAGTGCTGCCGCTTCTGCCCCCAGCCGGTCGCTTTCTTCTATCGGAGCGTCGGTGTCGCAGAAGAACAGCCCGATAGGTGCCACCCGCATCACTCCGCCGCAGCCCTTGCTCTGGTTGACCGGACAAGCGACACGCCCTTTTGCTCCGTCCCGCAAAGCAGAAAGACAGGTCATTCCCGCTGCACGATCGGAAAACAGTTCCGGAATGTGCAGCAGCGAGCCGGTCACCTGTTCCAAGGGATACGCTTCAGTCTGTGTCCGATACCACTGGAGATAGGCGTTTTTGATCCAATGCAAATAGTGTTCAAAGCTGCCGGATTCCACAAGAATTTCACATTCTGTCGGGGAACTTCCGGCACATTCCAGCAGTCCGCTTACCGTGAACAGTGTCATCTGCGTGTCGTCGGAAATTTCCGCCACGCTGTCACAAAGCGTATAGGCAGTGATTCCGTTTTTTCCGTACCTGTCGAAAATCTCCTGCTCGTCCAGAAACTCCACTGCATAGCCCAGAGCATCGCCGACTGCACCGCCGACCAGACAGCCCCGAAATTGGTCTTTGTTTCGCATGCCAGTTCTCCTTTCAAAAAATGTGCAGCTGTTCCAAGGTTCTTTTGTCCTCGACGCCGCGATAGAATTTGTACAGCACACGGGAAAACAAGTCGTCGTCCGGTGCAGCCTGCCGAAACAGTGTCATGCAGGAACGCACCTTGCGTGCATCTGTTTGCCCAAACACGCTCCACGGGTTATTGGAGGGAATCTCCAGCAGCACCGCCGTGATCTCCCGCAGCCTTGCCCCCAGAATCGGGTGCTGATAGTACGCCACCGCTTCTTCCAGATCGTAAATGGAAAAATACACCGCGATAAAACTTTTCCCCAGCCCCTGAATCTGCGGGAACACGTACCAGATCCAGTGTGTCATTTTTTGCCCCTGTTTCATCTCGTCAAGTGCCTTGGCATAGGTTTCTCCAAATTCATACCCGTGATCCTGTGCATCTATAAACCGCTGCAGCAGTTCCTGATTTGTGTTTTGTGGCATAAAGCATCACCTTTCTTTTTTATGGCAATACCGCACAAAGATTGTGCGACAGATGCGTCGTCAAATTTTTCGTCAGATGAAACAAAAAGCGGAGTGAATACTTGCTGTATTCACGAGCATTTTTGTGAAATATGACGGGAAATTTGCAAGCAGATGGCGTGCAAAGTCGCCAGACGCTCTTTGTGCGGTATTGCCTTATATAATGATTCCCTCGAAGTGGTCCATTTCATGCTGAATGATCTGTGCTTCAAAATCTCGGAACGTCTGCTTTTTCCGTTTGAATTTTCGATCCAGATATTCCACCACGATCACGCTGTACCGTTTGACCGGACGCTGTCCCGTCAGCGACAGACAACTTTCTTCGGTTTCGTAACACTGCCTGGAATGATCGACGACTTTCGGGTTCACCATGACGAGATAGTCTTTTCCAGCCTGTGCCACCAGAATGGTCTTTCGTTCCCCGATCATATTCGCCGCCATACCCACACAGCGGTCAGCGTTGGCTCGAACCGTATCCAGCAGGTCTTGTATTACCGGCTGATCCTGTCTGGTTGCCGGCTCGGATTTCTGACTGAGAAAAAATGTGTCTTTTACAATTTCACGAATCATCTTGGCATCTCCTCTTGGTTGATTTTATCTCTATTATACCACACTTTTTGCAAATACGCAAACAAAATGCTGCCGCACCAGATACAGGTACAACAGCATTTTTTATATCAGAATCATGTTCACTTCCGCAGATCCACATTCCGCACAGCGTCCCGCACTTTCAGCACGAACGCCGGCGAAACGGAAAGTTCGTCAATGCCCATTCGCAGGAATGTTTCCGTCAGCGTAGTATCCGCTGCCAGTTCACCGCAGATGCCGATCCACGCACCGTTGGCGTGGGCGTTCTTGGCACTCATTTCGATGAGCCGCAGAATCGCCTCGTGGTGAGTGTCGATGAACGGTTCAATGTCCGGATTCTGCCGGTCGCAGGCAAGGGTGTACTGTGTGAGATCGTTGGTACCCACGCTGAAAAAGTCCACCATAGGTGCCAGACGGTCGCTGATAATGGCAGCCGCCGGCGTTTCGATCATGATGCCCAGTTCCATGGTGTCGGAATAGGTCACGCCCTGCTCCCGCAGTTCCGCCTTGACTTCCTCACAGATGGCAAGGATCTTTTCCAGTTCGGACACGCTGGTGATCATGGGGAACATAACTCCCAGATTGCCGTAAATGGACGCACGATACAGTGCCCGCAGCTGCGTCTTGAAGATCTCCGGTCTGGTCAGGCAAATGCGAATTGCACGGTAGCCCATTGCCGGATTGTCCTCTTTTTTCAGGTGGAAATAGTCCACCTGCTTGTCTGCACCGATGTCCAGCGTGCGGATAATGACTTTCTTCCCCGCCATGCTCTCCAGCACACGCTTGTACGCCAGAAACTGCTGTTCTTCGTTGGGATAGTCATTATTTTCCAGATACAGAAATTCGCTCCGGAACAATCCGATACCGCCGGCATCGTTGAGCAGCACTGCACCGATATTGTCCACACTGCCGATGTTGGCATAGATGTTGACCTTGGTGCCGTCCCTGGTGACGTTTTCCTTGCCTTTCAGTTCCAGCAGCAGACGCTTTTTCTCCTCGTCCGCCTGCTGCTTTTCCAGCAGCCGCCGGCGAGTTTCCTCGTCCGGTTCCACGAAAATCTCACCGGTAAAGCCGTCTACGATCGCCTCCGTGCCGTCCTGTACCTCTTTCAGAAAATCGCTGCCCACACCGATGACTGCCGGAATGTTCATATTCCGAGCCAGAATCGCTGTGTGAGAGTTGGACGAACCGTGTGCCGTCACAAATGCCAGTACCTTGTCCTTATCCAGAGAAACAGTTTCGCTGGGGGCGAGGTCGTCCGCACAAATGATGTGCTTTTCGCCGGAATCTTCCTGCACAGCAACGTTTCCCGTCAGATTGGCAATGATGCGGTCGGAAATGTCCCGCACGTCAGCCGCACGAGCCTGCATATAGGCATCGTCCATGGCGGAGAACATCTCGGCGAAGTTGTCCGCCGTAATGGAAACCGCATACTCAGCATTGACTTTCTGGGTATCAATGATGTTCTGAATGCTCTCGTTGTAGTCGTCATCTTCCAGCATCATCATGTGGATCTCAAAGATCTGAGCATTGGTTTCACCCACTTCTTTCAGTGCCTTTTCATAGATCGCCTGTAATTGTTCTGCTGCTGCGGCTTTGGCAGCCTCTACTCTGGCTTTTTCCGCTTCGGTGTCTTTCACGGAAGTCCGCTGAATCAAGGTATCCTGCTTCTGAAAAACAGAGATCTTTCCCATAGCGACAGCACCGTACACACCTTTTCCGGTAAACTTTTTCATGATTCCGATTTCTCCTTACGCCTCTGCGGTACCGAACTTTTTCCGGTAATTTTCCATTGCCTTTTCCATGACTGCCACTGCTGCCATCGGTCCGCCGATGTCCTTGACTTCGGTCTGCTTGCCCCGTTCCAGCTGCTTATACACCGAGAAAAAGTGCATCAGTTCCTCAAAAATATGCTTGGGCAGTTCGCTGACATCGGTATAACTCATATAGGTGGGATCGCCATAGGGAATGGCAATGATCTTCTCATCGCCCATGCCGCCGTCCTCCATGGTCATGACACCAATGGGATAGCTTCGCACCAGTGTCATAGGCAGGATCGGCTCGGAGCAGAGCAGCAGCACGTCCAGCGGGTCGTGGTCGTCTGCATAGGTTCTGGGAATGAAGCCGTAGTTCATGGGGTAGTGCGTTGCCGTGAACAGCACTCTGTCCAGCGACAGCATGCCGGTTTTCTTGTCCAGTTCATACTTCATATTGCTGCCCATGGAGATTTCCACGACAGCCATAAAATCTGTGGGATAGATGCGTTCTTCATCAATGTCATGCCAAATATTCATGGATTTTTCCTCCTATATGAATGTTTTTCCGAGAACTCAGAGGTTCTGCTGGAAGAATGCCTGCATCTCTGCGAAAGCGGTTTCCTCGTCTGCACCGTCAACAGAAACGGTCACAGTGTCGCCGCACTTCACGCCCATGCCCATGACTGCCATCAGCTTGGTCAGGTTTACGGACTTGCCGCCCTTTTCCAGTGTGATAGTGCTCTGGAATTCCTTTGCCTTCTTTGCCAGCAGTCCTGCCGGTCTTGCGTGGATACCTACTTCGTCCTGAATGGTGTAAGTGAATGTTTTCATGAGTAATTCCTCCTAAATAAATTTTATTCTAAGGAAACACTGAATAAAGCTTGTACGCAAGATGCGTAGTCAGATTTTTCGGCAGATTGCTCAGAAATTCCGCAGGCATACTCGATGTATGGCAAGGGATTTCTGGGCAATATGACGGAAAATCTACACGCAGATTGCGTGCAAAGCTGATAGGCGGGCTTTATTCAGTGTTTCCTTAACAACTGCAAAAGCAGTGTTGGTTTACTTGGTGATCTGAATTGCAGTCGTTCCAACGGAAACAGTTCCCTGTGCCACCGGTGTAACTGCGGCGTAATCGTCTACATTGCAAACCAGCATCGGCGTGGTCAGCTTGTAGCCTGCGGCGGTGATTGCTTCCATGTCAAAGCTGATGAGCAGGTCGCCCTTCTTGACTGCCTGTCCGTCACTGACATGTGCCTCAAAATATTTTCCCTCCAGCTTTACGGTATCGATACCGATATGCATCAGGATCTCCACACCGTCTGCGGAAGTCATATTCACAGCGTGCCTGGTGTCGAATACGGTTTCAATGGTGCCGTCACAGGGAGCGTACAACTTGCCCTCTGCGGGACGAATCGCAATGCCGTCACCGAGAATCTTCTGCGAGAACACCTCGTCCTCCACTTCTTCCAGCGGAATCGCCGTACCGTTCATGTGTGTGCACAGTGTCAGGCATTCTCCGGAACCAGCCGCCTTTTCTGCGGGAGCAGAATTCTGTTCCGGTTCCGGCTTGGTTTCTTCCACAGTAGTTTCTGCTTCGGATTCTGCAAACAGACTGTCCAGATGCTCTGCTTCCGGCGTATCCATGAAGTTTTCCAGATTGGACTTGATAACAGATACTTTCGGACCATAGATAACCTGTACACCGTTGCCCTTGTGAATAACACCGGAAGCACCGCTGGCTTTCAGCATGGCATCGTCTACCAGTTCTGCATTCTGTACTGTTACCCGCAGGCGTGTTGCACAGCAGTCCAGATCGGACAGGTTTGCCTTGCCGCCCAGACCTTTCAGTACCATTGCACTGACCATGTCTACAGCCGCACTGCCGCCTGCTTTTTTCTCTGCCTTTGCCGCATTAACATCGCTTCTGCGATAGAGTTTCGGCTCTACATCGTCCGGTTCTCTGCCCGGTGTTTTCAGGTTCAGCTTGGTGATCATAAAGTAGAATACGAAGTAGTAAACAACTGCATAGACCAGACCGACAACCACGATCCAGATCCAGTGGGTTTTCGCATTGCCCTGTAAAATACCGAACAATGTCAGGTCAATGGCACCGCCGGAGAACGTCATGCCGACACCAACATTCAGAATGTGCATCAGCATATAGGACAGACCAGCCAGTACGCAGTGTACGGCATACATCAGCGGAGCCACGAACAGGAATGTGAATTCCAGCGGTTCGGTGATGCCGGTAATCATAGAGGTCAGGGCTGCGGAAAGCAGCAGGCTTCCGACCATCTTTTTCTTTTCCGGACGAGCCGCACGGTACATTGCAAATGCCGCAGCCGGCAGACCGAAGATCATGAACGGGAACTTACCGGACATGAAGCGTGTCGCAGAAACGGAAAATTCTGTTGTAGACTTGGAAGCCAGTTCAGCAAAGAAGATGTTCTGGGCACCGGAAACCATGTTGCCGTCGATCATCATGGAGCCGCCTAGTTCTGTCTGCCAGAACGGCATATAGAATACATGGTGCAGGCCAAACGGAATCAGGGCACGTTCCAAAATGCCGTAGATCCATGTACCGGCGTAACCGGAGCGAAGCACCAGCGTTCCCAGATGAGAGATACCGGACTGTACCACCGGCCACAGGAAGAACATGATGACACCAACGAACAGGTACACCACGGTAGAAATGATCGGCACGAAACGAGTACCGCCGAAGAAGGAAAGCACCTGCGGCAGTTCAATTTTATAGAACCGGTTGTGCAGAGCCGCTACGCCCAAGCCAACCAGAATACCGCCGAACACGCCCATTTGCAGTGTGGTGATACCCAGCACAGAGGTGGTGGAGTTGGCTGCCATTGCTTCTACGCCGCCCTTGGCAGAGATCAGAGCACTGATCGCGGTGTTCATGACCAGATAGGCGATCGCACCGGAAAGAGCAGCGACTTCCTTTTCTTTTTTCGCCATGCCAATGGAAACACCCATGGCAAACAACAGTGCCAGATTGTCAAAGACGGCACTTCCCGCCTTGCTCATGATGTCCAGAATGGTGTAGAGCAGTCCGCCCTCATAGATGATGTTTCCCAGATGATAAGTTTCAATTGTAGTGGCATTTGTAAAGGAACTTCCCAAACCCAGCAGAAGCCCCGCCACCGGCAGCAGTGCAATGGGAAGCATGAAGGAGCGTCCCACTCGCTGCAATACGCCGAAAATCTTGTCTTTCATTACAAAAGTCCTCCTAAAAATAATGTTCTGTATCTTCACGCCGGAATCATTACTAGGGCAATACCGCACAAAGATTGTGCGGTATTGCCCTAGGTACCAGTTGTAATGAAATCAAGCGTTTTTAACGGGATTCGCTGACTTTTTTCAGGTGGAACGCCAATGTCATCATTTCGTCCTCTGAAATTGTGCGTGCAAAATTTTTCAGGATATAATCCTGCAGGCACTTGGCACAGCGATAATGTTTTTGGAATTTCTGCCGGACAAAGCTTAAAATCTCCTCGTCCCGACTAAGCACATTGGAGAATTCCTGTGACTGGAACAGCCGCTTCGCCAGATACTTCAGATGTACCAGAAACCGTTCGTAAGAAACGGTGGTCTTGTCCAGCTTTCCCTGATAAAAAGTATCTGCAATTTCTGCACAACCATTCACCAGCTTTGTAATATCCGGAACTTGTCCCATGTTGGTATGCAGCCGTGCGTTGATGATATGCATGGCAATGAAGCCGGCTTCGTCTTTGTGAAGCGATATTCCCAGCTGCCGGCGGATTTCTTCCAGACAATAGTTTCCAAGAGCAAGTTCCTCCGGAAAACAATCGTGAATGGAGTCCATCAGCGGATTGGCAAAATTGATTCCCTGCTTCTGCCGTTCGATCGCAAAACTGATATGATCGGAAAGGCTGATCATCAGCGACTCTTTCAACACTTCCTGTGAAAACTGTTCAGAAATATGATCGACCAGATCTGATGTCAGACGGATATGTTCGTAGGGGATTTCCGCCAGACATTCCACCATGCGTTTCCGCAGGGCAGAATCAGCGATCATATAGATTTTCTGGATCTGTGCCGAATCCACTTCGTCGCCGCGTTTTTTGCCGAATCCGATGCCCTTTCCGGATATGATCTGTTCTTTGCCTTTTTTATCCAAAGCACATACTGTGTTGTTATTGATAACTTTGATAATTTTCATAAAGCACCTCAAAATGGTATAAAAAAAGCCAACCCCTATACCGCGTCCATTTTGCGTGCATAAAAGTTGGTGATGCCCAATCAGACAAACTTGTCGAAAGGTAACATTCCAATATTTCAATTTTCGGAATTCTGTATCAAATTCACTATAAACAGTTTACCATGTAGAAGGATATTTGTCAAGATGCTACAGCGAATTGCCGCAGGAAATCTCTTTTTTCACCAAAAGTGACACTTTCTATTTGTGCGATAATGACAAAAATTCCGTTTTGTTCCAGTTCGGCAAAGGCGTTTCTCCGTGAAAACGAACATATTCTGAAAAAGAATTCCACGAAAAACTTCTCTCCTGCCTTCCATGATCTTGAAAGTGGATTTACACAAACACTGCTCACGGAAATCAATTTTCAAAAATATGTTGATTTAAATTGTGTCAAATTATGAAGTTTGACAAGTGAGGCTCCCCTGAAAGGGGAGCTGGCAGTGCGTAGCACTGACTGAGGGGTTCCCACTTATGCCGAAAACATCGCAAAAAGATTTTACGAAAAAACCTCTCCACCGCCTAACGGCGGTCCCCCTCCCCTTTCAGGGGAGGCTATCATGAAAATTGATTTCCGTGAACACTGCTCTTACAGCATTGACTTTCAACACAAAATATGCTACAATAATACAAAATTCACCACAAAGGAACTACAACTATGCTTGGAAAAACACACATGATGGTGGGCATTGCCGCAACGCTTGCCATTACGCACCCTGACACACTCTCCGGATTTGTCACCGCGGCAGGGATCGGAGCCATCGGGGCACTGATCAGCGATATTGACGTAGGCACATCTTCCTCCCACCGCGATGCAAACAGGGTCATTTTCCTGACGATTGCCGTCGCTGTCATCTTTCTGGCAGTGGACTACTTCGGGAAATTCGGACTGGTGCAGACCATTCTGCAAAACAGCAGCATTGTGCGAATTCTCCTTGGCGTTGCCCTCTTTCTGGTGGTCTGTGCATTCGGAAAGGAAACGCCGCACCGTTCGTTTATGCATTCCTTTACGGCACTGGCAGCACTGGACGCTGCCCTGTGCCTGATCTATCCGTCTATCGCAGTCTACTTTACCATTGGGTTTCTGTCGCACCTTGCGACGGATATTTTCAACAAGAAAAAAGTCCGCCTTTTGTATCCGATGAAAGGCGGCGTATGCCTGAATCTCTTTCACGCCTACGGCACTGCCAATACAGTGTTTTTCATTGCCGGCTGTGCGGTTACGGCTTTGGAAACGATCCTGCTGTTGGCGCGGATCGCCGGGAATTTTACAGCGTGAGGAATAATTTTAAGGCAATACCGCACAAAGAGCGTCTGGCGACTTTGCACGCCATCTGCTTGCAGATTTTTCAGCAGATTGTGTGCAAAAAATAACCACACGTCTGATTCATCTCCTATGCATGAAACCGATACCCGGCACCCCAGATGGTTTCAATATACTTGGGATGTGACGGATCATCTTCCAGTTTTTCCCGCAGCCGGTTGATATGTACCGCAACAGTGGCATTGTCCCCCATTGCGTCCATGCCCCAGATGCGTTCATACAGGGTTTCCCGATCAAATACCGTGTCGGCATTGGTCACCAGAAACAGCAGCAGTTCATACTCCTTGTTTTTCAGGGCAACCTCCTGCTCCCGCACAAACACACGATGCGACTTGGGACAGATTCGAATTGCTCCTGCCGTGATCTCCTGCTGTCTTTCCTGCGGAGCTTTCAGCCGCTGATAGGTGGCAATATGTGCCTGCACCCTCGCCACCAGTTCCCCGGGAGAAAAGGGCTTCACAATATAATCATCTGCCCCCAGTCCCAGCCCGCGGATTTTGTCGATGTCCTCCTTTTTTGCAGTCACCATGAGAATGGGAATGTCCAGCCGTTCCCGCAGCTTCCGGCACAGCGTAAAGCCGTCCAGCTGCGGCAGCATCAAATCCAGCAGGATCAGGTCAAAGCTTTCTTTCTGAGTCAGGTTCAGTCCGGACACGCCGTCTGTGGCAATCGACACCGTGAACCCATTGATCTCCAGATAATCCCGTTCAATTTCCGCAATGGCGGCATCATCTTCGATAATACAGATATGGCTCATTTGGAAATTCCCTCCTTTGGAATGGTCAGCAGAATTCGCAGTCCCTTGGGCTGTACATGTTCCGCCCGAATGGAACCGCCGAACCGTTCCAGAATTTTTGCAGTGATCGCCAGTCCCAGCCCGCTGCCCTTTTGTGGATTGCTCCGTGAGGGATCACTGCGGTAGAATACATCAAACAATTTCGGCAGATCCGCCTCCGGCACGCCCGGACCGTTATCCGCTACGGAAATGGTCACGTCCGATGCTGTTTCCGTACAGCAGATGTGTACCTGCACTTCGGAGGCATCTTTGTACTTCAGGCTGTTTTCCAGCAGATTGGTCAGGGCATTCCGGAATTGCACCGGATCGGCATAGACAGTACAGTTTTCCGGAATCGGATCCAGTGTAATGTTCATGCCCTGTCTGGCATATTCTTCAGCATATGCTGCCAGCAGACTGTGCAGAGCCTCCGCCAGCGGAATCGATTCCGGATAAAACGGGTTGTCCCCTAAATCCAGCTTGGAAAACAGGAACAGCTTATCCACCATGCGGTCAATATCATTTGCCTTTTCCCGAATGGTCTGCATGTATTTCTGCTGTCGTTCCGGTGTCTGGGCAATTCCCTCGATCAGTCCTTCGATATACGCCTTAATGGAAGTCAGCGGGGTTCGCAAGTCGTGCGAAATGCCGGCAATCAGTTCTTTCCGGCTGCGTTCCTCTCGATGAGTTTGCTCAATAGACTGCTGCAGCCGTTCTGCCATGTGGTTGAAGTCCTCACATATCGGCAGGAACTCGTCTTTTTCTGTGTAGGTGATGCGATACGACAGGTTGCCGTCTCGAATCTCGTGCACACCGGAAGTCAGAATGTCCAGCGGTTGTTCGATTTTCCGGAACACAAATTTCGTGAGAAACCGGTTTGTGACCAAAACTGCCGCCACGATCAGCACCGCCAGCACCACGATCAGATATTTTACGACGACTTCATTCCACGTGCTTTCCTGCACCGGTGCAAAAAAGGCAATGTAAATGGTATACGTCTTATCATTTATAGAAACCGGCTCTACATAGACATTGCCGCTGGACAGGGCATGCAGCGGCATATCTGCCAGTTCTTCCTCTCTGTCCCCCATGGAACAGATCTGCATATTCCCTTCATAAATTTGCAGCTGAATGCTCTGGGTCTGGATATACTTTTCCACCGTCTGATACAGCGTAGAGTCCGACAGCTTCTCGTGGTCGGTTTGCAGGAATTCCTCCGCCTGTTTCACCAGCAGGTGTTCCAGATGCACCGTATTTTCTCCGTGAACAGTTTCGTCCATGACCTGCTTATAAAACAGGTTCAGAAACAACAGTGCAGAAACCGCTACGACCAGAATGCTGACCAACGCCGGAATCAATAGCATAAATAAATTCGAAAGAAACAGCCGTTTCTTAATTGTCAAGTTTTTCACCCTCTTTGAAAACAACTGTTGAACGATATATCTTACGCACAAGCTTTGTGCGGTGTTGCCTTAACACTTTTTTATTATATCACGTATCTCCTGATTCGTCAATTTGGAAAGCGGCTGCACCGGCAGTTTCTTTTCTCCGAAACACCGTTCGCGACAGAATCTGTTCCGTCAGGACTGCCAGAATTGCCAGCAGGACAAAGAACAGCAGTGTCGTAGAAGTGGGTACGGCAAGGTGGAGAATGTCCAGATGCAGCAGATGATCTTGCAGCCACAGGCAGAGGGCAATGGCTGCATAAAATCCCGCTGCGGAAGTCACTGCAAAAAACGCTTTGATTTTGGTAAAAGGCTGGCACATCTTGAAAACGCCCAGCAGTCCCACCGTACCGATCAGCAGGAACAACAGTGCATTTGCCTGTGTCTGTTCACCGGACAAACTGAACAAGCCCATGACATGAAGCAGCAGGTAAAACAGGAAGCAGACACCAATGGCAATGGAATTCGGGGCGGCTCGCCGAATCGCCTCCGGCAAAAAGCGGGTGCGAACCGGACGGGAATCCGGCAGGAACGACAGGAAAAACGACGGATACCCCTCAATGATCAGATCGACCAGCGTGATCTGAATCGGCACGAACGGGAACGGTGTATTGGTCAGCAGACAAATCGCACAGAGCAGGACGGAGTACAGCGTTTTGATGAAAAAGACACCTGCAGACCGTGTGACATTGTGTACCACACGCCGGCCCTCCAGCAGAACATCTTTCAGCACGGCAAAGTCCGAATCCAGCAGTACCAGCTGTGCCGTCTGCCGTGCGGCATCGCTGCCCTGTCCCACGGAAATGCTGCAATCCGCCTCTTTCAGTGCCAGCAGATCGTTCACGCCGTCGCCGGTCATGGCAACGGTGTGCTTCTGCCGGTGGAACGCCTGTATCAGCTGCCGCTTTTGCTGCGGTGTCACTCTGCCGAAAACTGTGTACTGCTGTGCCGCCGCGTCGATCTCCGATTCATCTATGACACGCATATCTACCCAGCGTTCCCCGTGAAGAATCCCTGCCTGCTGGGCAATGGCAGAAGCTGTCACCGGATTGTCGCCGGAAATCAGCTTGACAGAAACACCCTCCCGCTGAAAGTCGGCAATGGTTCTCGCAGCGTTGGCACGAAGCGGATCTGTCAGCACAATCATTGCCAACAGCTGCACCGCCGGCAGGGGCTGATCCTTTTGCACAGTCTGACGAGTGATGCCTGCCAGAAGCACACGCTTTCCGGTACGCTGATATTCCAGCAGTTCCGGCAGCGTAGTATCCGGACAGAGCTTTTCCGGTGCACCAACGACAAACGTTCCCACGCCGGAAAAGGTCACAGCACTCCACTTTCGTTCAGAGGAAAAGGGAATCTGCTCTGTGACAGACAAGGTATCCATACCGGAAAAATAACCGTGCATGGCCTGGAACGTGGCGTTGTTGTCCTGCGTGTGAGTCAGGAAATTCCCGATCCACTCCTGAAACAATGCCTTGTCCGTTTCCGGAAACAGCACAGCGTTTTCCACCTGCATTTTTCCCTCAGTCAATGTGCCGGTCTTGTCCAGACAGAGCACGTCTACATGTGCCAGATTTTCCAGAGAATAGAAATCCTGCACCAGCACATTTTTCTTGGACAACGTGATGATTCCAGCGGCAAGGCTGATGCTGATCAGCAGATACAGCCCTTTCGGCAGCATGCCCAGCAGTCCGGCAGAGGTGCCCACAACTGCATCATACAGCGAACTGTCCCGAAACAGCAGTGCCTGCAAAAACAGCAGAATGCCAAGCGGAACAATGCAGAAGCTGGTCAGACGGGTGACTTTCCGCATGGAGCCCACCAGTTCCGAATGCATGGCTTTGGTTTTCTTTGCCTCTTTGGTCAACTTGGAGGCATAGCTGTCGCTGCCCACGCGGAGCACCTGTGCTTTGCAGGTGCCGCTGATCACGGAGCTGCCGGACAGCAGAGAGTCCCCTTCCTTTTTGAAAATGGCATCGGATTCGCCGGTGAGCAGGGACTCGTTGACTTCAATACCGCCGGAGGTGACAACGGCATCTGCACAGATCTGATTGCCGCTTTCCAGCAGCAAAATGTCCTGCTCCTGCACCTCCGCAATGGGAATGGACAGGGCTTCCCCGTTTCGCTCTACGCAGGCGTTGGGCTGTGACAACAGTGTCAGCTTTTCGATCAGCCGCTTGGCTTTCAGTTCCTGTGCAATGCCAATGATCGTGTTCATTGCCACAACCAGTATAAAAAATAAGTTGGACCACGCATGGACAACGATCAGGGAAATGGCGATCAACAGATTCAGCAGATTGAACAGGGTACAGATATTGTCCCGAAAAATCTGTGCCGTGGTTTTGGCAGCGGTTTCTTGTTTTTTCATGTGCAGATTTCCTTTCTGTTTGTTCTATAGGAAACACTGCATAAAGCCCGCCTGACGGCTTTGCACGCAATCTGCTTGCAGATTTTTCGGCAGATTGCACAGAAATCCCTTGCCATACAATCAAGTATGCCTGCGGAATTTCTGTGCAATCTGCCGAAAAATCTGGCTACGCATCTTACGCACAAGCTTTATGCAGTGTTTCCTATACATTTAGTTTATCCGTTCCGTTGTAAATACCCATAAACGAAAGTTAAACAGAAGATAAATTCACGTACACGCAGAAAAGCTACCCTCTGGAGAGAGGATAGCTTTTCACAGTTTTTATGATATTAGAGCTTGGGCAATACCGCACAAAGTCCGCTAACGACTCTGTGCGGGGTTTTCTTGATTATTCAGCATTTCCCTTTGTGCGGTACTGCGTAGGTGTCATGCCGGTTTCCTTTTTGAACTGCTGCATGAAGTAGATCTCGCTGTGATAGCCGCACTGTTCGGCGATCTCCGCAAGGGTATTCTGCCCGTCTGCCAGCAGTTTTTTCGCCATGGCGATTCGGGCAGCGATCACATCGGACATGGCACTGACACCGAAATTCTGCTTATACAGCCGCTGAAAATAGGCACGGCTCAACAGCATCATCTGTGCCATATCTGCGATGTTCCAGTTTTCCTGGGGACGGCTGTAGATCTTTTGCCGGAGCGTGTTCATGTTCTTCCAATAGGCAAGCTGCTTTTCCTCCTCCAGCTGTTTCTGTGCAATGACATGGTCCACATAGGCGATCAGTTCCGCAAGGGATACCGTCTGGCTGACTTTTTCACAGAAGCAACTCATCAGCAGCTTAACATGCACACCGGATTCCCTTTCTTCCAGATGCTGATTGCAGTACTGCTGAATGGCATCGATATGCGTTCTGCCAGCATCAAACCGGTAAGAATAGGAACCGATCAGATAAAAGTGGTCGCCGTTGCAGCGGCAGCAAATTTCGTTTCCCAAGCAGCTGCTGCTGAGGGCATCTGCCACGGTCATCAGAATTTTATCCCCCACGTTGCTGCCCTGTTTCCGGTTGATCTCGTGCAGATTGTAAATATCCACTGCCACCAGCAGGAACTTCTCCCCGTGCAGAATGGACTGCTCGTAAATTTCAGAGGACAACTCCTCGAAGCCGCGGCGGTTATAGATTCCCGTAAGCGGGTCGCGAATGGCAGTGAGGTGGATCCGCCCGCTGAACTGTTTCAGATAGTTTCGGATACGCATGGTTTCCAGAGCCGAGCTGACATATTCCGTCCACGTCAGGAACTGCTTGTCCAAGCTGTACTGTTCTCCCTCGAACTCCACCGCCAGAAATCCAAAGCAGCGGTCCTCATAGTGCAGCGGAACCAGATGATAGGCAGAGGGCGTTTCCGGATTCTGCAAAATTTCCACCAATTCCCGCAGGTGGACGATCTCATAATCGGAACTGCCGTACACCTGCCGGAACAGAAAAAATGTGTCCGGATACCCTGCGGTGCGGTATGTGCTGCCATTGGTGCTGATGATGCCGTCCCAGTCTTCGCCGATACAGAGGTAGAACACCTTGATGCGGCGAATCAGGTATAGCACGTGGTGCAGTTCTTTCGCAAATTCCATCAAGTTGTCCGGTGCGGAAATTTTCTGAATCATGCCGCTGTACTGAAGCAAATAAGCAAACTTCAGCTGCTCTGCCAGATCTCGCTTGTATCCGGCAAACACACCATTTCCGGACATGGTACAGCCGCAGCTTTCCGCAGGCTCCAGCACTTCCGGTCGGCATGGAATGGGAGTACAGATTTCACCGGTGATTTCGTAGTGCAGCTGACAAACGCTGTTGACTCCCAGATTATAGTTCATGCTTGTCATACAAGTGATTGAAGGAACGTTGAGCATATTGGTCATAAACGGGTCATACCCCACGACTGCAATATCTTCCGGAACGGCAATGCCGCGTTTTTGCAGCGTGCGGATCAGAGCCTCTGCCATTGCCGCATTGGCACATGCCACCGCTTCCGGCATTGCAACACCGCCGTCTGCAATGGCATTCCCCAGCCGTTCGCCGGAGTGCACCCAGAAATCCCCGTAAAATATCATCTGTTCCGACACCGGAAGCCCGTGCTGCTGCATTGCATCCCGAAATCCCAGGACACGGTTGCGGGACTGGTGCAGTTCCGGCGGACCAGTCAGGCAGTAGATCTTACGCTTGTGGTGCACTTCGATCAAATGGTTCACCAGATCGCAGAAAATCTTCCGGTCATTCCAAAGCGGATACACTGCGTCACAATTTTCCTCGCCGATGTCCAGAAACGGCAAACCGGATTCCAGACAGATCTGGTCGATTCGCTGCCGCACCTCCGGCTTCTGAAACATGCCCTTTTGTGTGAGAATACCGTCGGCATACCCTTTGTGAAACAGTGAAAGAATATTCTCCTCCCCTGTCTGAAACGGCGTGTCACAGTTGGCATTGGAAAAAAAGGAAAATGTGACAATATCATAGCGGAGAGCATTCGCCTGCTTGGTGATGCCCTCTAACAATGTGTGATTGTACTCCGATTGCAGATCTGTCAGGAACACTGCCAGAATGCCGCGTTTTTTCGGGAATGCCTGCATGATTTCACCGCCTTTTCCTATGACAACACCGTACAAAACGTGTGTAATATTACTTTTAGGCAATACCGCACAAAGAGCGTCTAGCGACTTTGCACGCAATCTGCATACGTCAGATACGAAACAGACTCTCATATTTCAAAAAAATGCTCGTGAATACATCCAGTATTCACTCCGCTTTTTGTTTCATCTGACGAAAAATTTGACGACGCATCTGTCGCACAATCTTTGTGCGGTATTGCCTTTATTATAGCGGAAAAAGCGGCTGATGTCAATAAGAATTATAAGATATTATTCTCACAGCAATGAAATAATAGCACAATTTCTTATAAAATAGCATCATATCTGATTGAATTATCTCATGAACTGTGATAAAATATAGCTACAATCCACAATACCAAAACAGGAGGAATTGGAAATGAAACAACAGAGAAAGAACAAACACCTGCTGCCCGCCATACTGACCGTACTGGCAATTCTGAGCAGTCTGCTTGGAATTCTGCCGGCAGATTCTGTATCGGCTGCAGACGGGATCGCTTATCCGGCACAGGCGGTGCATTTCGGGGCGTACACCACGAACCGGAATCTGAACAATGCTGGCAATGCTGCCAACACACAGAAAACCGCCGGGGCCAATTCAGAGGACTGGCGTATTGACTATGTTTCTGCCGGCGTGTACCAAATTGTCAGTCTGGCTGACGGCAAGTATCTGACTGCCAACGGCACAGCATGCACACTGACGGCAAAGGCTGCTGGCAGCAGCCAGAACTGGAACATCGAAAGCGTACAGAAAGACTTCGAGGGATACGATCTGTACTACAAGATCACCAGCGTTTCCACCGGTGCGGCACTGACCTATTATCAGGGAAATAACACCATCGGGCTGACCGCATACACCGGTGACGGTGCCCAGAAGTGGAAGCTGAATTGCAGCGGACTGGAGGGGTACGCCGCAAATGCACTGGCAAATGGCAAGGAAAAAGCGGGAACCATTGGCGGTCTGCTGGGCGAAACCGTTTTCGTTTCCACCGCGGACGACTTGGAAAAACAGCTGAATACCACAGAACCGAAAACCATTGTCATCACGGCAGATATTGATATGCAGAACAAGTTCCACACCCGCATTCGGGACAACAAGACCATTGTGGGTTCTTACGGGAGCAAGACCATTTACGACTCTCAGTTCCGCACCAATGACACCTACGGTGCAGTGGACGACAATCCCAGCGACAACATCATTTTTCGGAATCTGAACATGATCGCAAAGAATGTGAAGAACCGGATCTTGATCAATATTTGGTCCTCACGTCAGATCTGGGTGGATCACTGCACGTTTATCTCCTACTTGCCCTCAGATCATACAGGAAACGGGCAGGACGAAGTGGGAAAATTCATTTGGCTGAACACCCCCTATGAAAGTTATCTGGACGCGAAAGACAACGGCAGAAGTCCGGACTATATCACGATTTCCTATAACACATTCAAAAATCGTTTCTGGACGGTGGCATACGGCACACAGAACAGTGAAACTTCCCGCTGCCGCACCACGCTGATGTACAACTGGTGGGACGAATGCGTCCGCCGCTGCCCGCAGATCGGAAACGGCAGCGGTCACATCTACAACAACTACTATTCCGGCGATGACAGCTTTTTGCCGAACAGCTGCAGCCAGATCATCAGCGGCGAGGGCTCCAATATGGTCAGCGAGAACTGCCGATTCCAAGCGGTTTCCAGACGGGAAATCATTGTACAGCCGGACACTTCTCCGTATCGGGACAGCGGTTCCTACACGGCGAAAAACAGTTCAGAAACCCCGACCAAGCTGAATTATACCGCAAAAATCACCAGCACATGGAACCCCAAGGACAACTACGGCTACACATTGTTAGATGCCTACAACACCAAGGGCACAGACACCAAGGATTTCTGCACCAAATACGCCGGTGCTGCATCATCTTCCGGCAAACTGAAATACATCACAGACAGCAGCCTGCAGACCTTTGCGGCAACTGTTTACACAGCACCGTTCCTGACGGACAGCTTTGATTCTGCCTATGGCAATCCGGTGACCGACTATACACCGGCAGTCTTGCAGGAAGGTGCAGTCTACATGATACAGAACGTCAACAGCGGGCTGTATCTGGAAGTGGACGGCGGAAAGGCTGCGGACGGCACCAACGTCCAGCAGTGGGGTGCAAATGAACCCGCAGCCCACAATACATGGCGGGTACTGTCAGACGGTGACGGCTATTATACCCTGTATCCCCAGATCGGTGACAAGGTGACCTACCTGCTGGACGTTGCCGGAAATTCTGCGGCAAACGGCACTAATCTCGGCATCTGGTCTGCCACCGATGCCGATGCACAGCGGTTCAAATTCTACGAAGCCGCAGACGGTGTCTATTACCTGCTCACCAAAACCAGCGGCGACCAGAGCTGCGTTGCCGTACAGGGAGCTTCCGCAAGTGCCGGAGCCAACGTGGTGGAATGGGCAGTCAATCTCTCCGACACTTCCCAGCAGTGGAAGCTGACACAGGTAGAGGACACCGGCTGTGTCATGGATACCACAAAGACATACCAGTTCCGCAATGCCAACAGCAATCTGTATCTGGAAGTGGCAAATGGAAAGGCTGAGGACGGCAGCAACGTGCAGCAGTGGGGTGCAAATGAACCCGCAGCCCACAACTCATGGACACTGAAAGAATTCGGCGGCGGATACTACTACATTCTCTCTGCTCTGGCAGACGGCAGGACCTACTATCTGAATTCTGCGGGAGAAGCAGACGGCTCCAACATCGAGATCCACACCAACAACAAGTCCAGCTCGCATCTGTTCAAGTTTGTCAAGAATCCCGACGGAACATATACGATCCTGACACGCACTTCAAAAGATCGGGCTGCTGTAGAAGTGGCAAACGCGGAGAAATCCAGCGGTGCTAATGTGCAGCAGTGGACGGTAAACGGCAACGCCTGTCAGAAGTGGGATGCAGTCGCCTTTACCACGACAGCTGCGACAACAACAACAACAACTACTACTACTACTACTACTACTACTACTACCACCACAACTACTGCCACTGCTGTAAAAACAACGGCAGCAACTGTCCCCACCACGACCACTACTAACACATCCAAAACCACTGCAACAACGACAGCGACCACACTGCCTGCGGCTACAGAAACTAAAACAGCTGCATCTACGCAAGCTACCGTTTCCGAAACCACCGCAGCCACGACTTCCCCCACAGAGCAGGACACCACAACTCTGTCCTCTGTGGAAACCACCGCCGCAACTTCTGCCACAACGGCAACCGAATCCTCTGGTACGTCCCCGACAACGGAAATCGTGATCTTCGGCGATGTCAATCTGGACGGAAAGGTGGACATTTCAGACGCGGTTCTGTTGAACAAGACGGTTGCCGGAACCATCAGCCTGAGCGAATCTGCCCAAAAAAATGCCGACTGCGACGGTGACGGAGAAACCGGCAGCAATGATGCAGTTGTGCTGCTGCGGTTTCTGGTGCACCTGATTCAAACGCTGCCCAGTACGGAATGACGCTGCATAATGTTTGTGCGGTGTTGCCCTAAGTCTGAAAAACCAATGCGGGAAAACGCCTTTTGAAAAAGAGTTTTCCCTTTGCATTACAACCAAAAAGCACATCACGTTCGCCAGACCAGCGGGGTCTGCTGCGATTCGCGATGTGCTTTTTCTGTTTTCGATATTTCGTTTCTGGTTTCTCCGAAAGCGTTTTGGGAAACAGCATCGTTGACAATACTTTCACACCTTCGTTTTCAGCCCTGTCGGATACAGCAATCCGGCAGGGCTGAACAAAACTCATTTTTTCATTTAGGCAATATTTCAAACGATCGTTATTTCACCGGCAGACTATCCACAGCATGCACCAAGAATTGCATCAGAGTAGTGACATCATCAATATCGATCTCGCCGCTGCCGTCGCAGTCCATGTTCTTTTTCTGCATGTCATTCACAGTCACACTGCCGTTGACTGCCTTTGCCAGCAGAACAGAATCCAAAAGGTTTACCTTTCCGTCCAGATTTACGTCCCCGCAAATGCCGGTATCGTCAGGCAGATAATTGCACTTTAAAAAATCAGCATAGGAACAACCGTCGTCCTCTGTAGATGCTATAATTTTTTCATATTCTTTCGCAAATGGACTATTGGGGTAGCAATATATTTGACGAATTTCATTAGGAGAACGAAGTGTTATTGACATTACAAACGTATTTAAATCCGTATGTTCATAGAACTTATTTTCCGGCGGAATGAAATCTTTTTCAAAAACAATTTTACGGCAAGGAAGTTGCGGCATTTCATCTATTCTTATCGTAGAACCGCTAATATGCAATTCGCGATTAGGATAGTCATAAGTCCATGTTGCACCAGATGCACAGGTTCCACTGGACGGATATTTTGAATCGTCTGTAGTTTCCATGTACGATGTTGCCGTTGCGACATCAACCGCTGCCGCCGGCAAAGCAAGGCAGTTCACACTGCCAATCAATGCGGAAAAGAGAAGTACGTTTTTCAAAATTTTTTTCATAGAAAACATCTCCTTGTTACTGCAATGGCAGACTATCCACAGCATGCACCAAGAACTGCATCAGAGTAGTGACATCATCAATATCGATCTCGCCGCTGCCGTCGCAGTCCATGTTCTTTTTCTGCATGTCATTCACAGTCACACTGCCGTTGACTGCCTTTGCCAGCAGAACAGAATCCAAAAGGTTTACCTTTCCGTCCAGATTTACGTCCCCGCAAATGCCGGTATCGTCGGGCAGATAATTGCACTTCACAATGTCAGCATATAATAATGTGCCGTCCTCCTCGTCTGTGATTGTCTTGATTTTTTCATATTCATTGGCAAACGGGCTGTTGGGATAGCAGTAAACATTGCTATCTCTATGCGGACGTAAAACAAAGGAGAATACAAAATCATTTGTTTCATCAGCTTGAGAATTATTGTTTTCCGGCGGAACGAAATCTTTTTCAAAAATCACCTTTTTATAAGGATAATCCGGAAATTCTGACTTTTTCATGGTAGAACCGCTGATATGCAATTCACGAGTTCTGTAATCAAATGTCCATGTTGCACCAGATGCACAAGAACCGCTTGTGGGATATACCGGATTCTTCGCCGTTCCAACAGATACGTATCTTCTCTTGCTGTAGTTGCCCTTTGTATATGATTTCCAGGCAAATCCATAGAACCACGAACCGTCCAGCCCGTAAAGAGCCAGACTATTTGTGACATTAGAAAAATCCAAGCTTGTTACACTCTCCGGCACTTCCAAAAAGCATTGCGAATTTTCACAGCCAAAGTAGTCATCTGTCATCTTGCCAACTTCTGTAATACCTTCTTCAAAAACAACAGTTCTTGCTTGGTAAACGGAAATTCTGGAATCTGTCAGCCACTCCGGAACAATGCTCGGGTTATTATATCCGTCTGTATCCCAACGGCTAACATAGTATTTTTCCATGCTGCCAGTACCAGAAAACGTCATTGTGGATTCACTCTCGTTGTACGTCCATGTGATGTTGTCCCCCTCTGCACCGCAGGTACCGGAATACACAACATCTGCTGCATCTGCCATTACAGAAGTGTTTGCCGTTGCCACATCAACCGCTGCCGCCGGCAAAGCAAGGCAGTTCACACTGCCAATCAATGCGGAAAAGAGAAGTACGTTTTTCAAAATCTTTTTCATAGAAAACATCTCCTTTCATGAAAAGAAAATTACAGTTTTACTTGTCCTGAAACGACTTTACCATACATTATAACATCCTGATCGTCCAGTCTTCCGTCACAGTTAATATCTGCGGAAAGTTTTGCGAGATCAATCGGGGCTATTACATCTTTCGAATTCTTTTTCATGTAAAACATTCCTCTCATTTTAGATTTAAGGCAATACCGCACAAAGATTGTGCGACAGATACGTCGTCAAATTTTTCGTCAGATGAAACAAAAAGCGGAGTGAATACTGGATGTATTCACGAGCATTTTTGTGAAATATGACGGGAAATTTGCAAGCAGATGGCGTGCAAAGTCGCCAGACGCTCTTTGTGCGGTATTGCCTCAATAAGATTTCTCTTACATTTTTAGTATAGCAGTCCAACTGGAAAAAATCAATAGCTTTGCACTAAACGGGAATAATCTGCATTATTCGGGAATGGGGTAACAAAAACCCGATAGCATTTTTGTGCAAAATCACTATCGGGTTCGAATTTCATATAATTGGCTGGGAATCTATCGGAATCGTGATAGACACCACAAAGCTGTTATTTTCAACTGTCGCTTTCCAGATTCCATTATATTTTTTAACGGTCATTTCAATATTTTTTAAGCCGATTCCCGCATGTCCATTTTTAGTAGACAAAAAACTGTTCTCCGTATTTGGATTTAATTTTTCATACTTATTTTCCGTGTGAATCATACAGCACTGCATTTGTTCTTCGATTACAAACAAAACAGTTCTGTCTTTATCCAATTCCGAAACCGCTTCTATTGCATTATCTAAAAGATTCGAAACGATTGTTGTTAAGTCCATATCTGATAAAAAATCAAGCTTATCATATAAAATATTCAAGTTTAATTGAATGCCTTTCTGTTCTGCTTTCAGCAACTCATGATTTAGGATAACAGATAGCAGTTGATTGCTGCAATGAAATGATGGGTGCAGTTTGTCCAGCTGTTGATATAACGATTTTTCATACTGTTTTGCTTCTGTCAGATTTTCAGTCTGTATCAATCCCTCTAAAGCATTCACATGCCGCTTTACATCATGTATGATCGTCATAGAATTTTGATACCGCTTTTCAAGATCACGATAAACTGCCATTTGCATATCTGTTTGCTGCTGCAACAATGCGTTTTTCTTTTCCATTTCCCGAATCGCAGAAACACGATAAAATACAAAAACAATGTAGACATCTAGCACAATACAGCCTGTTAAAAAGAAAACCAAGAATGTTCCGGAATGCGTATTTGCAATATTTTCTATGATGTAATTGGCAGTGATAATTTCTCCAGTTGCTAAAATTGCATATGAGATCGATTCATACCATACAAAACTACTCTTTTTCTTTCGAATCATAGAAAAGACAATGTGACATAAAATAAATGTAAGCAAACAAGTTCGAAGGCAGCTTGAAATCGTTAAACTATCTTCCGCAACCGCAGACGAAATCGTTTTTTGTGTCACAAAGGACAAGCTCAGCGTTGACATAGCATCAGCTATAAAACAAATCAATGCAATCAGGAAGTCATAAATTAAAAATGAGATTTTTGGTATACGAAAACAAATAATCGTGGATAAAACAATCATTGCCAACATACTTATTGTATTTAAAATCGGAATTCCAAATATACACATCAATCCTTGTAAAACAGAAATTATCGTCACACTAAGAAAACGCAGCCAAATCTCAGATTTTTGAATGGAGAAAAAATTAGATAACGCCCATATTCCAGAAAAGGTACAAGTAAGGCTTACCATACAACTCAATAATAATTTCATCAGAAACACCTCCTATTTCTGCAAATGGTGATGCAAATAATCACTTATCTTTTCATGGACTTGTTTTCTTCTGTTTTTTGCAATTGGTATTTTCATGCCATTTGAAAGAATAATATCATTGTAAAATGAATTGATACATGCCACATTGACCAAAAAACTTTTATGCGGCATGATAAAATGATATTGTTGTAGTTGGTTTTCTAATTCACTCATGCTGCCAATAATATGATATACAGTTTCTGTAGATACCAGCTTGACTTTTCGATTTCCCTCATATTCAAAATAAAGAATTTTTTGAGGTTCTATGACAACATTTCCGTGATGCATGGGAAATGAAATATAATTTTTTTCCTCTGTGCCATAGTACTGTAAATACTCTGCTAGTACTTCCCGAATTTTTGAGTTTTGAATAGGCTTTTCTAAAAAAGAAAATGGATGTACTGCAAAAGATGCTGCCATTTGCTCTGAATAATTACTAACATATATCAGAGCAACTTTTTTATTTTTTTGTCGAATCAATCTTGCCGTTTCAATCCCATCAATACCTTCCATTTGAATGTCCAAAAATATCATATCGAAATCAGTGCTTTGCGTAAGCAGTTCTTCCCCCTGTGTAAAACAAGAAACCATAATGCTTTTCCCCTTTTCATGAAAAAAGCTTTGAATGATTTTTTTCAACTGAAAAATCTGATCTTTCTCATCATCTACCACCGCGATTCGAATCACGCCATCTACGCTCCCTTCGACACATTCTTCCTCATTTTTATCATACCACAATTTTTTCCAAAAAGCAAGACACCTTTCTGCTTCAAAAACAGAACCGCACACGCTCATACGCAAAAAGAGCCACACCCTTTCGAGTGTGACTCTTTTTCTGATGCCGCCCAGAGCCATCTGAGCATGCAGTTACTTTTTACGCCGCTTTGTCAGGATTGCCAGAAGCAGTGAGAATCCGCAGGCTGCGATCAAAATGGTGATGTGCAGTGTGGTATCTCCGGTTTTCGGCGTTCCCGAAATGTTTTGCTGCCGCGGAAGCGGTATCCGCTTTTTTTCAGAGGTCTGTGCAGAAACATCTGCCGCCGCCGTTGTCGTCGTCTGCGTGTGATGACCTGCCGCATGCTCTCTGTTTGCAGCTGTTGTGGTAGTCGTGACAGTGTCCCCGCTCACGTGATTTTTCCGCAATGTGGTCTGTCGAATGCTGGTGGAAGCACCCGATGTTTCGCAAGTGCTATTCACCGTTGTTTCAGTAACTGTGGTGGTTTGTGTCGTGGTATGCGTGCTGTGGTGTGTGGTCTGTGTTCCAGTCGATGCACTGCTGTCTGTCGTTCCCGTGCTGGTGGTTCCAGTCGTAGAAACTGTCGCAGAAGTGGTGCGGCTGGTCGGTGCTACAGACGTGGTATTCGTCTGAGATACCGTAGTCTGCATCGTTTGTTTCGGCGTTGTCTGGGTGGTAGTTTGAATGGTGGTATGTGTCGTAGTTGTCACGCTGGTCGGACCTGCACTGGAGAGTGTCACCGTTGCTGTAGTCTGCTGTGTTGTCGAAGATGTCGTGCGGTGTATTGCGGAAGTAGTGACTGACGTGCTGCCAGTAGTCGTTACAGTAGCTGTCGTGTGGGTCGTTCCCGTGGTTCGGGAAGTCGTCACAGATGTTCTCTGAGTGATACTGGTTGTGCCGGCGGTCGTTCTGTGACTGGTGGTATGTGTCGTGTGCGTGGTTGTTTTTGCAATCGTATGTGTTGCCGGTGATGCGGTGACTTTCGCTGTTGTTGTGTGTGATGTGCTATGGGTAGTCTGTTTCGAGGTTGTAACGCTGCTGGTGGTTTGTTTCGTAGCTGTAGTATGCGTACGTGTGGTTGCAGTAGTATGAGACGACTGCGTTTTCGCTGTAGTCCGTGTTGTTGTGGTGCTGGTTTTCGTAGTGCTTGCTGTAGTCCGTGCTGTTGTCGTGCTGGTTTTTGTAGTGCTTGCTGTAGTCCGTGTTGTTGTGGTGCTGGTTTTCGTAGTGCTTGCCGTAGTCCGTGTTGTTGCTGTACTGGATTCTGTAGTGCTTGCTGTAGTCCGCACGGTTGCCGTACTGGTTTCCGTGGTACTGCTTTCCACAGAGGTAGTTCCCGCAGATGCCGAAGTACTGGTCTGTGTCGTCGATTCCGTAGAAACTGCGGTTTCGGTTGTTGTCGTAACAAGATCTGTAGCCGTTGTTGTTTCCGTAGATTCTTCCGGATCACGATTCAGAAAGACATTCAGAAAAGCCATATCCTCGCCCTTGGCGATGTTGAATCCTTCCAGACAAGTTCCGGACGTGACGCCCTTTTCTTCCGGGATTCCCAGAATCATACAGCCGTCCAACGTGCGTTCCTCTGCACGAATCTCCACACTGCCCGACGATATGTCAGCATATTCTTCCGCATTGTATCCTGCCGGAATCGAATCGATCCACAGGCGGTATCCTGCCAGATATGTGACACCGTCCACCGTCACAGACAGCGGCAAGTCGTCGAAACGATATTGTCCGTCTGCATTGGTATAGGCAACTTGTTTTGCTTCAGGCAGCAGTTCCCACTTTCCGTTGCGGCGATAATACTGCCGGAGTATGATCTTCACATTGGCGATACCGGATTCGCCGTCGCTGATCTGATGATCTCGGTCTGCATCGTCCCAGACAATACCGGAGATCGATACATGAGAATCCTTCTGCACAATGCCGCCGTCATATCCGGTGACATCTGCCGCCTTTACAATGTCATAGTCCACGCCGCGAACCTGACAGCAATATGGTGTATTTCCGCTGAATGCTTTCGCCAGGATCAGGAATGTATCCGGCTCCTGCAGATCCAGTGTGCCGGCGATCAGATCGCTGTCCTTGTCGCTGTCGGCAGCCGCATGATATTTCGTTGCAGCATATCCTTCCGGCATCTCACAAAGCTGCATCTGATACCCCACTAAATATCTCTGACCGTCCTTTTCTATGTAGGTCGGCAGATTGTCAAAGCGGTAGTGTCCGCCAGATGCGGTTGCCGTTGGCGTGCCAGTTGCCACAGGTGTTGCTGTCGCTACCGGTGTGCCTGTTGCAACAGGTGTTGCCGTTGCGACTGGTGTGCCAGTTGCCACCAGCACAAAGCTGTCGTCCAGTTTCCAAGTGGTATCGCGGCTGTCGTAATAGCTTCGTGTCAGCTTGACTGTTGCGGTTGCAACGCCCACTTCGTTTTCGTCCTGTATGCCGTTGTAATTCTCGTCATTCCAGATGTAGCTTTCAATGGACGCGGTTTCGATTGCAGTCAAGCCGCCGTCATAATCCGTGTTGTCCTTTGCCTTGACAATGTCATAGGCATTGTCCCCCACGTTCCTGTCGTAGAAGTCGTTGCCGCTGGACGCTTCTGCCAGTATGATCACTTCGTCTGCATCTTCATACAAATGTAACGTATCTGCAAACAGATCGCTGTCCTTGGCTGTATCCTCTCCGATTCGGCACTTGGTCGCTGCGTAGCCCTTCGGCATCTCGCAAAGCTGTAACTGATAACCGGCAAGGTAACGCTCGCCGTTCCGTTCCACAAATGTAGGTAGGTTGTCAAATCGGTAATAGCCGCCAGATGCGGAGGCTGTCGGTGTGCTGGTTGCCACAGGTGTTGCCGTCGCTACCGGTGTACCTGTTGCCACAGGCGTTCCCGTTGCTACCGGTGTGCTTGTTGCTACCGGTGCACCCTCTGCAACCAATGCAAAGCTGTCGTCCTGCTTCCACGTCTTATCAGAATCATCATAATATTTCCGTGTCAGCTTGACCGTTGCGGTTGCAACGCCCACTTCATTTTCGTCCTGTATGCCGTTGTAGTTCTCGTCATTCCAGATGTAGCTTTCAATGGACGCAGTTTCGATTGCAGTCAGACCGCCGTCATAGTCCGTGTTGTCCTTTGCCTTGACAATGTCATAGGCATTGTCCCCCACATTCCTGTCGTAGAAGTCGTTGCCGCTGGACGCTTCTGCCAGTATGATCACTTCGTCTGCATCTTCATACAGATGTAACGTATCCGCAAACAGATCGCTGTCCTTGGTGCTGTCCTCTCCGATTCGGCACTTGGTCGCTGCGTAGCCCTTAGGCATCTCGCAAAGCTGTAACTGATAACCGGCAAGATAACGCTCGCCGTTCCGTTCCACAAATGTAGGCAGGTTGTCAAACCGATAATAGCCGCCAGATGCGGAGGCTGTCGGTGTGCCGGTTGCCACAGGTGTTGCTGTCGCTACCGGTGTACCTGTTGCCACAGGCGTTCCCGTTGCTACCGGTGTGCTTGTCGCTACCGGTGTGCTTGTTGCTACCGGTACACCCTCTGCAACCAATGCAAAGCTGTCGTCCTGCTTCCACGTCTTATCAGAATCATCATAATATTTCCGTGTCAGCTTGACCGTTGCGGTTGCAACGCCCACTTCGTTTTCGTCCTGTATGCCGTTGTAATTCTCGTCATTCCAGATGTAGCTTTCAATGGACGCAGTTTCGATTGCAGTCAAGCCGCCGTTGTGCGGTGCGACAGATTTCGCCAGATTTGCCGGTGCATATGTGGTACCTGCAATGGTAATGGTATGCTCCCGATCTGCATCAGTTGCCTTCGCCGCCAAAATGATGTGCGACTCGTCCTTTGCCAGCAGACTGCCGTCACGGGGATTCAGGAAACTGTTTTCCAGAGCCTGCTCCGATTCCGCATACTGCTTGGTCACCGCATAGGTATCCGGCACAGTTGCCAGATCCAGCCGGATCTGATAGCCATAGATGCGATCCTTGTTGCCAGAAGTGCTGTCATCTGACAGGTCTGCCGGCACGTGAACGTCCAGATCCGTAAACTGATACTCGCCGTGATCCACAATTTCAGAAACCTCACCAAATGCAGTATCCGGTATCCAGTTTCCGTTTTCATAGATCTCACGGGTCAGTATCACGCGAACCGAAGTTGCCACCGGCACTTCGTTGGAATTATACAAACCGTCATAGTTCGCATCGTTCCAAATGGTACCGCGAATCACGCCCTTGTCCTGCTGCTTGAGTCCGGCATCATAATGTCCGGTATTCTTGCCGCATGCAAGGTCTACTGCGTACATGGTACCGTTGCTGTCCGGAACTTCCCGTACAGAAGCACCATTCTGATTTCCGTTGGCATCGTTATACGCATTTGCCGCCGGAACAATGTATTCGTTCGCACTCGTCAGATATGTGCTGTCCAGTCGGAGGTCGCTGTCCTTGGTGCGGTCAGTTCCCACACGATACTGTGTCGCCAGATAATTGCCGCGGAGATTTTCCAGACAGAGCTGATAGCCTGCGGCATAATCCACATTGTTGATTCTCACCCAGGTGGGCAGATTCGCCAGTGTGTATTTGCCGTCTGCATCTGTGCTTGTGCTGGCTGTATACGCCGTGTCGTTCGGCTGCCACTGGCTGCCGTCATAATAATACTGTATTGCCTTGACGGTAACATTTTCAATTGCCGCCTTGTCCTCTGCGGTATTCGCCGCATCATCTGCTTCGTCCTGCATGCCGTCATAGTTGTGGTCGATCCAGATCCGTCCGGAGATGTCCCCTACTGCCAACTGTGTAAAGCCGGCATCATAACCGGAAACATCTTCCTTTCGGAGAATATCTCTGCCGTCCACTGCATAATCCGTGCTGTCCGTATCCGCAGCTGCACAAACAAAATAGGTGTCTTTCGTCAGATAACGGCTCTCCGCATCCAGATTGCTGTCCCTTGCGGGATCATCGCCCTGCCGGTACCAGGTAATGGTGTAATTGTCCGGCACTTCGCCTGTCATTTTCAGCTGATAATAGCAGAGGTAGGTTTCGCCATTTGCATTACAGAACGTATCCACATTGTCAAACCGGTACTCGCCGTTGGCATCAGAATCCTTCTGGAATATGCCGGTAGGCTGATAGTTGCCGTTGGCATCGCGGTAGTACTGCTCCAACGTAATTTCTACGCCGGAAATGTTTCCCTCGCCGGTATCCTGCAAGCCGTTGTAATTTGCATCGTCCCAGACACGTCCAACGATCTGTGCCTTTTCGACCTGCTTCAAGCCGCCGTTCCAGTCTGTCTGGGCTGCGGCATCTGCAATGTCATAGTCACTGCCGTTGTAGTGCTTTCGGTATGTCGAATCGGTTTCTGTCTTTGCCTCAGCAGCCAGAATCAGATACTGATCCGGTGCTGTCAGATAGAGGTTCTCGCTCTGATACGGATTTTCAAGTCTTTGGAATTTGCTGTCGCCGCCTGCCTTGGTAATGCCGTAGGTGATCTTACCGTCAGCGTCCTTCGGCAGTGCGTCCAGCTTCAGCCGATAGCCAGCCAGATACCGCTCGCCGCCGATCTCCACAAATGTGGGAACATTTTCGAAATGATAGTCCCCGTTGCTGTCGGTGTTTACAGTTGCAGTGTAATTTTGCTGTGCTGTCGGCAGCCATGTGGTGCCGTCCCAGTAATACTGCTCCAGCGTCATCGACAAGCCTTCCATGCCAGCTTCTTCCGCCGCCATGCCGCCGTCATAATCGGCATCATTCCAGATTCGTCCGCTGACAGACGTTGTCTGGAACGCCCGAACGCCGCCATGGTACTCGTTCTTGCTGTCACGGCTTTCTGTGATGTCGTAGATCGTATCCGTATTCGGAACTGCACTGTAAGTGCGGTCGTAATACGTGTTGTACTGCGGTGTGTTTCCGGTATGTTCTCCGGTAAACGGCTGTGCCTCTGCTGCAACGATCAGATATTCCTGCTCGCCCATGAGAGTGAGTTCGCCATTCTTCCAGTGCAGCTTGTTGTCGTTGGCAAGTACAGTAACTGCATTGCCGTCCGGCAGTGCATCTAAGTGCAGCTGATACCCAGCCAGATACCGCTTGCCGCCGACTTCCGCATAAGTGGGAATACCTTCAAAATGATACAGACCGTTGCTGTTGGTCACTGCTGTCATAGTCGCCGCAGTCTTTTTCCAAGTCGTTCCGTCCAGATAATACTGATACAGTGTCAAATTGAAATTGCCGCAGCCGCTTTCGCTAAAATCCATTGTGCCGTCATAATTGAGGTCGTTCCAGATTCGTCCGTCCATTGCCGCAGTCTGTATGGATTTCAGTCCGCCGTTGTATACGCCGTCAGAATCTCTTGCGGTAACAATATCATAATCGACATTGTCGTACTTCCGCACGTAGTATTCGTGGAATCCTGACTCCTTGCTTCCGAATGCACCGTGAACAGCCTTCTTTGCCAGCAAGATATACTCGTCCGGCTGGTTGAAGTCCACGGTCTGATCTGCATTCGTTTCCTGAGATGCTGCCAGCAGGTCACTGTTGATGCAGCTTCCTGTGGGATCCAGCACCTGATACTTTGTCACAGCATAACCGTCCGGTACCGCGTTCAGCCGCAGACGATAGCCTGCCAGATACATCTTTCCGTCAACCGTTACAAACGTCGGCTTGTTTTTAAACTGATATGCACCTGTCTTGGCATCTGTCTGAACAGAATCTTTCTTGACAAACTGCCAGTTTCCGGTATCGTCCAGATAATACTGATCCAGATAGACCGTCTGCTGTGTCGCCATTGCCGTTTCACCGGCTTCCTGCAAGCCGCTGTAATTCTTGTCGAACCAAACCACGCCCTGAATCTTTCCGGTTTCGAACGCTTTCAGACCGCCGTTATAAATGTCAGTCACGTCTGCATTCAATATGGAATCGTATTCCTTGTTTGTGACAGCATCAGTCAGATTATAGGGAGCGTTGCCTTGTGCCGGCTGTGCTGTCAGGAAGTAATCTCCATTGTCCGGTGCAGTCAGATAATTCGTTTCTGCGATCCAGTCGCTGTCTGTTTTCGTGTCATCTGTTGCCTGACGATACCGTGTCACCGCATATCCCGCCGGCACAGCCGCACGAATGCGGTAATATGCCAGCTGATCTGTGCCGTCAACCACAAAGTGGGTCGGCACCTTGGCAAACTGATATACGCCTTTGGCATCAGTTTTCACAGTCATGTCATTGTTCATGTGAACAAACTGCTTTACGGCAGCATCATAGCGATACTGTTCCAGAGTGACAGAAACGCCGCTCTTGCCCTTTTCACCGCTGTTCAGAATGCCGTTGTAATCCGTATCTTCCCAGATTTTGCCCTTTACTGCCGCAATGTTGCGTTTTTTCAGACCGGCATTCAGATTTTCATAATCTCTTGCTGTTACCAGATCATAGTACTTCTGCTGTGCAGTATTCGGCGTGTCGATATTTTTGATGTTCGTGCCGCAGACATATGCCCAGTTGTAATCCGTATACGGTTCTGCATCGTTGGACTGTGTGCCTGCCTTTGCCTCCCGTGCCGGAATCAGCATTTCGTGATTGCCTTGCAGCACAGTAACCGGCAGGTCACCTGTCCGCTGGCTGTCCTCGACACCATCGGCATCGGTCACATACAGTTTGCTGTAAACCTTTGACGGATCTGCATCGTTCCAGTACTTCGTTGCCGCATAATCTTTCGGCATTGTTTTCAGGAGTACCCGATAGCCTGCCAGATACCTTACGCCGTTCTTTTCCACATAGGTGGGAAGATTGCTGAACGTGTAGGTTCCATCTGTTTTGGTTTCGTGTGTCCGGAATGCTGCATTTTCCAGCACCCATTCGTCATTGCGGTAGAAATACTGCTGCAAGTGCACAACTGCCGGATTCTTGCTGTTATGATATACTGCTTCGCCGTCGTCCTGAATACCATTATAGTTGGTATCCTCCCAGACCACGCCGCTGACAGAGGCGGTTTCAAATGCTTTCAGACCGCCGTCATAGCCGTCATAATCCTTTGCCTTGATGTAATCGTAGGCATAATCATGATTTCTGTCGTGCACTGCTGCATCATCATAGAGAATGTACGGTTCAAAATAGGTGTTTCCGTCAATGCCAGCTTCTGTTTCCGGCTGGGACTTCTTTGCAGTGATGAAATAATCACCGTCAGCCGGAGAGGTCAGATAAGACGCAATGTCATAATCTGTATATCCTGCTCCGTGCTGTTCATTCTGTGCTATCAGATGGCTGTCCACCACTTGGGTTTCCGCATCGCCGTTCTGCCGATAGCGGGTAACAGCATAGTTTTCCATGCCGCTGGGCAGTGACAGCAGCTTCAGACGATAATGTGCCAGCACCTTTTCCCCATTGATTTCCGCATATGTGGAAACACCGGAGAATGTATACTTGCCGTCTGCATCAGTTTTTACAGTACGGTTTCCACTTGTTACCGGTACATAGGTACCATTTTGCAGAACATACTGTTCCAGCTGAACAGTCGCTCCGGCAATTCCCTTTTCATAGAATTGAGTCGTGCTGTCCTCTGCGGTCACTGTATTGCGGATACCGTCATAGTCAAATGCCTCCTGATATTCTCCGGCTGCATTTTTACCGTTGTCCTCCCACAGATAACCGGTTACTTCAGAAGTCTGAATCTCCGTAAAGCCGCCGCTGTAGTCCAGCAGACGCTGTGCTTCGCCGGTATCATAATGGGTGTTCTTATAGGCAATGACATTGCTGTTCTGGTTTGTCGTTTCTCCGGCAATAATAATGATGTCGTCTTCTTTATCATAGTTGTGATACGTTGCTGTGATATTGCCGTTTTCGCCATACTCGAACCAGTCATCGCCAATGAGAGAGTACTGCATATCACCGGTATATTGCAGGTCACTGTTTTCCGTAGAACGGCTGTTCGGATACTGCTTATACTTGGTGATCGCATACTTCTGGTACAGCTGGGGATTCTTTGCCGGATCAACGTACAGCCGATAGCCAGCAAGATATTCCCTGCCGTCCTTTTCGTAGTAACTGGAAACATTCTGGAATACATAAGAACCGGATTCCGAAGTTTTTATGTCGCGTTCCCCACCGGTAATGGCTACCCATTTTCCGGTATCGCCGTCATAGTAGAACGGCTGCAAGGTCACGGTCACACCCTCGATACCCTTTTCAAAGGTATCCCGAATGCCGTTATAGTTTTCGTCGTCCCAGATCCACTGTCCGATAAATCCACGGGAGCCGTCCACAAATCCCAGAGAAATGCTTCTGTTGATCTGGAAGGTCTGACCGTCATTTTCATACAGCGGCTTCTGGTTTTTGTCGTAAGGCACACCGGTCTGGAACGGCCGTGTGCGGAAATTGTTCACCGCCTTGGTCAGATCGTTATCATCTGATGTTTCCAGCGGATCGTTGTGCAGAACAAACGGCGAAGGCTTATACGGGATAACAGAACTGCCCTCATATTTTGCCACTGCCACATAGTTCTTGTTCGGATACAGACGGAACTGATAGTAGCCGTCTGTTCCCGTGTAGAATACTGCCGGATTGCCGTCGCCGTCAACGGCGATTTCCGGAGAGATATTGCCGTCTGCATCGACTTCGTGCATTTCCACCGTCACATCTTTCAGCTTCTGTTCGGCTTCCTGCATGATGCCGTCGCTTTCGATGGTGCCGTTGTTGTCTGTTTCATCGACCCATGCCCAGCCGCCGTAAGTGTATCCTCTGGAAACACCCAGCATATAGGAAGTCATGGCGGTGTCATATGCCTGATGCTTTGTCAGATCTTCTTCCACCGCATCTACATGAATCGGTGCCGTCTGTACGATCAGCTGTCCGGACGAAGCCTTTGTGTTGGCAATTTCGTTGGCAACTGCCGTTTGGTCATCTTCTGTTCGAATGCCGGTATAGACGACCTTTCCGTCACGGTATACTTTCAGTGCTGTGCCAGTCTGTCCCAGTTCCCGTGTTGTAACCGAGTACTGATCGTATCCCTGCGGCAGTGTATACCGCAGCCGGTAATCTCCCGGTGTCAGATTCGACAGCATGAAATAGCCCTGATTTCCGTAATAGTCGCTTTCGGTGGTATAAGTCACCGGTCCGTCAAACGTATACTGATAGGAATTGGTGTTGTTTTCTACAATGGTTTTCGGCTGACCAGTTTCCTCGTCAATGACAACATAACGTGTCTTTTCCGGATTCGGGTTACTGTCAGGATCCGGATCGGCAATCACTGCCTCACCGTTGACGTTGACGGAATAGCCCTTCTTCGTCAGCAGTTCCACCTTTACGCCATTGATACCCGGATCGTCCGGCTTTCCGTCAAAGTCAATATCGGTCGTCCATTTGCCGGTAGGCAGCAACCGTCCGTTGGCAGACATCTCATATTCTGCTTCGTTACACTGAGCGTCATAGTTGAGGTCGCTCCAGACATAGCTGCCGATATAGCCCTTTCCGCTGGGGGCAGAAATATAGGCACCGGCCTGTGTGTTTTCAAAGACCTGATAGTTCTTGCCGATCGCACTTGCAGAATCATAGCCGGAAGCAAAGGTGTTCCATTGTGTCACACCCTCTACCTGCTTGCGAATACTCTCCGCAGATGCTGCACTTTCATTCTCGTCCTCAGTTGTAGGTGTACCAACATACTTCGGCAGATTCAGCGGTGCATGCATCTCATAGTAGAGTTCCATACGGTTCTTTTTGTCCAGTCTGGTGTCGGCATTATTCATCTGTGCCCAGATCGCACGGATCCCCCGTACCAGCCGATCGTATTCGGCATCAGAGATCCTGCCGGCTTTGTGATCGCCGATCAGTTCAGACAGCTTGACAAAATACGAATTCTTTCCGTTTACATCTTGATACAGACTCCGGTAGAAATTGTTTTTCTCGGTATCCATCAGATCATCTGCCGGCTTCGGGAGGAGGCTGACATCCTGCAGCACATAGCTGCCGTTCTTCTTGATGATCGGTCCGACCCAGACGGTGTACATAGACGGATCCAGATTTACTGTACCGCTGGTGGATACCTGCTTCAGCTGCACGGAATCCGGAATCAGATAGCCGTTCCATTTCGAGTTACGTTTAGCTTCCGAATCTGTTGCCTTGGTGTCATCCACATACGGCAGCACATCATAAAACAGCAGTGTCTTATACTCGGTATCCGAATCTGAACTGTTCTGCATGGAAATGGAGTAAGAGTAATTGCCGCCCTCCTGTACCCGAACTGGAATTGCCGCCTTTACGGAATCCAGATCGGAAGTGGCTGTTTTCATTTGTGTGACATTATCGATCGAAAGCAGGGTGATTGCCTGTGATGTGATCGTCAGTGTCATATCGCCGCTGCTTTTGTTGTCGTTGACATCATGGCTGTCTACTTCATAGGCAACGATCTTGACTTTTCCCTGCTTGTCCGGAATATACGGCCGGAAAGAACCGTTTTTAAAACCATATGCCTTTGCCTGCATCAGTTCCGCAGAAACGATGTTACTGTTGCTGATGTCCAGCGGCACCATGAGTTCTACCACAATACGCTGTCCCGGCTCCAGAGTTCCGGAGAACTTGAAGTTGACGATCTTCCGGTTCAGTACATTGGTGGAGATCGGCTTTGTCACAAAGTAGGGGTTGGGGTTCTTCTGCGTGTCCATAGCGACTTCGGTGTTTGTCACGTCTGCATACGGGAGTTTTTCCACGTCTACGTCTTCCAGTGAAACATCACCGTTGTCTTTCAGGGAAACAAATTCACCCTTTTCGTTTTCAATATGCCATGTCCACTGCGGTATCACATCGTCCAGATTCTTCGCAGGCGTTACCACTTGATTGTCGCTGTTCTTTTCCGCAATGCTGGTGTAGTGATCGCCGACGAAATAACCGTCAATACTGCCGTTGGAGTCGTCCTGATACTGCACATACTGGAATGCGTCCGCAGAGAGCGATTCCAGATACGGCAGTGCCAGAGAAACCGTAGGATCAGACAGCTTGTCTGCCTCTGCATTTTTCCGGTTATACGTACTTGTGTTCAGCAGTTCCTGACTAAGATTCTTATAAGTCACTGTATATTTCAGCATCTTGCCGGTACCGCTGGAAATACCGCTGGTATTGGAATCCCATTTGTATTCCTTGTTTGCAGCACCGCTGAAATACTTGGCATCAATATCGATACCCAGCCACGGCAGCTGCGGATCCAGATAGAAACCCACTCTGGACGCATCACCGGAAACCGCATACTTGAAGTCATCGCTACGCAGGATCACGCTGGCGAAATGGTTGTTGTGTACAGAATTGGAGATAGACGGGTCATTCGGTGCAGTGGTAAATGCCACGTGGGGGCTGTTTTCCTTGATGCTTTCGCTCAGGGGTTCCAGACCATAGTGATACTTGTCCACATCGTTGCGGTCCTGTCTGCCCTCTGTGGTGTCGTCTGCATCTGCATTCACATACAATCCCTTCGGCACCGGAAAATATCGGGGTGCCTCTGCGTTGGTCAGCCGGACCTGAGTTCCGGAAATCGTTTCCGTAAAGCCCTCTGTCCGAATCACCCAACGCACCTGACGAATCGATTTGTGCAAATTGATGCTGTCGTTTGTGATCTGCTGCTTCAGCGTTTCGTTGGTGCTGTCAAAGCGCAGGTTGCCGGCTTCCAGTGAAATCGTCTGGTTTGCGTCCAGTGCATAGCCCTGTTCTTCGCCGATGCGTACCCACCAGCTGGTTCCCTTGCTGCTGTTGGCATAGGCATTTGAATAAATGCCGTCGTCCTGCTTCGTTTCCGGTGCAAGGAATGCTTCTTCATTGGCAGGGTCCGTGCTGATCAGAACATACGGATACACTTTCAGGTGCTTTTCCAGAATGTCATGAACCAGCTGCTGGTCTGCGGCATACTCGGTTTCCAGTGCACCTGCTGACGGAATTGCCCAGTTACCGGTAGAAATTTCCGTTACATTCGGATAAACCAGCTCTGAAACGTGAGGCAGCACGCCCGGTTTGTTGACCGGTGCCACCTTCGTGGTACCACGCAGCGTTGCGTAGTTTGCCAGATTGTAGTTGACCACGAATTCGTTTACCGATGCGGTATCGTTAGACACCTGATCGACATAGCTGACAGTTTTATAAATCTGCTTAATATGCGGGTCTTCCGCAATGACAATAGAGGAGTTCGGGTCGTTGACACGCACACGCTCATAGTTCAGATCTGCACGCACCGTGGTTTTCGGTGCAGTAACAGCAACTTTCGCAGAAGAAGCGGTCAGATAGATCTCACCCGGCACAACGCCGTCAAAGGGTTCGATCTCCGGAATGGCATCGTTCTTTGGACGGTTGGTATCCTTCACCCGCACCGCATTTTGCAGCTGCATGCCCTCCATAGTCTGTCCGGTGAAGTTGAAATCATAGGTATCATATACAATGTCACTTGCCGGCACTTCCTGCCGCTGTTTCTTTTCATAGACGATATTGCCGTAGTCGTTGTAGACATAGCCGTTCTTGTCCTGCTTCGGCATCAGGCAGCCGCCGCGGGTGTAGTACTTGCCGTCTGCATCACGTTCTGCAAACAGACCGTCCTTTGTAATGGCGAACTTGCCGTCTGTCTGTTCGAACGTTGCATAGACCTTGGCATAATAATCCTCCCAGCTGCTGTCCGTATCCGCCGGCAGTTCCAGATTGTCGATGCGTGTCTTGATCTTAAAGTTCAGCGTGCCATTGAAATAGCCCGCCGGATGACAGCCTGCCACATAGGTGTTGTCATTTGTGCAGTCGAAGCCGTCATCTTTCGGCGTGGTGATCTCGAATACCAGCGTTTCACCGCCACGCTTTGTGGCAGAATCTGCCCGTGTCAGTCCGTCCGCCGGATTTTCTGCCGGTGCAACTGCTCCGGCAAAGTACCGCTGTGTCAGCTCAATGCCCCAGCCGGCAGCCTTTGCCTCTGCCATGGTAAATGTCTGCTTTTTCCCCGACTTATCGGTGTATTCCAGATAGTAGTCGTCCAGCAGATCGTCCTCGTCCCAGTACCGTACATTTTCCGGCAGCTGGAATGTGACAACCATTTTGGCGTGGAAGATGCTTCCGCGATAACGATAGTCTGCCTCCGACTGGCTGGAAACCTTGGCACTGTACCAGAGAATATCACTGTAGTCAAAGTTTTCCCCGTTGTTCTGATACTTCTGACGGGTTTTCACTTCGTCCAGATCTTCCTTGTTTCCGGCAAAGCCCTTTTCGCCTTCTTCGGTCTTTTCAGCAGCTACCATGTTCTCCGCCTTTAAAGACGGAGTCTGCGTGCGGATCTTCAGCGTATTCACAACGCCGGAATCCTGCATCACATTGGCAGAAGTAATATCCTGGAAAAGCATATCACTGCTGTTGTCACGCAGTGTCACATCGCGGTTCAGTGCGGAACGAATTTCCTCCGACAGCGGCTTGTTCTTTCGGTACTCGTCCATTTCCATGGGATCGCTCTCGGCGTACCGGCTCATGCTGCCCAGCATATAGGTACCGTTTTCGTACTTATGGGTCAGCAGAACGTAAGGATCCGGATTGGTGGTCGAAAGTCCGTCATTGTCTGTATCCGGACGCATTGGCAGCGTATCCTGAGAGGAATCATAGTACACTCTCTCGCTGTAGTATTGCATCAGTACTTCCGTATCGGTTGCTGCAACTGCGTCCTTTCGCTTGTCTGCACTCCGGTAATCATACGTATCATAAGCGTTTACAGCTGCTCTCAGATTTACCGGTGAGCATACCTTGTATAAATTTCCGGAAATGTCGTTGTCCGTGATAAACTGGTACGCGTTCACTCTGCTGGAAACATAGGAATAGTTGTTCAGATAGTTTTTCAGCAGATCTTCGTCTTCCACGCCGTTGATCACATCGTCCGGCTCTGCATAAGTAAAGGTCTTGATGCAGAAATTATACAGACTGCCGTTCCGGATCGCAGCATCCTTTTCCCGCTTTTCTGCCAGTTCCGCCGCGGTCATTGCCTTTTCGGTATCATTTTCCTCCCTGGCAAAAATCTGTACCACATACCGCTGTGTGGAATCGTCATAGTAGACTTCGGTATCATAGAGTGCCTTCTGATCTGCCAGATTGGTAGTGGCATCTTTGTCGTACAGTTCCCAGTTCAGAGGCTTGTCATTCTTGGTGTTGTCCGTAGTATAACGGGAGCCGTCTGCCGCAACCGGAACGATACCATAGGGCAGAATGTTGGTGATGACCGGCAGAGAGAGCGAACCCTTTTGCCCGCCGTCTGTGCCATAGCTGTGCAGCGTCTTTTCATTGTTATAGCCGCGTATGCCGACACTGCCGCTGTAGCCGTACTGGTCCCAGTAATAATTGTTCTCCACATGAACATTGATCCAGTTGACTTCACCCTGTGTTTCGGTGTAGTACTGCTCCACATTTTTGCCGTACATCTCGGTTCCATTGCTGCCAACAGTTTCGCTGATGGTTGTCCAGCTGCGTACCAGAGGTTTCCGCAGCACGGCTCTTGTACCAGTTTCGGCAAAGAACATGGTCGTGCCGCTGGAATAGCGGTCGATGCTGTCGTTGTTGGTGAAACAATAGCTGCCGTTTTCCTCTACCGTTTCCTTGTTCTGGATGTTGTAGCCGTTTACTGACGGCATATTCGGAGAGGATGCCAGGTATTTCAGACTTCCAAGCTGTCCGTCGCTGTCATACCAATACCAATACAGCGGACTCCAGAGGTAATCCATGCCGTACAGCTGGTTATGCTTGGTCAGCGTCTTGGTAGAACCGTCCCAGTGATCGATGTCATAGATCTGATAGTACAGATGATTCTGGCTACCCTCTGCCACATAGGGCTGGGTGAGAACACGATCGTACCATGTGCCGCTTGCCGTATCGGTGTATACTCTTGCCGGAAGTGTCACCCGTGTGATATAGCCGAAGTCGCTGCCCCTGCCGTACCATTTTTTCAGTGACTGTTTTACAGTGATCTTCACCACATACGGGGTGTATTCCTTTGCGGTATAGTATCCGTCTGCACCGTCTGTGATGCTTGTGTTCTGTGCCGCATCCCGCATTGCCTTTGGTGCAAGATACTGCGGATTTTTGTCTCCCGGTTTCTGAATGATCTCTGCGGTAACATATGTCCCGTCGATCTGGGAGAATGTATCTGCTTTCGAGTCGCCGGTGTTGGTATACGCCAGTATCTCAGATGTATCCAGCGTCCCGTCTGCATTCATCACCGGTTTCATGCCATAGGCATAGGTATACAGGAATGTCACGCCGTCCAGATCCCAGTCGCCGTAGTTGTACGCCTGGAGCTGTACCTTGACATCTTCATCATATTCCAGCGCAGCCGCACCAGACCGGTCTGTTACCTCATGTACACTATTATAATAGGAGTTTAATCCATTTCCGTTGGAGTATGTTCCGAAATACGGGGAATTCGGGTCGCAAAGCACATTGGTGTGGTCGCCGTTTGTCTTTTCGTACTGGATATTGCTTGTTACAAATTCCGAGCTGGTAGCAAGCCATGCCTTTTGCAGGTGCAGACGTGTCTCGCTCCATACAACAGGTGTATTCTTTGCGACCTCCAGATTTGCCCAGTCTGCATGATTCTTGTTCCGCTTGCCCATTGCCAGCTGGAACCAATCTCGGTTTGCACCGCCTGCCATGTACTTCACGGTCTGGGGCAGCTGCTGGAGCTGGTCAGCCGTTTCGATCATGGAATTGGCAGTATATTTCACCGTCTGCATATTCTTTGCAGTCTGTGAATCCTCGTCCAACAGCGTGTTGTTCTGTCCGCTGATGCTGCCGCTTGTGGTGGAAGAACCCGGAATGTGTGTAATGGTCTGATCCAGAAATTCCCACATATCCACCTGTGTATTCTTATCCGCACTGAAGCCAATATCGTGCATCAGATAGTCCATATCCATCTGGATACTGCTGTTCTGCACCTGCTTGAAATTACTCCAGACGTTTCCGGTATCAGAGAATCCGTCGGTCAGCATCGGATAAAGTTTGCCGTTCGTAGAGGAACTATAATAATTATGATAAATACTGTTCTGATAATACTCACCAATGCGGGGGAAATATGCCGGGTGCAGTCCGGTTCCGTCTACTGTGGATGCCGCAGCATCATTTGCATAGGTAGACGCGGTATACACCATAGGCAGGTTTTCTTCCCGAATGGTCGCTGAGTAGCAGAACTCGATCTGTTCTCCCGGCTGCAAAACGAAGTCCGCATCGGGAGCATCTTTGTAACGCAGGCGCAGTTCATACACGGTAAAGGAAATCTGATATGTGGATTTCTCGTCCGGTTTCAGATCGTTAAATGCCTTTTGTGTTGCATTGGTTGACTTGAACCCGTCAGTATAGGTCATCTTTCCGCCGCTGTCATAGCCGGATACTTCTGTGGTCTTATTTGCCAGATACAGCTCAATATTGCTCAGATCCTTCTCGTTGCCGTCAGCATCCAGCAAACGCAAATTGGGTATGCTGTCGCCGACCCCATACGAACCGTACAAAGTCTTGGCAAAATATTCCGGTACCTTATCATAGATCACCGGATTGATGAGCCTGCCCTCCTCACCTGCCTGTTTTCCGCTGCTCAGTGCGGCCAGGTTGTTTTTCAGTGTTACCTTCTGCCAAACAGTATCGCCCGGACGATAGCTTGTTTTCTGTGCTTTCTTTTCCTCATACGCTGCCGCAGCATCGCTCTCGGAAGAAAATGTCTGGGTGTGGAACGATGCAATGGGGTTTTCCCGATAAACCTTAGGATTCAGGACTTTGGTGTCTGTCAGGTATGCCGTGTGCTCTGTCGGTGTTTTGGCAGATGCCACACTGCTGCCACTTTCAGTCACCGTCACTGCATTTTCGTTTTCACTGTGAATGTGCTCATAGGTGTTGGTGGCTGTGAAATACTGGGTATAGGTATCTGCCTTCACGCCTGTGCCGTCTGTGACATCCTGGTATCTGCCGACACCGGTCAGCGTTACATTTTGGAGTGCCACCTTCGTTTTTGAGGTACTGCTGTATGCAGTCGTGGTGTCAAATCCCTTGAGATCATAATAAATCCAGCGAACACCCACTACATTCGGCAGATCTGCATTTGTCATTTTTTCTTCTGCCGCCTGATCTTCGGTACGGGATGGGTCATATGCATAGGATTTCCAGGTCACCTTTACGCCGTTTTCGTCCGTCTTGAATGCAATGTTTTCGTCTTCTGCAAACCGCGGATCTGTACTCGGCTCTGCAACGGCATAGAGCACTTCCACTCTGCCGAACTTGTCTGCTTCCTCCGGAACTGTGTAGGGCTCCGTCAGTTCAAAGCCGCGGTAGAACATATCGCCGCTGTCCTTGGAACGCTTTTCCAGGAAAGAAACGTCTACCGTGTAGGTATCGCAATGGTGACCGGTTTCATTGTACAGGTCGCTGACTGTCAGCACGGCACCCTTTCCGTCGTAATTCTGCCTGATGTCGTTTACCTGATAGGAAAGCGTTACCGGTGCAGCAGACTGATAGGTCAGTTCGTTCTGCACGTGTGCATAATACTGTGTCTGCTTGTCTGCATCTGCCTCGGTATACCGGTAGTAATAAGACACGCCTGCACGGTCGGTCGTTGTCTTGTTCCAGTAGTATCTTCTGTCTGCATTCGGCAGATGTGTTGAACTGGTGGTATCATAGATTGCATACTGCGGATAGCCGTGCTTGGGGGCAGCATGAATTTTGAGATCCGGTGTGCCCACAGTGACAGCATCATAGCTGCCGTCGTTTTCCGTCAGCTGTGTGGTCACACGCAGGTAAACCGTTTCACCCGGCTTGATCTGGTCATCGAATTTTGCACCCTTGCCCAGTTCTGCCACCAGCCGCCGGTATGCAGTTTCTGCCGGCTCTGCTTCTGCTGCTGCAAGCAGGGCATACTTGACACCCTGTGCCGCTTCGATCGTCGTGCCGCCGTCTGACAGAGCAGCGTGAATATCCGCAGCCGGAATATTCTCCGCGGCATTTCCCGTTGTCAGAACTTTTCCGTCTGCATCTACAACGTCCCAGCGAACGATTCGCTGTCCCTTTGGAACAGAGAAGTCCACTGTGGTATGTTCCAGCGGAATCAGTGCATCGTTCGGCGTGTTCACCCGAATGGTATACTCTACATAATCATACGGCATCAGGTGCAGATAGTCCACCTCATCGATGTTTCTGGTCTTGGAATCCTGATCGTACATCTTTGTGCGGGTGACTTCTGCGTTCAGCATACCCGTCAGATTCTTGACTGTATAGTCTGCCTCTTTCTTGCTGCCCTTTGCAGAACCGTCCGTATTCTTATAAATATAAGTATTGGCATTGGGGTCAATGGAGGTAAAGACTGCCGAAAGCTGGTTGGTGGTTATCTGCTCCGAATAGCTGTTGGGATCCTTTCCAAAGGTCGGCGTGGAATTGGCATTCCACTCGTCACCGATGAAATCGTCCGGTGTCCGGTCGACATAAACGCCGTCATACAGGAATGCACTGGTGTTCTTGGTATGATCCGCCGACAGGTATTCCCCGTCACACAGCACAGTTCTGCTGTCATTTCGGTCTGCCTTTTTCGCCTTGAAGTCCAGCTGGAAGCTGTTGACATATGCCTTGACATAGGTTTTCTGATTAGTCGTATTGGTATAGGTTCCGAGAACGCCGGGATCTGCCTGATACAGCTGCCGCAGAATCTGTTCCACATCAATGGTATAGACTTCCTCGCCCTGTACGGTTTCCGTTGTGCTGACATGCACCACATAGATGCCGTCTGCCATGCCGTCTACGCCGGAGCCTTTTACCACGTTCACCGGAACGTTCGTGCTGCCCACTTGGAGTGTCAGATTTGCCACGCCGAACCAGTTGTCGTCCAAAAGGAATTTCGGCAGGTAGATATGCTCCAGCCGGTATCGGCTGTCCATGGTGTTGGTGGTAGCCGCACTGTCAATACGTGCAGCCGCCTCCTGCCCAGTCGCATTCTGCTTGTCCTGATTGAACAGCTTCACGCGGAACAAGCCGCGGTTCGGTGTGTTGTTGTCGCTCTGGCTGTAATCATAGTACAGCTTTTCCGATACGCTGCCATTCTCCGTTTGCAGCTGATACCCTGCCCGAAAATCGATCAGGTAGCCCATGATTATCGCATTGTCCGACTGCTTGTAGATTTCCTTGTCCGGTTCATAATCTGTGGAAACACTGGTTTGAGCAGTGTTCTTTCCGTACATGTCATCGTCTGTCTTGTTGATCGCATACGGCTTGCCCTGCACCAGAATATCCCATGTATTGGTATTGTGATAATCTGCCTTTTCCTTGTTGGTCAGTTCCGCAGAATAATCCCCTGTACCCGGAATATCGTACATGGTCATGCTGTAGTCTGTCACAAAAGTATCTTCGCCCAGAACCACAACATATTTTCCGCCGTCCTGTTTTACGGTATAGGTCGGTTCGATCTGCGGCTGGTTTGCTCCGGTGTCCGCATCGTCTGCGTTTCCCTCGATGCTGCCGCCTGCATTGTCCCCGTTATCTGTGTTGTCCTGCTGTTTCGGTGTGTACTCGAAATAAATGTTCCAGTCATCGGTTTCGCCGTACATCTGTTTCAGTTCAGACACCGGAACAGAAATGGTCTGTGCCGTTCCGACAACGTCATTGTTCGTGTTCTTCGCATTTATGGTGAACACAATGTTGTCGTCATCTCGGAAATACTGATAGATCTCTTTCTTGATCTGAAGTCCGGTAGTCAGAAAGCCCTTGTATTCGTAGTCATCATCCGGCCGAATCTGCGGCAGGCTGTCGGACAGCACAACCTTGTCCGTGAAGGACAGCTTATTCACCCAGTCGTACTGGTCGGTACGGGAGTACGGGCTGTTCATTACCCAATGGTAAACATTGTTATTCGGTGCATCGTGACCCACACCGCCCCAAGTCGTGTTGACGTGAGATGTAGGAATGGTGCTTTCTTTGGTGTTGCCCTTCCGATAAAAACGGATCGCGAAACTGTTGTCCTTTCCGAATTCTGCATTGCGGTTTTCCGCTGTAGCGGGAGTTTCGCCGACACCCTTTTGCACATTGTCCTCATCGTTGACGATATGCACACGTGTGCTGGACTGCAAATGCTTTGCAGTATAGTCGAATATCTCATAGGTCCAATAGTGTCCACAACGATAATAATCATAGTGACTGGTCCAGGCATAATACTTGTCTGTGAAGGACCAATCCGACTTTTCCTTGTCCGCACCGGAGTCTGTCCGCACCTTACTTCTGCCATTGGTGGTTTTGCCCACAGTCACATCCGCATGTGCCGTGGCAACTGCCTCGTCCATGCGGTAGAAACGTCCGGTAACTTCAAACATTCCCTGTGTGGAAGAATCCGTCTGGTCATACCAGATGCCATAGTCCGGCGACTTTGCCGTTTTGCCGTCATTGTTGACAGTCTGATAGCGGTTGATGTCAATGGTCACAACGACCTGTGTCACCGGATTTTCCGGCTTCTTTCCGTTATAGCTCTCCGGCTTCTTATAATAGTTGGCATCGTCCGCGGAGAACATGTCCGCATCGCTGCCCAGCAGATTCAGCCGTGCAAAGCTTCCGTCTGCATTGCTCTCGTTGGCTTCATAGAGAATTTCCTGTCCGGAACGGGTACGCTTGGTACCGTCTGCATAGATTGCTGTAACCGACTGAACATAGTCTTTGGCACGGGGGTCAATTTTCAGATAGTACGCATCGAATGTGTTCGACGGCAGGTCTAATGTAATATTCACAGTTGCCGCCGTATTCAAAGATGCATTGCGCACATAGTCATACGACTGGTGTTCCTGTCCGGCAAGGGTCGGCTTTGCCTTGGGCAGATTGTTCCCTGTGTTCAGATACTGGCGGAAGTCCACAGCGAAAGAACCGATGGATTTATAGCCGATCTCCAACTCGGAGTTATCCGCACTATCTCCCCACTTCTCTTTTTCAGAGAACAGATAACCGTCTGCGCCGTGTATATGCTTATCGCTTCTCCAGGAGCAAGTCGTCATATTTTCTGTGGGCTGGGCATACTTCTTTCGCAAATGTTCCACGGCACTGGCTGCTGCGGTGTACTTCTTATCTCCGGCACTGGCATCTTTATAGAATGCCATAACAGTGGTGTCGAAATACATCTTGGAAACATAGATCGCCGTGGTGTCTTTCTTCGTTACAATATACTTGTCCTTATCGTATGCTTCTGTGATATAGCCCTTGGATTCCCGGAAGCCGTCCAGATAGTTATGTGTATCTACTTCCAGCGTATCGGTCTTTCCGAACAGCGAATCGTCATAGCCGTCAAATTCAATATACCGCTTTTCCGATGCGGATTTGTCCACCAGCTTTACCAGTCTGCCGTTCAGTTCCACCTGTGTCAGGTTCTCGATGCCGAACGCCGGGAACAGTCGCGTGTCTGTATCTCTGGTAAATGTCAGTGCACCGTCTGTATATGTATAAATGGTATCCGGTGCATCTTCCGTATAAAAACCGGTAACCTTTCCGGCTTCGTCTGTTTTCGGCAGCAGGGTTACGGTTTTCTCCTGATCGTCCGCATCTTTACCAGTCAAAATGATATTGTCAAATTTGCCGAACTGATCGATCAGATCCTGATAAATTCGCAGTTCTGTAGTATGGAAACCAGTTCGTGCTTCTCCCTGCTTTTCATAGGGAACCTTGGCAATGATCTGGGTATCGTCCAGTACCGAGATGGTTTCATTGGCAAATTCCGCACGCAGCAGAAAGTCACGGTCATACGGCACGCCGAAAATGGTTTCATTTCCGTCCGTGTTGCCCGATGCCGCACGTGTAGATTCTTTCTGATCGTTATAGTAAATATGGGTGTTGACGCTGAGCCCCGGGCGGTCTACATGGAATGCCACAGATGCGGATTTTGCCTGATTTTGCATCAGTTCATGCTGCGGTGTCACCGTCATTTTCGCAGTCAGGTCATCAAACCAGTCACTTGTGCCGTAAATACGCAGTTCCGGTGCATTGCCCTGCTCCGCAGAAAGGTCGCGTTCCAGATCGGCATAGGCGATTTCGATATTCGCAAGGTATACGCCCTGTGCTTTCCAATCGGACAGGTCTACTTCCAGTTCCCCTGCCGCATTCTTATGCTTTTCCAGTTCTTCCAGAGAAATGGTCTTTACCTGTGCAGGACCGGAAACACCCTCCGGCAGGAATGCTGTCAGCTTAATGCTTTCGATTTTGCCGCTCTTGGCATAGTTGGAGGAAATCGTCACCTTGTCCGACAGATAACCCTTTACGATTTTCGCATTGTCCTTTTCCGTTTTCACGCCTACGCTCTGGAGATCAACAGAAATCAGCGACTTCCCCGCCTTGGAATAGCAGTCAGAAGCTACCCCATTTTCCAGCAGGAAGCCATAGTACAAGTTGTCCGCCTTATTCGGCACAGTCAGACTCTTATTGCTGGTTTCCTTGGTCTCCGGACGATTGGCGGAGGGGGTGATAATGAGATTGGTCTTGGCTACCTGCATGGTTGCTTCGGAAGAAGTTCTGGACGCTTCGTTGATGCTGCCAATTACCTCGAATCTCGCCGATGCTTTCAGATCACCGACCCAATCTGTCGAGCCGTACAGCTTCAGATTCATCTCCTTGAGATTGTCCAGATCTGTATTTCCGTAGATGCGTGAGAAAATGATCCGCACGCTCCGCAGACGCTGAATGGTATCCGGAACGGTATACGTAACATTGCCGTCTGCATCTGCGGTCAGGGCATCAGAACCGACCGTCAGACTGGGCACAATATTTGCCTCGGTGTCTGCGGTATAAGTTGTATTATCCCAGTCGAAAAGTTCAATTTTTTCGATGGCAGCCGCCCGTCCATCGCCGATGCCGTTCAGGACGATTTTTCGGGTGTCAAAGCCCTCTATGTCTTTCAGACAGTCTGTCGGTTCATTGCCGACACTGTCCATATTAACTTGCAGCAGTGCATGAGAACTGGTAGAACGGGAATTGTTGGTCAGCAGGAACTGATACCACGTCTGTTCCGTTTTGCTGCGGTTCGGCACAGCCAGTGTCGGATAAACGGGATACGCTATTCCGTTTTTATCATACTGGACAGACTGCACCGCAGAGGCTTCTGTGCCGTCCTTGCGAATCGCATGTACGCTCGCTTTCAGCTCCGGCAGCACCTTGGACACGTTCAGTGTGACGGTATCCTCCTCCGTCTGATCCAACGCGGTCTGGTCATGTTCGCCGAAGCTGTATGCCGTTTTCAGCACGCCATGCGGAGTGATGTCCCTTTCTGTGGTAGGCGTTCCGTGAATCTGCACATAGCAGTTCCCGTCATCTGCTGCATCAGCAAGCGGAATGCTGTCGCTGATACGCTGAAAATACACGGTCATGCCAGTGAGATAGGTCAGTGTGTTCCACGCAGACTTTGCAATTACCACATTGCCGTTTGCATCAGTACCGTAATTCTCCAGATCGTCCAGCGTAATATCCGAATCGACCAGTGTTTCTCTGTTTACCACCTTGCCGTGCAGTACGATCTTCTCGATCTTTGCCTTCTTCAGCAGGTTCTCACTGAGCAGGATTTTCGAGGCGACCAGTCCGCCGGCAGTGTAATCCTCATCGGGATACAGACCGGTGATGTCCAGTGTTGCCGGACTGATCTCGGAAATGCTGTCGTTGGAAATCACAAAGCGAGCCGCCGCGGTATCGTCATTCAGGGAAACCGTCTGCGGATTGCCTTTCTGCACCAGATCACCGATCACATCTTCATAAACGCCTACGCCGGTCAGTGCCGGTTTCGCCTGTTCTGTGCGGATAACAGCATTTGCCTGTGTGACTTCTTTCGGCTCCGAAACCCACTTGCCCTCGCCGTCCTCCGATGCCGTCGGCGGCTGGTAATAGTGCACTTCGTAAGAGGTGTCGATCTTGTTGTCATATGTCCACAGGTGCGGAAATGCACCACGCATGGTAATCAAACCGTTGAACTCGGTATGGCGTGGGATCTCCTCCCGAAATACAAATTCTACCTCGTTGCAGAATGTCAGACCAGTCTGGTTGGTCAGCACGTCGCCGATTTCCAGTGTCCAGTTCTTTTCTTCTGTCACGTCGGCATCGGTATCCTGTTCCAGATGCAGCCCCAGTTCGCCGGCAGTCTTATAGACCACATCACCGTTTGCATCGGTAAAGCCAAACCGGATAAACTGGTTGATGTCTGTTCCGTCTACCTTGAACCAGTCTTTCAGCTGAATATCCGGATAATGCACCGTGTCATTTTTCAGGCAGATCTGGATTTCCTGAAGACCAAAATCTTCCGGCACATGGTCTGTAGAAACTGCGTTAAATACCGGGATATTACCGATACTGTTAAACCCGTCCAGATAGTATTCATCTACTGCACCGATACCCACTGTCTTGTCTGTCACTTCGTTGCCGTCTGCGTCCTTGACATACTTGTGGTGAGTAAAATTCTCCCATGTGTGCGGAGTGAAGTTAGTAGAATCTGAATACTGTTTCGACCAGTGAATGTTGCTGCCGCCGCCGAATGAAATTGTTGTGGTCAGTCCGGAAGTGTTTTCAAATCCGGTGCTGCTGTTAAAGTTATTCGGATATGGGATCGCAACCATGTATTTTCTGGCAAAATAATGCTTTTCATTAGGATCACTCTGGTTCAGTTCTTCTGCTTTCTCCGCAGAATACAGGGTATGGGACTTGTCCGATACTTCCTTTTGCAGAATAATCGTACCTGTACCGGAATAGCCATATGGGATAGTTTCCGCAGGGATATTCGAAAAATGTTCCAGATCCCACTGGGTTTTCCAGTCCGGTGTATCGGTGACATCATAGACCAGAATGCCGCCCGCATTGGGCTTTCCGATAAACTCATGATGCTGGTAAAAATCAGCCGAAAAATCTTTGTTCTGCGTGTCCGGATTTTCTTTTTCCCAGCAGAGAAGATCTTCGTCCAGAACGCTCCGCATCTTGTCCGCATTGTACTGTGCCTGCAATGTGATCAGATAGTTATCGATTGTACTGTCCAGTTCTTCTGAATCATTCTGCACTGTGACCTCATACACCATGTAGTTATACTTTTGCCACATGACAGCATTGTCTTTGTTTGTACTCGCTTCGTTCAGCTGCACAGTAGGAACGCTTTCAATGGTTGTGCTCCACTCCAAGTTGGAGTTGACAAATGTAACCGTACGCTGGATTTTGGTGCTGGTGTCCAGTTCATCGGTTGACCACCCGTTGCCGATCTGCGTATTGCCGGAATCATACAGCCCGTCATAGGAAAATTTCATTTCCAGTGTTGCCGCAGCATTTTCCGGAATGCTTACCGCATTGCTCGCCGTGTAAAACTGCATGTCAAACTTCGGCGTACAGTTTCCGCTAAGGGGATCATAGGCATTTTTCAGAGTGATTTTTCCGCGGACATAACTGTTGTTTTTCACTTCCGCTCCGCTTGCATCATAGACTGTTGTCGCATTGCCGAAAGTGCTCTTGTCGTTCAGCTTTGCTTCCATGCCGATATACTCCCCTGCCTGCTGTTTGGCAAAAGGAATTTCCTCCAAGCTGTTCACCTGTACCAAAACGCCGCTGTCGTCCCAATACAAATACGGCAGCGTCAGTTCCAGATTCTGCCCGCGAACATAGCCTGTGGAAAAATTCGGGACAATATTCACAGTCAGCAGTGTTTGTTGCTGCTTCTGGATCATGTAGAAGCTGCCGACACCGTCATTGGTTTCCGGCGTCAGCGTTGCACCGTTTGAGGTAACGGCTCCGAAACCAACCTGAAATGTGCTGGAATTTCCCAACGCTGCTGCCGCCGCAAAAATCGTTCCCCAATTGCACGAAGTCAGCACCATTACGGCTGCCAGCATGCCATAAATGACACGCTTCCATATACTGATTTGTCGATACATTGCAATTCCTCCTGTCACGTGACACCATTATTTTTGTGTCAGTCATATTCATAAGCCATATTCCTTAGATTTCAGCAATTTAGTTGAATAAAATGGCTAATTTTCTGCTTTGATTTTTATTTTGAATTGTGCTTTTTGCACATTTTTCTGTGGTTTTACGTTTACTTTAAGTATAACACTTTTATGTGAAATTGTCAATGTCTATTGAAGAAAACCGCATTATACCAAACCGGCAGCTGTGCTTTGTGCAACATTCCCTTAAATCTCCTGTGGTAGTTGTTTCAATTTGTTTTTTCTCCCTTTGGATGCTGTTTTGAGAAGCCGCTTTTTTTCCTTCCTGATATTACTAAGACAATGGAGCATGGCAAAATGGGAAGGTTGCATATGTAAACTTTATATGAATTTTAAAAAACAGAAAAGGCAGCATACAAAACCGGTTATTTCACCGGATTGTATGCTGCTTAGGGAAAATGATTTTAAGGCAATACCGCACAAAGATTGTGCGACAGATGCGTCGTCAAATTTTTCGTCAGATGAAACAAAAAGCGGAGTGAATACTTGATGTATTCACGAGCATTTTTGTGAAATATGAGAGTCTGTTTCGTATCTGACGTATGCAGATTGCGTCGTCAGATTTTTTGAGAGATGAAGGGAAAAACGGAGAAAATCCTTTGTGGATTTTCGAGTATTTTCCCGAAATATCTCAAAAAATATGCACGCAAGATGCGTGCGGGAAGATACGAAACAGGCTCTGAAGGGAAATTTGCAAGCAGATGGCGTGCAAAGTCGCCAGACGCTCTTTGTGCGGTATTGCCTTAAAGTATATCATTGACATTTGCTTGAATTAGGGTGTGTTGAAACGAAGCCTGACACGTGTCTTTTCGGCAAAATTCACGATTTTCCACGTAAAAACACCACCTGAAAAGCTTTGTCAAAACCACCAAATTTATGAAATGTTTCTTCTGTTTTTTAATGAAAAACGCTATTGACAGATGCAGAAAAATCGCATATAATGAACTTAATCCAGGTGGAACAATGTTGTTTCTCCGGAAATGAAAAGAAAGGAATTTTTTCTGATGAAAAAACAAGTATATAACCCTTTTCTCCCCATTTATGAATGTGTTCCGGACGGTGAACCCCATGTGTTCGGTGACCGTGTATACCTGTACGGCTCCCACGACAAAGAGGGCGGCGAAACCTTCTGCATGCTGGACTACACCACCTACTCTGCTCCGGTGACGGACCTGTCCGACTGGCGTTGCGAGGGCACTATTTACCGTGCCGATCAGGATCCGGCATATCCCACAGACCGGAAATTCATGTACGCTCCGGACGTTGTACAGGGCAATGACGGCAGATTTTACCTTTACTACTGTATGTCCGGCAGAGCTGGCTTCGGCGGCTACAACGGACCGATCAGCGTGGCTGTCAGCGATTCTCCGGCAGGACCATTCCGGTATCTGGGCTTTGTGCACTATCCTGATGGCAGCCCCATGCTGAACTACATCTGCTTCGATCCCGGCGTTATCAACGATGACGGCACGATCCGCATTTACTACGGCACATGGTCAGACGAGGCTCTGGACAAGGACTTCCCGAACCACGAGAAAGCCATTCAGGCAGTCATGCAGCGGTATCACAAGAGCCGAAACGAAGTCCTGCAAACAGAGGGCAGTGTCATGGGTCCCTGCACAGTCACTGTGGGAGATGACATGCTGACAGTCACCAGCGAACCGCGGCACATCATTCCGGCATACACCATTGGCACCAGCTTCGAGGAGCACCCGTTCTTTGAAGCAAGTTCCATTCGCAAGATCGGTGGCAAGTATTATTTCATCTACTCCTCCTGGCAGAACCACGAACTTTGCTATGCCACCAGCGACCTGCCGGACAGAGATTTCGTCTTTGGCGGCACTATCGTTTCCAACGGTGATGTCGGTTATCATGGCAGAAGCGAAAAAGACCGCCTGAACATGACCGGCACCACACACGGCAGCATCGAATGTATCAACGGACAGTGGTACGTATTCTATCACCGCCTGACTCACAAGTCCGACTACAGCCGTCAGGCATGTGCAGAACCCATTACCATTCTGCCGGACGGCAGCATTCCGCAGGTAGAGATCACCTCCTGCGGTCTGAACGGCAAGCCGCTGCACGGTACCGGCACCTATCCGGCAGTGATCGCCTGCAACATCACCAACGGACACATGCCCCACGGTTCCAACAAAATCTACACCGACAGTTTCCCCAACGCGACCCACTGCGGTGAGGATCGCTTTATCGGCGAAATTCAGGACGGCACCATGCTGGGATACAAGTACTTCGCATTCTCCGGTGCAAAGGAGATCGGCGTACAGTACCGCGGTTCCTGCAACGGCAAGTTTGTAGTTTCCGACAACATGGACGGCAAAAACATCGTGGCAGAGATTCCGGTTGCTCCGGCAGATGCATGGACGGAAAGCCGTGCTCCCCTGCACATTTCCGACGGCACTCACCCGCTGTATCTGTTCTACCGCGGCGACGGTGAAGCAGCGGTCAAGGAATTGTATCTGGCATAACAGGAGAGAATGCATATGATCGAACAAAGCATACAGGAACTGATTCAGTACGGTATCGAAAAAGAACTGATCACGTCCGAAGATGAGATCTTCCTGCGGAATCAGCTTATGGATCTCTTGCAGCTTTCTGCGTGGAAAACGCCTGCCCTGCCGGAGGTGCTGCCCACCATTGACGAAATTCTGGACAAACTGGTGTCCTATGCCGCAGAAAAAGGCATCATCACCGACTCCAACGCCGCCAGAGATCTGTTTGACACCCGCATCATGGGGCTGCTGACAGAACGCCCGCACACAGTGAACCGCAGCTTTTTTGCCGCATATCACCGCAGTCCGGAAGAAGCCACAGACTGGTACTATCAGTACAGCAAGGACACCAACTACGTCCGTGCCGGCAGAATTGCCAAGGATCTGCGTTGGACATATGACTGCGAATACGGCACACTGGACGTAACCATTAACCGTTCCAAGCCGGAAAAAGACCCACGCGACATTGCCGCAGCCAAGAACCAGCCCCAGACCAAATATCCGGCATGCCAGCTTTGCATTGAAAACACCGGTTTTGCCGGCACGCTGACACACCCTGCACGGCAGAATCTCCGGCCGATCCCCATTTCCATTCACGGCGGAAACTGGGCTTTCCAGTACTCCCCCTATGGCTATTATAATGAACACTGCATCGTGTTCAATCAGAAACATGTTCCCATGGTGATCGATGCGGCAGTTTTTGAAAAGCTGTTCGATGTGCTGGACATGCTCCCCCACTATTTCATCGGCTCCAACGCCGATCTGCCGATTGTGGGCGGTTCTATCCTGAGCCACGAACATTTTCAGGGCGGACACTATACTTTCGCCATGGCAAAGGCTCCGGTGGAAACACCGTTCCTGCTGCCGAATCAGCCGGAAGTACAGGCGGGAATCGTCAAGTGGCCTATGTCGGTCATTCGCCTGCAAAGTGAAAATCGCTCTGCCCTTGCGACAGCCTGCGACCACGTGCTCACCCAGTGGCGAACCTATACCGATGCCGAAGCAGAAATCTATGCGGAAACAGACGGCACACCACACAACACCATTACCCCCATTGCCAGAATGCGTGGCAAACTGTACGAATGCGATCTGGTGCTGCGGAACAACCGCACCACGGCGGAACGCCCGCTGGGACTGTTCCACCCGAACCCGTCCCTGCACCATATCAAAAAGGAAAACATCGGTCTGATCGAAGTCATGGGACTGGCTGTCCTGCCGGCACGTCTGGCGGGAGAACTGCCGGTACTGGCAAGGGCGTTGTATTCTGATGCCGACCTGACACAGACTGACTCTCTCCGCAGTCACATGCCATGGCTGAAGGAAGTCCGCACACGCCACCCCGAAGCCAATGCGGAAAATGCGGAAACGATCATTCAGCAGGAAATCGGGGCAGTCTTTGAACAGGTTCTGCTGGACGCAGGTGTTTTCAAACGCACCGATGCCGGAAATGCACAGTTCCTGCGGTTCGTAGAACAGGTTCGCTCCACAGCAGATTAAGGAAACACTGCATAAAGCTTTGCATACACAACAGAACAGCCCTGCACGGTCTTTGCAAAACGCAGACCATGCAGGGCTGTTTCCATTATGGCAATACCGCATAAAGAGCGTCTGGCGACTTTGCACGCAATCTGCATACGTCAGATACAAAACAGACTCTCATATTTTACAAAAATGCTCGTGAATACATCAAGTATTCACTCCGCTTTTTGTTTCATCTGACGAAAAATTTGATGACGCATCTGTCGCACAATCTTTGTGCGGTATTGCCTTTGCACACACAACAGAACAGCCCTGCATGGTCTTTGCAAAACGCAGACCATGCAGGGCTGTTTTCACTATGTAAAATCCCGATCAAACGTCAGACTGACCTGACAGGTTTTGTCCATGCGGGACAGTTCGCCGGAAATCATATCCAACAATTCATCATTGGTATAGGTACAATCAAAAGGTACCAGTATGTCAAAAATCAAACGATTGGTGTTTTCGCCGGACACCAGCCGAAAATCGTGCAGGCTCAAATTCTGATGCAGTTCGGCAATCACCTGTTCTGCCATGTGCCGATAGTGGTTGACAGCGGCGTTGTCCACCTCCACAGGATCCATGTGGATCGTCATCAGAATGTGCAGCTTTTCCTCGATTTCCCGTTCGATCAAGTCCACAACTTCATGCACCGCAACAAAATCAGAGTCGCTCCGCACTTCCACATGACAGCTTCCCATAGTCCGACCCGGACCGTAATTGTGCAGGATCAGATCATGCACACCAATGATTTTTTCATGTGCCAGCACCAGTTCTTTCAGCTTCTGCACCGTTTCCACATCTGCCGGCTTTCCCAGAAGATCGCCGACCGTATCCCGAATGATGTCGAAAGCCGTTTTCAGAATGAACAGAGAAACTGCCGTACCCATAATACCGTCCACCGGCAGCGTTGTCACCAGCGACAGCAGCAGTGCCAGAATGGTTGCTCCGGTAGCTGCCACATCGCTGCGGCTGTCTTTCGCCGTGGCGATCATCACCGTGGACTGTATCCGTTTCCCCAGTTTGGTGTTGAACCACGCCATCCAAAGCTTGACTCCAATTGACAGAACCAGCACCGCCAGCGTCAGCCAGCGGAACTGCACCGCGTCCGGACGAATGATCTTTTCCACAGAATTCCGCAGCAGTTCAAACCCCATAAGGGCGATCATCACAGCAATGACCAGTGAAGTCAGGTACTCCATTCTGCCGTGCCCAAAGGGGTGTCCCTTGTCTGCCGGCTTCGCCGCCAGTTTATAGCCAAACAGGGTAACCAAACAGCTGGCACAGTCTGACAGGTTATTGAACGCATCAGAAACAATGGCGATCGAGTGGGAAAGCGTACCCATGACATATTTCAGGACAAACAACAGAATATTGCAGCAGATTCCCACCACACTGCTGCATGTCCCGTATGCCTTTCTCACATTCGGGTCTTCTACCTGTTCATAATTAGAAATGCACCGCTTCAAAAAACGCTCCAGTAGCATATGATCCTCTCCTAGTGAAAACATTCTGATCATTATAGCACATTCTACACAAAATGTCAATGATGTGAAAAATACACGGTTTTGTACTGAATCGCCTGAGATTTGAAAAATTGATAGTTCCGTCTTTTTTGTATTTTTTTGTAAAGCAAACGATGCAGAATGTCGAATCGTGTCGTATCCTGTCGAATCCGAAACATTTTTCCAAAAAAAGTCTGGATTTCCATTGATTTTTTCCGCACCATATGTTATAATTATAATAAATTCTATATAGTTCAATCATTTCATTATAAGAGCAAAAATAGAATAGTCGCATTTCCGATTTGTAAAAAACATGTAATTACACAAGAAAACGACGTATAGGCAAACTGACCGTATGTAAAGGAAACACTGAATAAAGCTTGTGCGTAAGATGCGTAGTCAGATTTTTCGGCAGATTGCCTAGAAATTCCGCAGGCATACTGCCGTATGGCAAGGGATTTCTGGGCAATATGACGGAAAATCTGCAAGCAGATTGCGTACAAAGCCGTCAGGCGGGCTTTATTCAGCGTTTCCTAAAGCCGACAGGCAGACATCCGTGCGGCATTGCCTGCAACACACATTGTCAAATTCAGAGATTCCATAAGCAACACTGCACAGAGCCGCCATGCGGGATCCTGCACAGTATTGCACACAGAACAGGAGGTCTATCCAATCACATGGTTCCAATGAAAATTGCTATTGCAGACGATGAACTGTATGTCTGTCAGCAGATTCGAGAATGCCTTTTGCAATACAGTACACAAAAAAACGTGGACATGGATGCACCGGACATTTACACCGACTGCCGCACGCTGTACAACACCGATCTGAGTGGCAAACGCTATGACGTTGTTTTTATGGACATTGACTTTTCCGGTGAAAACAACATCGCCAGACTTTTCTCTGACAGCTATGCTGTACGGGAACGGTGCTCCGACGGACTGGCACTGGGCACGTACTTGCGACACATACTGGGACATCAGAATTTTGACATTATATATGTGACATCTCATGAAAATTATGCCATCCATGCCATTCCCATTCGTCCGGCAGCATTTGTGCAAAAGCCGGTCACTTTTCAGAAAATTGCCCATGCTCTGGACGATATGCTGTATTATCGGGACATTTCCCACCGCATCTTCAAATGTACCAGCAACAAATCTCTGGTGCATGTGCAGGTGTCCCATATTCGCTATCTGAACAGCTGCGGAAGAAAGGTATATCTGCAAACTACGGATTCCCGCATCTCCTTTTACGGAAAGCTGTCAGAAGTACAGCAGGAGCCCTGCTTCAGTTCATTTATCCAGATCCACAAGTCCTATCTGGTCAATCCGGACTATATCGACCATATTTCCTCCAACACCGTCTTTTTGCAGGGCAGTTCTCATGAACAGCTCCCTATTAGCAGAGCCTATCAGCCGCTGGTGGAGCAGTGGCTCATGAAGGGCTAAGCGCCATGAAACAGTATATCACGATCATTTCTAATATTTTCCACATTTACGCAGTCTATCAGTTTTCTCAGCTGCTGTTTCAAAAGGACCCCAGCCGGAAACGGACAGAGATCCTGGCGTATATCGGATATTTTTTGCTGAACAGCGGCTGCTTTATCTTGTTTCACAATATTGTGATAAATGTTCTCAGCAATATTCTCCTGTTTTTCTGCATTACCCTGCTCTATCCGACCACATGGGCACACCGGATCCTTGCAACTGTTTCCATTTATATCATCAGCATGGCAGCAGATATTCTCTGTACCACGATCTCGATCTGGTGCGAGTATACCCTGTTCTTCACCAGCGGATTCGCTGCCTCACTTCTCATGCTGATCATTGCACGCATGAGCCTGCACTTTCATCTGTACAAAAGCGATGTCATTCCGCGGCTAAACATATTTTATGTTTTTACCGCCATTTTCATTCCCTTAGGCAGTATCCTTCTGGCACACTACATTGCCCGCACACTTTCATGGCGTTCCCTGGTGGCTGCCATTGTCCTTCTGCTGATCAATGTCAGTGTCTTTTCCCTCTATGACCGCATGATTCACCTGATGCAGGAGCGTCACACCGCACTGCTGATCGAAAAGCAAAACAAAGCCTATCAGCAACAGCTGCAATTCATGCAGAAGAGCCAGATGCGGCTGCGGTTTTTACGGCATGACATGAAAAACCACTTATTCCAGATCAAGCATTTTCTGGAAACCAACGACATGGAGGGAATGTACACGTATATCAACGATCTGGAGGATAATCTGGATCTGACCCAGAGCATCACCTACACCCAGCATGAAGCCATCAACAGTATCCTGAACTACAAGCTTCTGCCGCTGCGGACAGACGGCGTTGCACTGGAAGTAGACGTACAGCTGCCGGATCAGCTGACATATCCCATTTTTGATTTGAATGTACTGCTGGGCAACTTGCTGGACAATGCCATTGAAGCCACTGCATTGGTGACTCCGAAAGAAAATCAAAAAATCACACTGAAAATGAAAGAACGGTTCGGTGCCCTGCAACTACAGGTCGGAAACCGTTTCAACAGCAATATTGTACCTAAAAGCGGTACACACAAGTCGGACAAGATCAACCACGGACTAGGACTGAAAAGCGTACAGGAAATCGTCCGGCGACATCACGGGAAAATGTGGATCGTTCCGGAAAAAGACTGGTTCGAGATCAATATCATCCTATATGATTCTAATCCGGAAAAACTGCAAGGTTCCGGAAAGTCTATATAAAAAGTAACACCGCATAACTATTTATGCGGTGTTGTTTTTCGTTTTTCACTGCACGATTCGCAGTTTTTCCTCAAAGGAATCGTGCAGCAGCAGCTTCTGGTATTTTTTCGGTGTCAGACCGGTATAGGCTTTGAAGTCATGCACAAAGTGCGACTGATCAAAATATCCCAGATCTGCGGCAATTTCCGTTAGAGAACGCCCCTTGTGCTGATTCTGGTTCAGGGCAGAAACCGCCGCCTGAAACCGTACAATTTTGGCAAGCTGCTTCGGACTCAGACCCGTTTCATTGCGGAAGCAGCGGTCAATATATCGTGCAGTGTAGCCGGTGTCCTCTGCCAGCTGTTCAATGGAAATGCTGCCGGCAGAGCGGATCAGCAGGTTGAATGAATGGAGCACCAGCAGGTTGCTGTGTTCCATGGGACAGGCACGACGATAAATGTTCATGTAGGAACGCATGAATGCCCGAATCTGTTTGCGGAAATCGGTTGTGCCGCAGATTCCCTCCAGCATGCGGCGATCCTGAATCAACTCGTCCAGCGGAATCTGATGATTCACCAGCTGGGACATGATCTCTGAACTTCCCAGAACCGGATTGTACCCCGGCAAAAACCGCACGCCGAAATAGCAGGTATCGGAGTGCAGCAGAACTGCCTGCGGAGCCAGAACAGTACCACAGATCTCTGCGTAAGGCTGCTCGGGATCACAGCAAAATACCATGTCCACACAGCCGTCTGGTACAGCATAGCGGGGTTCCGTTCCCGTAAAGCACTGATAAAAGTGCACAATGCCGTACCGATTTAAAATAAATTTTGCGTATGCTCTCGATGATGTCACAAAAAATGGTTGCTTGGGTGTCATATAAATCTGTTGTTCCATTGCGGTCCACTTCCCATTTTTCGGGCAGACTTGACAGGCATGCCTTGTGCAGGACTGCCCTTGCTTCTTCAAGGCAATACCGCACAAAGATTGTGCGACAGATGCGTCGTCAAATTTTTCGTCAGATGAAACAAAAAGCGAAGTGAATACTTGATGTATTCACGAGCATTTTTGTGAAATATGAGAGTCTGTTTCGTATCTGACGTATGCAGATTGCGTCGTCAGATTTTTTGAGAGATGAAGGGAAAACGGAGAAAATCCTTTGTGGATTTTCGAGTATTTTCCCGAAATATCTCGGAAAATATGCACGCAAGATGCGTGCGAGAAGATACGAAACAGGCTCTGAAGGGAAATTTGCAAGCAGATGGCGTGCAAAGTCGCCTGACGCTCTTTGTGCGGTATTGTCTCAATTCTCTATTATAATACAAAACCGACTTTTTTGCAAGTAGGCGAAAAAGCGTTTTTTCGTGAACCTTTTTGGACAATACCGCAAAAAACCGGCTGCCGCAGTATTTTCCCTGCGACAGCCGGTTTTAGGGCAATACCGCACAAAGAGCGTCTGACGACTTTGTGCGGTACTGCCTTAGAAATTATTCAATATTATTCCGGACGAGTACCGGTGTTGACATCTGCCGGCATGCTTTCGATTTCCGGTTTTGCATCCAGATGCAGCTTCTTGGCAACGTAAGGATTGTGGTTGATCTGGTACAGATCCGATTCCATTGCCATAACTTCCTTGATCTGATACGCCTTGAACATCGGTCGCTTCATCACACACTTGATCCAGATTACAGCGTAGACGGACAAAATCGCAACAGTAATCACGAAAATCAAATAGATCCGCTTTTTGACTTCCCAGCTGGAGTCAATATTGTAGATCATAAAGCCGTTGCCGATAATACCGATGATCGGAATCAGCGGGCCAAAGGGCAGCTTGAAAGTTCTGGGGGCTTTCGGCAGACGCTTCCGAAGAATCAGCACATCAAAATGCAGAATGATGTAGGAGAAGATCCAGAAAGTACAGCCCGTCAGAATCAGGAATGTCAGCTGATCGCTGGTGGAAAGTCCGGTGATGTTGATGAGAATCATTGCCGCAGCCACCAGCAGCAGTCCTACATAAGGTGTTCCACGCTTGTTCTTCCGCATAAAAACAGAAGGCAGCAGCTGGATCTTTGCCATACCAGAACAAATCTGTGCAATGGAAAACATCGCCGTGTTCAGCGTGCTGATTACAGCCAGCAGGGAAATCACCGTCATCCAGATCGTACCGACCTTGCCGTACAGCAGTGAACCGTACAGGATATGCGGCACAGTGCTTACACCCAGTTCGTCCCATGGGGTGTAGTGGCTGAAACCAATGACCATGAAGATCTGCATCACCAGAATGGCAACCAGACTGATGACCATGCCCAGCGGCACTTTTTTCCGCGGGTTCTTCACCTGTGTGGAAATCGGCACGATAAACTCTACCCCGATAAACAGGAAGAATGCCAGTCCCAGCAGAGAGAACACATCACCGGGCTTTGAGGAAAGCACTGCCGGCTGTTCCACGACCTGACCGGTGCCAAGCTTGATCGTTCCCATAATGCCCAGAAACAGCAGCGAACCGATCAGCCCGTATGCCACAATGTTCTGCACCTTGGCGAACATATCCACGCCGAACAGGTTCAGTCCCAACAGAATCAGGATCAGCACAATGGAATACACAGATCCCGGTATCGGCACACCTGTCAGCACATTGCTCAAGGTATTGCCGAACATTGCCGCTTCGGAACTGCCCATGATCGTCTGACATGTCAGATAACCGCCCACGGTAATGACAATGGACACAAACGGTCCGAAACATGCCAGCGTATACTGTGCCATGCCGCCGGTCAAGTTCGGCATCAGGGCATTCAGTTCACAAATTGAAAATGCCGTCAGAATGTTAAAGGCACAGGCAATTGCCATTGTAATGATAAACGGCAGACCAATGGTCGATGCTCCCTGCCCGATAGAAAGCAGACAGCTTGTGGCGATAATCAGTCCCACACCGGTTGCCACAATACTGGGCAGCCCCAACTTTTTCTCTTGCATTACGCTCAACTCTTTTCAAACACTTATTTAGGAAACACTGAATAAAGCTTGTGCGTAATATGCGTAGTCAGATTTTTCGGCAGATTACACAGAAATTCCGCAGGCAGACTGTATGTCTGGCAAGGGATTTCTGGGCAATATGACGGAAAATCTGCAAGCAGATTGCGTGCAAAGCCGTCAGGCGGGCTTTATGCAGTGTTTCCTTTAGTATCACCCTTATTTTTCTCCGTATAGCAGGGCATCAACGCCCTCCTCGCCGGTACGGACACGAACCACATTTGTCACATCGGAAACAAAAATTTTTCCGTCGCCGATATGACCGGTGTACAGTTCTTTCTTGACGAATTCCAGCAGTCCGTCCAGTTCCTCGGTGGGAAGAACGATCATGACAACCTCTTTCGGCAGCAGGCTGATCTCCTTGTTCTTCTCCTCCACTTCAAATTCCTGTGTGCCGTGCTGCACACCGCAGCCCAGCACCTGATATACCGTCATGCCGGTGATGTGGAATTTTCCCAACGCCTTTTTTAGCGGCTCGATCTTGGAAATACCGGTGATGATCTCAACTCTGGATAACTTCATAACGAATTCCTCCCACGATTACAAAAATTTCCAAAAAAAAGAAAAGATGCCGAATTTCCGCGAAATTCGACATCTTTGTCTTTCTGTACTCTATTATAGCAGATGACGCATCTGAAAAATTGTAAAAATCAGAACCTGCAAAATACTGCGGTGTTGCCTTACTGAAACCGGTCGTACCGCAGTGCGGACAAGTCCACTGCTGTTTCCTGCTCCATTGCCAGCTGTGACAGTACTAGTCCCACTGCCGGCGAGATGCCGAAGCCATGTCCGGTAAAGCCGCATGCCAGAATCAGTCCAGGCACTTCCTCGACCTTGCTGATGACCGGCACATGGTCGGCACATGCGTCCATCCAGCCAGCCCACGTCCGGACGACCTTGATGTTTGCCAGATCAGGGAAATAATGCATGATACCGCGGCAGGCTGCCGAAGCGGCAATGCTGGACGACAGCGGCTTGCCCGGCTTTGCATACGGTTCCAAGCCGGAGTTCAAGCCGAATACGAAAGAGCCATGCTCAGTCTGGTGTCCGTAGAAGTCTGCATCTGCGGTGCCCAGCATCTGCCAGAACATCGGACCTACCGCTTCTGTGACCAGTGTTTCCAGCAGCACCGGCTGCATTGGCACGTCAATGCCTACTGTGGAGGCAATAAAACGGCTCTCATAGCCTGCCGCCAGAATGATCTTGTCGCCTTCATAGACATTGCCGGACGCTGTGACGACCTGTCTTGCCGCACCCTTGATCTTCCGCAGTTCCACAACCTTTTCGCCGGAGATGAAATGTGCTCCCAGGCGGCGTGCCATTTTATAATAGCCCATGGTCGCCATCAGCGGGTTGGCGTGACCGTCCGTGGGACACCAGCTTGCACAGGTGACTGCCTCAGACAGGTACGGGTTGATGCGTCTGGCTTCGTCGCCGGTGATCATGCGGACATCGACACCGTGTGCAGCGGCACTGTCTGCCAGACCTGTCAGGATCTTCTGATGCTGGGGCGTGCTGCCCAGACGGAGATTGCCCTCCTGATAATATTCCACGTTGGTATCCAGCATATCCGAAAGCTGCGGCCAGATGTGCTCAATGGAGTACATCACCAGCGGCAGTTCTCTGGGATCACGTCCGGACTGACGAACGCCGCCGCCGTTGCGGGTGGAGCCGCCGTTGCCGATATTTTCGCTTCCCTCCAGCACAAGGACAGAAACGCCGTTTTTTGCAAGGTTATACGCTGCCGCACAGCCAATGATGCCGCCGCCAACAATGATGACTTCTGCATTCATTTTGTTTCCTCCTTATCTTTTGCCAGCACTTTCATTTCGATCGGACGCATGGGAGCTCTGCCGGTTGCCGGTCCCAACTCGTTGGGACGTACACCCAGTTCCCGTGACACAATGCCTTTCACCAGTTTGGTACAGGTCTGCCCCTGACAAAGCCCCATACCAGTTCTCAGATAGCGACGGATTTCCGTCAATGTAAACATGCCGTCATGTACGGCACGGCGAATCTCACCTTTGGTAATTTCTTCACAGCGGCAAACGATCATATCATCGTCCGGCTGCGGTACGAAGGGTTTCAGTTCCCGATTTCTGTCATTCATGCTGTCTCCTCCTCCCGAAAAAATCTTGCTTTCATGGCATATTCTTTCGGTACTTTCATCGTAAGCAGATTGGTGTGGTCGAACGCCTTGGCACTCCGCACATGAACCACCTCTGCGGCACAGACCTTTTCACCCTTTCGGTTCAGAGCCACGCCCTTGTCGCCCTTTTGCGGCAGCGGCAGGAACTCATAAGGCAGTGTCACTTCCGCCGTGCCGTCGCCGCAGTCTTCGTTGACCAAGAAGATCGCCTGACCGGAACAGGAAGCCACGCACATGCCGCAGCCGGTGCATTTCTTCTCCGGATCAATGGACGGCAGTGCCGTGATGTTGCTGCCGATACGGATACAGTGCTTCGGACAAGCGTCCTGACACGGGTTGCACGGAATATTCTGAGTACACTCAATGACAGGGTGCACACCGGCACTGTGTGTCACACCGGGGAACCGTTCGATTTCTTCCTCGGCAACGAAACCATGTTTCAACAGGTTTTGCGAAATTTCCACACCTTCTTCGGTTTCGGTGATCTGCTTGCCACGCATACCCGGAGCAAACATGCCCTGCCGCAGTCCCTCCAAAGCGGCTTCCTGCTTGGCAGCTTCTTCCTTACAGGTTTCCTCCGAAATGAATCCCAGTCTTGCCGCTGCGGCAATGCCGGCGATTCTGCCCTCGATCATGGCACTGGAAGCTTCTTCAATACCGGACACGTCACCGGCAGCATAGATGCCGGGAACCGATGTTTCACCGTACTCGTTGACAGTGGGAACAAATCCAGCCTTTGCCGGATTGTCCTCCATGGCACAGCCCGCCATATCGCAAAGTTTGGACATCGGTGAAAGCCCGACTGCCAGACAAATCGTATCCACATCGAAATGTTTTTCCGTGCCTGGAATGATCTGCCAGTTCTTGTCCACTTCTCCGATCGTCACGCCGGTGACGCAATCTTCCCCGTCTGCGGAAATAATTGTATGGGACAAATAAAACGGTACGCCGCATCTTGCCACCTTTGCCGCATGGACACCATAGCCGCCTACGCGGGGAGCTGCATCGGCAACAGCAACCACTTCACAGCCAGCCTGCATCAGCTGGAAGCTGACTACCAGACCGACGTTGCCGGAGCCCAGCATCAGCACACGCTTGCCCGGCAGGGTGCCGTGAAGGTTCATCATTGTCTGTGCGGCACCTGCTCCGATAACGCCCGGCAGGGTCCAGCCCGGAAATGTAACCATGTTCTCGCTGGCACCGGTGGCGATCAGAATGGTATCGCCTTTCACATGAATGACGTGATCTTCTACCTTTACGGTAACTTCCTTTTCCGGAAAGATACCGATGACAATGGCATTCAGGACAACCTCTACGCCCAGTTCTGCGGCTTCTGCCAGAAGTTCTTCCCCGATGTGGAATCCGCGAATCTTTGCCTTGTGTTCCTTGGAGCCGAAAAACTTATGGATCTGTTTGAACAGCTGTCCGCCGGGCTTGGCATTTTCGTCGTAAACGACAACGTGCATCCCCTTTTTCGCGGCTTCAATGGCTGCGGACAATCCTGCCGGACCTGCACCGACGACGATCATATCATAACGCTTCATCATTTTGCTGCACCTCCCGGCTGTTCTGCTGTCACACCATATTGTGTCCGAATCTCCATGCCTTCTTCCAGAGGCGTAATACATGTCCGCACATTCGGCTGCCCGTTTACGACCATTACGCAGTCTGTACAGCGACCGATCGCACAGAAGATTCCTCGCGGTTTGTGTTCCTTTCGGGTATAGCGGTGTACCATCACGCCGGCATTTTTCAGTGCCATTGCAATGGGCTCTCCGGCATATCCCTCCAAAGGCTTTCCGTCAAAAGTAAAGGAAACCAGCTTTCCCTTTTCATATGTCCCCAGAATCGGGTGTTCCTGAATTCTCATGTCTGCTCCTCCTGTCTGATCATACCATTTGCGGGGTATCCCAAAGCTTCAGCTTTGTACCGATGCCTTTTTTCAGTGCATTGCGGTAAACCATAGTGCCCCAGGCTACATCTTCCACCGGCATGCCGCCAATGGAATACACAATAATTTCGTCCTCTTTCCGATGCAGCGGAATGTTGCCCATCAGAATATCGCCCAGATCATCGACCTGCTCCGGCTTCATCTTGCCCTCTGCGATCAGATCCATGACATGCACCGCCGGAATCGGCACAGTGTTATAGGCATTCGGTTTCATTTCTTCTTCCCATGCCTCGTACAGCTTGATGTTGTCCGTTACAGTTCTCGCACGGTGAATTATGAAGTCATCATCAAACCGGAGAGCCGCCGTGGAACTGATCAGTGCACCCGGCTTGATCCATTCCTCTTTGATGTACGGATACAGGCTGGGGTCACCGGTAGGGGTGGAAGTACTTGCCGAAACAATGTCCGCATCTCGGACTGCCTCTTCTATGGTATCCACAGCGTACACATTTACCTGCGGATATTCTTTTTTCACGTGGGCAATGAACTTTTCCAGTGAAGCTTTGCCGCGTCCCTTGACCTTAATGGTTTCGATGTTCGGACGGACTGCCATGATCGCCGCCAGTGCGGTCTTGCTCATCACGCCCGGACCGATAATGGCAACCACCTTGGAATCCGGCTTGGACAAGTGCTTATATCCTACCCCCGGCACTGCACCAGTCCGGTATGCAGAAAGAATATTTGCGGACATGTATGCCACCGGTGCACCGGTATCCTTGTCGTTCAGCGTCAGCATCAGAATGGAACGGGGCAAGCCCTTTTCCTTGTTGGCACAGTTGGAGCCGTACCACTTCATGCCTGCCATATCAAACACGCCGCCCAGATAAGCCGGCATTGCCATGAATCTTCTGTCCGGTCCATCTACCGGCATTTCCGGAAACGGAGAAGACGGCGGGAACATGACCATACAGCCGTGGGAGTTCCCGTTCGCACCGCCCATGCGGTAGTTTCCCACCTTCATCAGCTTGAACATTTCCTCCATGGCTTCGATACAACCTGCCATATCCTTGACACCGGCTGCCACCATGTCCTCCTCATTCAGATACAAAAAATCAACTTCTGGATAGCTCATCTGAAATACCTCCTCCGGAACGCATCACGCACGACGCTGTACGCTGCTTTCCTGAAAAATAAAAAGGAGTTCAAATGACTGATTCATCTGAACTCCTTTGTTCGAGTATTATCTTATCACAATTACGGGAGGAAAAATTGTAAAAAACGGAACAAGGGCAATACCGCACAAAGATTGTGCGACAGATGCGTCGTCAAATTTTTCGTCAGATGAAACAAAAAGCGGAGTGAATACTTGATGTATTCACGAGCATTTTTGTGAAATATGACGGGAAATTTGCAAGCAGATGGCGTGCAAAGTCGCCAGACGCTCTTTGTGCGGTGTTGCCCAAGAAAAACGCTGCCGCCGGTTATACCATCAGCATGCGGAACATTTCGATCACCTGTTCCTGTGTTGCCTCTCTGGGGTTGCCCGGATAGCAGGCATCTGCCAAAGCATCTTTTGCCAGCTGCTCCAGATCTTCTTCCCTGATGCGTTCGTTCTTTTCCGGAATGCCTACGTCCTTGGACAGCTGACGAACTGCCGCAATTGCCGCATCACGGTATTCCTCCTGTGTCATGGTTTCAGTACCCTCTACGCCCATTGCCTTTGCAATCGCACGATACCGGTCACCGGTGTAGTCCCGATTGAACTCCATGGAGATCGGCAGCAGCATTGCACAAGCCACACCGTGCGGGGTGTCATAGTGTGCACTCAATGTATGTGCCATAGAGTGGTCGATTCCCAGCCCTACATTGGAAAAGCCCATGCCGGCAATGTACTGTGCCAGAGCCATGCCCTCTCTGCCGCTGGGCTTATTGGCTACAGCATCACGGAGATTCTCCGAGATCAGGCGAATGGCTTCCATGTGGAACATGTCCGGAATCTCCCATGCTGCCTTGGTGGTGTATCCCTCAATGGCATGAGTCAGTGCGTCCATACCGGTTGCGGCAGTCAGTCCCTTGGGCATGGAGGACATCATATCCGGATCCACAATGGCAACTGCCGGAATATCATTGGTATCCACGCAGACGAACTTCCGCTGTTTTTCCACATCTGTGATGACATAGTTGATCGTTACTTCTGCGGCAGTGCCGGCAGTTGTCGGAATCGCAATGGTGGGAACGGCGTGGTTCTTCGTCGGAGCAACACCCTCCAGCGAACGCACATCTGCGAATTCCGGATTGGTAATGATAATGCCGATCGCCTTTGCCGTGTCCATAGAGGAGCCGCCGCCAATGGCAACGATGGCATCTGCTCCGCAAGCCTGAAAAGCCGTTACACCCTCCTGCACGTTCTGAATGGTGGGATTCGGCTTGATCTTCGAGTAAACCGTGTATGCAATGCCGGCATTGTCCAGAATATCTGTCACCTTTGCCGTCACGCCAAATTGCAGCAGATCCGGATCTGTTGCAATAAACAGGTGCCGGTAGCCGTTGCTTTTTACTTCACTGACGATTTCCTGAATCGCACCTTTTCCATGATAAGAAATGTTGTTCAATACAATACGATTTGCCATAATGCATGCACCTCACGATAAAATTTATTGGTACTTCCATTTTCGAAGTACAAGCATATTATACACCATTTTTCAGGAAATGTCAATATGTAATGTGCAATATCACAAAAACGTATCTGTATCCAATGGTATGGGCGAATTGAAAGCGTAAAATCCTGCTATTTTCGGATCATGTTCATTCATAATATCTTCCTCTATACCGTAATGCTGCATGCCGTATTGCAGCAGCTGCCTGCCCGAATCTTTTCCGTGTTCCTCCGGCAGAAGAAAAAACATTACCAGCCGCTTTCCAACGGTGCCCATAAAACCGACAGGCTCCCCTGATGCGGATTCCTTTCCGTTTGCTTTGCGTGTCTGTAAGTTCCCGCAATCCGTGAAACTCCTATGGCAATACCGCACAAAGAGCGTCTGGCGACTTTGCACGCCATCTGCTTGCAAATTCCCCGTCATATTTCACAAAAATGCTCGTGAATACATCAAGTATTCACTCCGCTTTTTGTTTCATCTGACGAAAAATTTGACGACGCATCTGTCGCACAATCTTTGTGCGGTATTGCCCTATAAAAAAAGCCGCCTCTGCGGACAGAGGTGACTTCTGAGAAATGATTTCAGTTACTTTTTCTTGTTTTTCGTGTCCTGCCGGAGCAGCTGCATTCGCAGTGCCAAGCAAGTGACTGCCAGAATCACTGCACCGCCGACAACGATCCAGCCCACGACTACATTCCGCATATGGTAAATATCAGAATAGGGCACTGTCGCCAGAATGATGTAATCGCCGCTGGTCTGATAGTGCACCATTTCCGTTTTGCCGTCTGCATCTTTCACATTAAATTTGCCCTTGTTCCGCTGTAACTGTTCCTTGCCGTAGTCTGTTGTCTTGCCGATCAGGTCTGTATTGGTGCAGCTGATATATTTCAGCGTGTCGGTTTCCAGAATTGCCGTTGTACCGGAAGAATACAGCGGCATATCCGAAGCAATGTTTGCCCAGTCTGCGTCCTGTAACAAAGATACCACGGAATCCGCCGAAAACGTGATCTGTACCAGACCGTTTCCGCCGTCCAGTGAAGATGCCGCCACAATGGTGGGCGTATCCGAATCCAGCAGAAACAGAACATCGGTATAGACATCATCTGTCAGGTGCGAACGAAACTCTTCCCGAATGGAATTCCCCGCACCGGACGGGTCTGTACTGGCGATCACATTGCCCTCATGGTCAGAAATACTGATCATGTCTGCATTGACGGTCACGCGAAGTTCCTCCAGTGTCCGGTCATCGGTAATAAAGGAACTGTCCTGCGACAGCAGCATGGCGATAGTTCTGGTCTTGGCAGAATAGTCCTCTTTGAATTCCTCTGTCAGCAGTTTCGTTGCATTCTGGTTCTTCTCCAGATATGCCTCTATTGAGCCAATATTGACATCGATCTGTGCAATCACATTGTTCATGCTGACCACACCCACGGTATAACCGGCGGAACATGCCAGAACCGCAATACAAATTGCCACGCACAGAATCACACTGCGATATAATTTCCAAAAACGTTTTACCATTTTTGTAAAAACACACCTACCCTTTTGTGAATCCGTTTCTCTCTGTTGAAAGAAGCGGATCGCCTGTTGTCATACTCAAGGAAACACTGCATAAAGCCCGCCTGACGGCTTTGCACGCAATCTGCTTGCAGATTTTCCGTCATATTGCCCAGAAATCCCTTGCCATACGGCAGTATGCCTGCGGAATTTCTAAGCAATCTGTCGAAAAATCTGACAACGCATCTTACGCACAAGCTTTATTCAGTGTTTCCTTAATATTATAGCACACTCCCCTGTATTTGTCCAGCATTTCCACGAAATTTTCACAGGAAGGAATAAAACAAAAACAGGACAGGAGATCGTTCTCCTGCCCTGTTGAAAAGGGCAATACCGCACAAAGATTGTGCGACAGATGCGTCGTCAAATTTTTCGTCAGATGAAACAAAAAGCGGAGTGAATACTGGATGTATTCACAACCATTTTTGTGAAATATGAGAGTCTGTTTCGTATCTGACGTATGCAGATTGCGTCGTCAGATTTTTTGAGAGATGAAGGGAAAAACGGTGAAAATCCTTTGTGGATTTTCGAGTATTTTCCCGAAATATCTCGGAAAATATGCACGCAAGATGCGTGCGGGAAGATACGAAACAGGCTCTGAAGGGAAATTTGCAAGCAGATGGCGTGCAAAGTCGCCAGACGCTCTTTGTGCGGTATTGCCAAAGATATTACTGCTTTTATTTCAGCAAATGCCGCTTTTCCGCAAAATACTGCTTGGTATCCATCGCAACTACGCCGGACAGAGCAATCAGTGCAATGACGTTCGGGAATGCCATCAGACCGTTGAAAATATCTGCGGTGTCCCATACGGCTTCTACAGTCAGATACGGACCAATGAACACTGCCACAATGTACAGCCAGCGGTAAGCCAGTGTCAGTGTGTGGCTTGCCTTACCGCGAAGATAGGTCAGGCAGCGTTCAGAATAATAACTCCAGCCCAAAATTGTGGTAAATGCAAAGAAGATCAGGCAGAGCATCAGAATGCAGGAGGAAACCTGCGACGGGAACGGCAGACCGTGCTGGAATGCAGCGTCTGTAATCTGTACGCCCTCCAGATCCGAATTCAGCCATGCACCGGAAATGACAATGGACAGACCAGTCATGGTGCAGATGATAATGGTATCAATAAATGTACCAGTCATGGTGACCAGACCCTGACGAACCGGTTCCTTGGTACGTGCTGCTGCGGCAGCGATCGGGGCAGAACCCAGACCGGCTTCGTTGGAGAAAATACCTCTTGCAACGCCCTTCTGCATTGCCACGATCATAGCACCCAGTGCACCGCCGGCAACTGCGTCCATGCCAAAAGCACTCTTGACGATTTCCACAACTGCATGGGGAATCTCTGTCACATTGCAGATCATCATAATCAGACAGCACAGAACATAGGCAACTGCCATAAACGGCACGACCACCTGTGAAATCTGGGAGATTCGCTTCAGACCGCCAATGACAACCAGTGCCACACAAATGGTAATTAGCAAGCCCATGATGACTGTCGTCCATGTGTAGCTTGTGTCGAACAGGGTGAAAGCAATGTGCTTGCTGTCAGCATCAAAGAAATTGTTTGCCGCAGAGGTGATGCCGTTGATCTGCGTAATGGTACCGATGCCCAGCAGACCAGCCAGCATACCGAACAGTGCGAACAGCTTTGCCAGCCACTTCCAGCGGGAACCCATACCATTTTCAATATAGTAGAACGGACCGCCCAGATAGTGCCCTTCTTTGTCTATCGTACGATATTTGATTGCCAGAAAGCCCTCAGCATATTTGGTCGCCATACCGAACAGGGCTGCGATCTCCATCCAGAACAGTGCACCCGGACCGCCGGCTGCGATTGCCGTAGCAACGCCGACGATATTACCGGTACCGATCGTTGCAGACAGAGCCGTACAGAGAGCACCAAAACTGGTGACTTCACCCTCGCCTTCCTCTTCATTCTTGACCATGAATTTCAGTGCCAGACCGATTCGACGTATCTGCAATCCGCGGATACGAAACGTCAGCCAGATACCGCACAAAAGAATCAGCAGGATCAGCGGAAGCCCCCATACCCAAGAATCAATGTTTTTGATGATCTTCGTCATCATTTCCATTTGCGTTCACTCCTTTATTATTTTTCTACAGCCAAAAAGCTGCACATTCCGACATTGTCAGGGCAATACCGCACAAAGATTGTGCGACAGATGCGTCGTCAAATTTTTCGTCAGATGAAACAAAAAGCGGAGTGAATACTGGATGTATTCACGAGCATTTTTGTGAAATATGACGGGAAATTTGCAAGCAGATGGCGTGCAAAGTCGCCAGACGCTCTTTGTGCGGTATTGCCTCAGAAAAAACATTTTTATTATATCATACTCGCAGGGGAATTGCAAGAAAAATTGTGCAAAACTCCAGAAAAAACTTTTTTTCAGAGAAAAAAGAAAGCGTTCGGCTTTACCAGACAGAAAAATCCCGTAAAGTCGAACGCCGTTGTTCTCTTTTGGCAACACCGCACAAAGCTTGTGTGGTGTTGCCTTTTGTATTTATCGATTGTCTACCTTTTCCGGAAACATGTCATGGTGGGTCAGTCTGTCCCAAGCCACCTGTTCCCACTTCGTCCCCGGTCTGCCATAGTTGCAGTACGGGTCAATGGAAATGCCGCCGCGGGGCAAAAACTTTCCCCACACTTCAATGTACGCCGGCTCCATCAGCCTGATCAGGTCGTTCATGATGATGTTCACACAGTCCTCGTGGAAATCGCCGTGATTCCGGAAGCTGAACAGATACAGCTTCAACGACTTGCTCTCCACCATGATCTCCCGCGGCACGTAGGAAATGTACAGGGTCGCAAAGTCCGGCTGTCCGGTGATCGGACAAAGGCTGGTAAACTCCGGACAGTTGAACTTGACGAAATAGTCCCGATCCGGATGCTTGTTCGGAAATGTTTCCAGCACCTCCGGTGCATAGTCGCTGGCATACTTCGTATTCTGATTGCCCAGCAGAGTAATATCTCCCGTTTCTTCCTTGCTTCTTCCTGCCATATCATTCACCTCCCAGTGCCGGATCCGGCACACCATTTGCCGCAAATGCTGCTGCACGGTCGCGGCAGGTACCGCAGACACCGCAGGGCTTTTCGCCGCCCTCGTAGCAGCTCCATGTCAGTGCATAGGGCACGCCCAGTTCCAGTCCTTTTTTTACCACGTCTGCCTTTGTCCACTTGACAAAGGGGGCTTCGATCCGCAGCTGTTCGCCGCTTCCCAGATAAATCGCCCGATTCATTGCTTCATTAAAGGCATCGCTGCAATCCGGATAGGCATTGCCGGCGGCATCATCACTATGTGCTCCGTAGTAAATGACTTCGCAGCCGTTGGACAGTGCCATGCTTGCCGCAGAAGCGAGGAACAGTCCGTTGCGGAACGGCACATAGGTGGAAACCGGACTGCCGTTGGTTTCCTGTAGCTGTTCCGCATAGGTTTCCTTGGGGATCTCCTGTGTGGAACCGGAGAGCAGAGAGCAGTTGGAATCTGCAAAAATCACAGACAAATCCAGCTGCTTCCACGCAACGCCATAATACGCCGCAATTTTCCGTGCAGCCTCCACTTCTTTCTGGTGCTTCTGTCCATAGGAAACAGACAGTGCCAGCACTTCTTCTGCACCGTACTTGTCTACTGCCATGCCGAGGCAGGTGGTGCTGTCCACGCCGCCGCTGAAAAGAACCATTGCTTTCATGGTCGTACCTCCTTAAAGTAGTTCCTGTAAACTGCGGTCCGTCTGGAACGCACCACAGAATGTCTTTGTGGTCGTGCGGGAAGAAACATTGCGGATTCCCCGTGCCGTCATGCAGCTGTGCGAACCAGTAATGACAACGCCCACGTCCGGCGTTCCTACTGCTTCCATGAGGATCTCCGCAATGTCCTGCCCCAGCCGTTCCTGCAATTGCAGCCGCTTCGATGCCATATCGCAGATGCGTGCAATTTTGCTAAGTCCGATCACTCTGCCGCGGGGCACGTATGCCACATTGACGTTCATGTCATACATCAGTGCCATGTGGTGTTCGCAATAGCTGAACACGCTGATGTCTTTCATCACCACCGCCGTCTGGGACTGACCGGGCGAAGGGGCTTCAAATGTTTTCCCGAACATCTCTGCAATTTCATGGTTGGAATACGAAATGCCCGCAAAGATCTCCTCGTACATTCTCGCCACACGCTGCGGCGTTTCCCGCAGTCCTTCACGATCAGGATCTTCGCCGATCGCTTCCAAAATCCCCCGAATATGGGTTTCTATTGCCTTGGTATCCATTGTCACACCCCCTTATACACCGCGTTTCTGGGGATCCCAGATCAATTTATGCAGCTGCAATTGCAGCCGTACCCGATTCAGTTTGTGCTCCTCAAGGAATTCCACAATTTCCACCGGCTCGATTGCCCCGAACACCGGACTGAAAAAGACGGTACATTTTGCCGTCAGGGCATACTGCCGGATCACTTCCAGTGCACGGTTCAGGTCGCTTCTGCTGCCCACCACGAATTTCACTGCGTCCTGACTCCGCAGCAGGTCGAAATTCTCCGGCTTCATGGCAGATTCCATGCCGCTGTCCGGCAGCTTATAGTCCATGGTAAAGCAAGGGCGAAATGCCAGTGCCGCAAAGGGTTCCAGTGCCACGCTGCCGTTGGTTTCGATCTCCACCCGATAGCCCAGGGCACCCAGTGCCGTGATCAGTTCCCCGATGTGGGGCTGGAGCAGCGGCTCTCCGCCGGTCAGCGTCACATTCTGCACACCGGTCTGCCGCACATATTCCACCAGTTCCTCCGCAGACTCCTCTGTTGCGGGAGTATCTGCCGCATTCGCCCACTTGGTATCACAAAAGCCGCAGTTCAGATTGCAGCCGCGGAACCGCAGGAACACTGCCAGTTCTCCGGCATGTGTCCCCTCTCCGTTGATGCTGACAAACTTCTCCACCACTGCCAAACGATTCATGTTCTCACACCTCATAAACTGCACAATTTTCCGGCGTTTCATAGACAGCCACACGGCGTACCGGCAAGCCGTCTGCGGTCAGCTTTTCATAGAAGCACTTGGCAAACTGCTCCGCCGTGGGACGAAACGGCACTGCGATCAGCCGGAATCCCTCTGCCAGAAGTGCCTCCACGGTGGCACGCTGCAAGGTGCCTTCCTCATAAATCATAGCGTGGTCATAGCTGTCCGCCAGTGCTTTCACGGCATGCTTCACATCGCCGAAATCGATCACCATGCCCCGATAGTTGCCTTCTTCCTGTAGGGCTTCTTGCCCGACTGTCACTTCGATTTTCCAGCGGTGTCCGTGAAGATTGGAACACTTGCCCTGATAGCCGGACAGAAAATGTGCACTGTCAAAGCTGGCTGATGTTTTGAGTTCAAACATACGGTTTTCCTCCCAATAAAAAATGCAGCCGCATTGCACATACGACTGCATCCAAAATTCATTTCAAACAAACACAAAACGGTTTTTGTGTGATTTCTAGTTTCGGATGCCCTAGTTTTGTTTTGCGACAGGATGGTGCAAACGAACTGTCGATATGTTACCGAAACACAGTATACCACACTTTTTTTGAAATGTCAAGTGATTTTGTTTTTAATCCACGGAAATCAATTTTCATGATAGCCTCCCCTGAAAGGGGAGGGGGACCGCCGTTAGGCGGTGGAGAGGTTTTTCGTAAAATCTTTTTATGATGTTTTCGGCATAAGTGGAAACCCCTCAGTCAGTGCTACGCACTGCCAGCTCCCCTTTCAGGGGAGCCTTACTTGTCAAACTTCATAATTTGGCACAATTTAAATCAACATATTTTTAGAAATTGATTTCTGTTTTTTTTAATCTTCCGGTGAGATATAGGTGGGAGCGTTTTTCGGGCTGGCACCCTTGATGACACTATGATAGAACTGATAGGTCATAGGAATGCCGTCCTCCCGATTCAGGTCACAGTCTGTGACTTCTCCCAGAAAAATCGTATGTGTGCCTGCGTCCATCAGCTTCACCACGCGGCAGGTGATCCACGCCATTGCCCCGTCAGGCACCGGCATACCGTCCTTTTCCGTGCAGGAAACGCCGGCGAATTTGTCTGCGTCCCGACTGGAACGATAGCCGAAACCGCCGATCAGAGCCGGATCGGTATCCGTTGCCAGAATCGCCAGTGCAAACTTGCCGCTTTGGGCGATCTGGTCATGTGTCGCGTTATCGTGATTGATGCTTACGGCAATCTGTGCCGGTGCAGAGGTAATCTGCATCGCACTGTTTGCCACACAGCCATATGGCTTTCCGTTATACGATGTCGTCACCAGATACACACCGTAAGAAAGCTTCTGCAAAGCCTTTCGGTTCATGTCCGATCCCTCCGTTATTCTGCAACTTCCGGCAAGGTCTTGATGATGGATACCAAGAACTTCAGCAGTACCACAGCATCATTGGAATCCACTTCGTTGTTGGCATCACAGTCTGCATTGCTCCGCTGCTGTTCAGAAAGCTGTACCGTATTGGCAGCCGCCTTGTTCAGCATTACCGCATCGGTAATGTCCACTCTGCCGTCCAGATTGACATCGCCGTACAGGCTGGCAGGTGTAACATCGCCGCCCTTTGTGGTAGTTGTGGTTTCACTGCCGGAAGTTGTCGCAGTGGTTTCGTCAGAATTCGTTGTGACAGATTCGGTTGTTGTTGTGGTGGTTTCCTCGGTGGTAGAAGTGGTAAGTATGCAAATCGCAACCTCAATCTCTTTGGTAAGTGTGATCGAACCATTGGTTGCAGTCAGTGTCACAGTGCCGCCATTTTTCGCATGCAGTGTGGCATTCAGACCGCTGCCCTCGACTTCCAGAACGTTCGGGTCAGAAGAAGTCCACTGGAAATCGGGATTGCTGCCGGTGTAGGAGATCGAAGCACTGAAATCATCGCCTGCTATAATATAATACGGGATGTCTGCCCATTCCGCCTTTTCCTCAGAGGGATTTACAGTAATTTCATGGGTAAATATTTGACCGTTATCGTTGGCAGTCAGTGTAACCTTGCCCGCTTTCTTTGCAGAAATTTTTGCATAAGTATAGAGGTCGCCTTCCTTACCGGTTTCTGTCACTTCCAGGATCTCCGGATCAGAAGAAGTCCATGTGCAGGAAACGCCGCTTACACCAAGGTAATGTATGATCGTTGCCTTTGCCTCTTCTCCAACGGTCATTTCGTCCGGAACTTCTCCCCAGACAGTTTCCCGTATCGCTGTTGTCGTGTCGGTTGTGGTGGTGGTTGCCGTGGTTTCTTCCGTCGTGGTAGTCGTCTGTTCTGTGGTGGTAGTGCCCGGCTGCGGTGTTTCGCCGTTTGCCGCAGCAACTTCAGACGGATAAACTGTTACTTCCGGGCCGATTTCTGCCACAACAGAGCCTGTGCCGTAAGCTGCATACAGACCAGCTGCCGCACCTACCAGACCAACCTGATAGTCCAGTGCGACTTCGTTGGAAGTTGCGTCCTTTGCCGTCTTTTGATAGGTTGTAAAGTCGCTGCTGGTCGGACCGCCGCAAAGTGCACCGTACAAGATGTGTCCGCCGCTGGAAGCGTAGTCGCCGTCCCAGCTGTTGTACTCGTGCCAGTCAGAGCTATTGGTCAGATTTGATGCTGCACGGTGGTGCGGAGAAGTTGCTGATACATCGTTCCAGCCAACAACCAGGCATACATTGGCATTATTGTCACCCAGAATGTAGTTCATCTGCTTCTGTGCCCATTCGCTGTAATCCTTGCCGGATTCGTCCTTGTGGTGAGAAACGACCAGTGCACAGGTCTGCATCAGGGTGTTATGTCTTGCACTGCCCCAGCTGTTCATGACATAGAACTGGTTCTGATTGGAATTGACAATGCCGTCAATATAGCTGGTTGCATAGCTCCAGTTGCCGGTGATCTCCGCGTTGATGATCGCAGCACCCAAAGACGCATTTGCATAGCAATAATCCTTTGTCCAGTCGTTAGTGCTGCTGGTATACTTGCTGTTTTCTGTCAGGTAATCGTCCTGCTTGGTTGCCAGATACATCCAGCCAGCTGCCCATGAGATGTCGTCCTGCACATCCTTGTCCCGATAAGTGCTCTGATTGTCTGTCATCTTCCGGTATTTTGCAGCAAAGTTATAGAGGGCTGTTGCATAGGTCAGATCTTCTTCTCTGCCGGAAATGATATAGTTCTGTGCCAGTGCCGCAGCATACTGTGCCGCAACGTTGCTGGCACCGTCTGTTACAGAATAGGTCTCGCTGCTGTCACGATCCCACATTTTTTCCGGTGCATACCAAGTGCTGTGATCCTTGCCGTCTTCACCCATTTCATACACGAAAGAGGTCACCGCTCCGCCGGACAGCGTAGTGGAAGCTTTAAAGAAATCGCAGAATTCATTCATGATCAGCTGGTAGTGCTCCATGGTGCCTGTCTGCTGGAACTGATCCTGATATTCATAGCACATCCAGCCCAATGTGGAAGCCGTAAATCCGGCAGTCAGACCACACTTAATGGCATCGCCGGCATCGTGGAAGCCGCCCGCAACAGCATCACCCGTATGGCAGGCACTCCGCCAAGAGAACGCGGAATTTTCAGCAGCACTGCCGCACATATTGGCATCATAAAAATACAGCGAATACTGCAGCAGTTTTGCATAGTTGTCCAACTGCAAGTCGGGAGTGTCCGCAGTTACTGTCATTCCCGACACTGCCGAAACCGTTCCCGTCACCGCCAAAACACCGGCGGACAGTACTGCCGTCAGTTTTTTCTTTAGATTTCCTTTCCAGTTCATCTTTTTTCACTCCAATTCTTCATATTCGGCTCAAAAAGCCGATCACTGATCACGTACACTTCATTATAGCATATCCGCTTTCCATTGTCAAGAAAATAGAACAAATTTCATATCTTTTATGCAGTTTGACGAATCAAAGTGTATCTACATAAAAAAGAACCGACGCTCTCTTCCAAAACGTCGGTTCTTCGTATGCAAAAGCTTATCCCCAAGCGGTTCTCACGCCCACCGCTTCAGGGAAAGCATTATGCCTGTGCCATACCTTTCTGTCCCAGCAGTGCCCGCAGTGCAGAAATGCTGCTGCTCTGCACCCGTGCAATGGGGATCGAGTTCTTCTTCGCCGCCTTTACGGCACCCTGTACCATTTTATGGGACACGGTACGGGTAAACAGGATCATCAGATCCGGAGAGCCGATCTTCTTTTCGATCGGACCGGTTTCTTTCGGAAACACCTTCGCGGTGCAGCCGTGCTCCATGCAGACATCTGCATACTGACGGCTCATGCACTCGTTTCCGCCGATAATTACAACACTCATCAGTTTCACCTCACATGGTTCTCGGACGAAGCGGATCTTCCGCTGTCCACGGTATTTCTGGCAGCCAAGCATTCCCTCATCACCAGGGAAAACGCTGCATAAAGAACGCCTAACGGCTTTGGGCAATACCGCACAAAGATTGTGCGACAGATGCGTCGTCAAATTTTTCGTCAGATGAAACAAAAAGCGGAGTGAATACTTGCTGTATTCACGAGCATTTTTGTGAAATATGACGGGAAATTTGCAAGCAGATGGCGTGCAAAGTCGCCAGACGCTCTTTGTGCGGTATTGCCTTTGCATGCAATCTGCGTGCTGTGTTTCCTTTATGCAGCATTTCCCAAGAACTGCTTGTCCGATGATTCGTCAACCACCGGAAAGCAGCTGGGGATCTTTGAAAAACGTCGCATAAAGTCTATTCCATTGGCTATTCCATTGGCTTTGTTCTGTGTTTTCCCCTTGCTTTTTCAAGAGTTAGCATTGACTAACTATAGAATACCACACATTTACCGGCTTGTCAAGCCTTTTTCCGATTTTTCTGCCAGAATCCAGGTGAACATTATGTAACATTCCTGTGATATTTCATATTCATACAGCAAATCGCCCGAAACCGAGAAATATGGGTTGACAAAAACCGACAACTCGATTATAATTGGAAGGGTGTGTTTTTTTGCATCTGCAAAAAAACGTCCTGGGCAATACCGCACAAAGAGCGTCTGGCGACTTTGCACGCCATCTGCTTGCAAATTTTCCTTCAGAGCCTGTTTCGTATCTTCTCGCACGCATCTTGCGTGCATATTTTCCGAGATATTTCGGGAAAATACTCGAAAATCCACAAAGGATTTTCTCCGTTTTTCCCTTCATCTCTCAAAAAATCTGACGACGCAATCTGCATACGTCAGATACGAAACAGACTCTCATATTTCACAAAAATGCTCGTGAATACATCCAGTATTCACTCCGCTTTTTGTTTCATCTGACGAAAAATTTGACGACGCATCTGTCGCACAATCTTTGTGCGGTATTGCCCCTGTAAAAATTTATACAGGCAGCCAAACGCTGCCGTGAGGAGAGGAATATGACAACCGCAATCACCATTGGAATGATCATCATCTATGTTGCGATCATGATGGGCATCGGCGTCTATACCGCAAGGCAGACCCGTTCCGTCAGCGACTTTGTGCTGGGCAGTCACAGTGTTGGCTCATGGCTCACAGCGTTCGCTTATGGCACATCTTATTTTTCCGCCGTGGTATTCATCGGCTATGCCGGACAGTTCGGCTGGACCTACGGCGTTTCCGCCGCATGGGTCGGCGTAGGCAACGCCCTGCTGGGCAGTCTGCTGGCGTGGATCGTGCTGGGACGGCGTACCCGCATCATGACCCAGTCGCTGGGTGCCAAGACCATGCCGGAATATTTCGAAAAGCGTTGGAACTCCAAAGGACTGAAGATCGCCGCCGCACTGATCGTATTTGTGTTCCTGATTCCCTATACCGCTTCTGTTTACAACGGTCTGTCCCGTCTGTTCAACATGGCGTTCCAGATCGAATCAGAGGGTGCTTATAAGATCATCATTATTGTCATGGCACTGCTGACCGCGATCTATGTCATTCTGGGCGGCTACGCGGCAACTGCGATCAACGACTTCATTCAGGGCATTGTTATGCTCATCGGCATCGCCGCTGTTGTGATCTGTGCCATTCAGAATCAGGGCGGTCTGACTTCGGCTCTGGCTGCACTGGGAGAGATTGAAGTCAACGGAAAGACCAACACCCTGAACTCCGTATTCGGTCCTGACCCGCTGAACCTGCTAGGTGTTGTAATACTGACTTCTCTCGGCACATGGGGACTGCCGCAAATGATACATAAGTTCTACGCCATCAAGAGTGAAAACGACATCAAAAAGGGTGCTGTGATCTCTACTGTTTTTGCCCTGATCGTTGCCGGCGGTTCTTACCTGCTGGGCGGCTTTGACCGGTTGTTCTGCACACTGACAGAGGACGGCAGCGGCAAGACCGTGATCTCTACCCTGTCCAACGGCAAGCCGGACTTCGATGCCATGATCCCGTCCCTGCTGCACACGGCTCTGCCGGATATTCTGATCGGTCTGGTAGTCGTACTGGTGCTTTCCGCATCGATGTCCACCCTGTCTTCGCTGGTGCTGACTTCCAGTTCCACGCTGACGATCGACCTCATCAAACCCAATCTGAAAAAGTGCTCTGACAAAAAGGAAATGCTGATCATGCGTGTGCTGATCGCCGTCTTTCTGGTCATTTCCGTACTGCTGGCGTTCAACAAAAACGCCTCCATTTCCACACTGATGTCCTATTCATGGGGTGCCCTTGCCGGTGCTTTCCTGGGGCCATTCATGTACGGTCTGTTCAGCAGGAAGATCACCAAGCCGGCAGTATGGACCAGCTTCATTCTGGGAATCGGTCTGACACTGGTGCACATGTTCCTGTTCGGCTTCGGCTGGAATCCGGAACTTTCCAAGGCTGCCGCAAGCCTGCCGCTGAATCTGGCTTCGCCGATCAACGCCGGAGCCATTGCCATGCTGCTCTCTCTGATCGTGGTGCCGGTCGTCAGTGCCCTGACAAAGGTCAAAGATCCCAAGCACGTGGAACAGGTCTTTACCTGCTATGCAGCTCCGGAAAAGAAGGACTGATCCCGCAATTCAGTTTGTCACCGAATTGTAATTTATTTGTTATGACTAAGTTCTTGAAAAATCGACAGTTTTCCCCTATGATATAGTATGAGACACCCCGCTTGTCGGGGTGTTGTTATTTGTACAAATCTGCATACAATAAAAGCAGCACTGCACAAAACACATGCAGTGCCGTTGAAGAAAAATACTCTCCGGGGAATTGAGGAATCATCTATGGTTTTCAGCACAATTGCATTTTTGTTTCAGTTTCTGCCGATTTTCCTGCTGGCATATTATGCCACACCGCAGAAATACCGAAATATCACACTGGTGATCGGCAGCCTTGTTTTTTACGCCATTGGCAGCGGCTGGTATACCCTGTTGCTGCTGCTGTCCCTGCTGATCAACTATGGGCTTTCCCGCATGATCAGCGGAACACATGCCAGACACCCTGAATCCGCCAAGCACTATTTGATCGCGGGATTGATTTACAACTTTGGATTGCTGGTGGTATTCAAGTACACCAACTTCCTGATCGGCAACCTGAATTCCCTGCTCTCTATTTTTCATACGGCAATTCCCAAGGTATCGCTTGTGATGCCGCTTGGCATCAGCTTCTTCACCTTTCAGATCACGTCCTACCTGATCGATGTCTACAACGGAAAGACGCGTCCCGCAAGGAGTATTCTGGATCTGGGCGTGTACCTCTGCATGTTCCCGCAGCTGATCTCCGGTCCGATCTGCATGTACAGTGAAATTCAGCCGCAGCTGAAAAACCGTCGGGTCGATGTCCGTCTGCTGGAGGAGGGCATGGAAACCTTTGTGCTCGGGCTGAGTGCCAAGACGCTGCTGGCGAACCCCATGGGCGGTCTGTGGAATAATCTGTCCGTTATCGGGTATGATAGTATCTCCACCCCTTATGCGTGGCTGGGAGCGTTTGCCTATAGCTTTCAGATCTACTTCGACTTCTCCGGCTATTCCATGATGGCAATTGGCGTGGGAAAAATGCTTGGCTTCCAGCTTCCCCAGAACTTCAACCTCCCGTACATGTCCGGCACCGCCGGCGAGTTCTGGAGAAGATGGCACATCACGCTGGGACGCTGGTTCAAGAACTATATCTATTTCCCGCTGGGCGGCAGCCGTGTGGGCAAGTGGAAAACCATGCGGAACATGCTGGCAGTCTGGGCGTTTACCGGACTGTGGCACGGTGCAAGCTGGAACTTTGTGCTGTGGGGACTGATCTTCTTCGTGCTTCTGACACTGGAAAAAAACGTCTACGGCAAATTCCTGGAACGCACCCATCTGCTGAAACATGCCTACATCATCTTCATCATACCGCTGACATGGATGGTTTTCGCCATTCCGGATATGCACCAGCTGGGCACCTATTTCACAAGGCTGTTCCCGTTCCTCACCTCTGACGAAGTGCAGTCCAACACCCGAGATGCGGTGCAGGCGTTCCACAACTACTGGAAAATTCTCGTGCCGTGTGTGCTGTTCAGTACGCCTCTGCCGCTGATGTACTACAAAAAATTCCGGAAAAGCGGATTCTGTCTGCTGTTGCTGTTGATCCTGTTTGTCCTCTCCATTCGTGCGATGATGACACAGACCAACAACCCGTTCCTGTACTTCCAGTTCTGACCGTGCCTTGAAAGGAGCATTCCATGAATTTCCTGAAATTTCTCAAACAATACCCTCTGATCTTGGCATTCGTGGTTTCCATTGCCGTTGCAAACATCTGGCAGGTAGTACAGAACGCCAAGAAAATCGACAACTCCGCAACGACAGCTTCACAGACGACCACTTCCGCCGCACAGACCACGCTGGCTGCCGGTCAGCCGGTTGTCACCACTACAACTGCTCCCACGCCGGTATTTCAGACGGTAGACGATTCCTACTTTGACGATGCCCTTTTCATTGGCGACTCCCGTACCGAGGGGCTTGCCCTCTATGGCAGCCTGACCAATGCGGACTACTTCTCCAGCGTAGGACTTACCATTTTCAAAGTCACGGAAAAAGCTGCCGGCAACCCCAACACCGGCGAGAGTGTCACCCTGGAACAGAAACTGGCACAAAAGCAATACGGCAAGGTTTACATCATGCTGGGGCTGAACGAACTGGGCACAGGCACCACAGAAAGCTGGGCACAGGCATATGCTCAGGTGATCGCACAGGTACGGCAGGCACAGCCCAATGCTGTCATCTATCTGGAAAGCATTCTGGTGGTTGCCGCTTCGCAGGATAACCCCGGCGGGGCAATCAACAACGCCACTGTCAACGCCCGCAATCAGGCTCTGGAGGCTCTGGCAAATCCGCAGGACAATATCTTCTACCTGAATGTCAACGAAGCTGTCATGGACGCTAACGGCTGTCTGGACGCGACCCTGACCTCTGACGGCATTCACCTGCTGGGTAACTCTCTGTCGCTGTGGGAGAATTATCTGAAACAGCATGCCATCGTCCTCGGCGGAACAGCAGTGAGCACAACGGCTCCCACCACTTACACCACTGCCGTAACGCAGTCCACCGAAGCCACACAGTAAAAAGAACGTAGCCCATAAAAAATCCCCGTGTATCCAACGCAACAAGGATACACGGGGATTTCCTTTATTTTCTTAACCAATAAATCCGGTAATACCGCCAATCAGCACCAGAACGCCGAGAACGATACGATACCAGCCGAACACAGTAAAGTCATGCTTCTTGATGTAACTCATCAGGAAACGAATTACCACAATGGAAACCACAAACGCGGAGATCATACCGATCAGCAGCATCGTCGTTTCCATGCCGGTAGAGGGCAGTCCGCACTTCACCAGCTTCAGCAGGCTTGCCCCGAACATTGCCGGAATCGCCAGAAAGAAGGTGAATTCCGCCGCCGCTGTACGGGAAACGCCCAGCAGCAGTGCTCCCACGATCGTCGCACCGGAACGGGAAGTTCCCGGAAAGATCGCCGCGATCAGCTGAAAGATGCCGATCATCAAAACGGTATTGTATCGCAGCGAGGCAATGCTGCTCATCTTCGGGGTGCGGTTCTTATGCCACTTTTCGATCCAGATAAACGCGATACCAAACAGAATCAGCATAATGGCAACTGTCCACGCATTGTACAGGTGTGCCTGACTCCAGTCGTCCAGCAGAAGCCCGATCACTGCCGCCGGCACCGTTGCCACGATGACCTTGCACCACATCTGGAGAATGTCCTTTTTCAGGCATGCCCCGAAGCCGGTCTGTGCCATGGGGTGCGGGTTATCCTGCTTGCCGAAAGGCCACAGCTTTTTCCAGTAGATGACGACAACCGCCAGAATAGCTCCCAGCTGAATCACAACGTCAAACATTTCCTTGAAATTATCTGTTGCGTCCAGTTTCAAAAATTCGTCCAGCAAAATCAGATGTCCGGTACTGCTGATCGGAAGCCATTCTGTAATGCCTTCCACAATACCGAAAATCAGGGACTTGATGAGTTCCCAAACCATATGTACCAATGTCCTTTCCATGATCCGTCAGGGATCACACTGTATTTCCGGAGTGTCCTACACTCTGCATAAGTCACCTTATGCCGCTGTTCTCTATTGTAACACAATTACCGGAATACGTCAACGATTTCTCATAAACTTTTCTTAAAATCTGCAAGTGGGCTGTAAGAAAAGCCGACACAGCACTTCTCTCGTTCTTATTTTCGCTGGTACTGCATATGCTGTAGCAAAACCACAATTGGAGTGAGGCATCATGAAAGAACAGCCCGAAGCACGTGCCGTGATTCTCGGCGAGTATATCGTCCGCCAGAAAGCCACCGTCCGTGCCGCAGCAGAATGGTTCGGCGTTTCCAAAAGCACCGTACATAAGGACGTCAGCGAACGACTGGAACAGATCCAGCCCGATCTATATACACAGGTCAAGGAAATTCTGGAGCAAAACAAACAGGAACGCCATATCCGCGGCGGTCTTGCCACCAAGCGAAAGTACGCCCTGCGGCGGCAGCATGAGGAGGAATCTCTACAGCAGAACACACCCTGAAACCGGCTTCGCAGCCGCATATGTCAAGAGAAAACAGTTCCGAAAAAGCTCTGCAATTTCGGAACTGTTTTGTGTTTACTTCTTCCCCCAATTATGATATGATAATTGCAGAACGATGAAACGCACCGAAATAAAGGAAACACTGAATAAAGCTTGTGCGTAAGATGCGTAGTCAAATTTTTCGGCAGATTGCATAGAAATTCCGCAGGCATACTGCCGTATGGCAAGGGATTTCTGGGCAATATGACGGAAAATCTGCAAGCAGATTGCGTACAAAGCCGTCAGGCGAACTTTATTCAGCGTTTCCTAAAGTCATTTTCGGCGATCTTCTGATGTGGAAAGGTGATGAAAAATCATGGGAATTATGGGCGTGATCGTGCTGATCATTCTGGTGATCGGCGTTACCAAATACGGGATACGATAACATTTTAAATCGGGGAGGATTTTGAACATGGTAAAACTGATTCTGCTGGCACTTTTCGTATGGGTCATCTGGCTCACACTCCGGAAAATTTTCAGAGGATACTAAGGGCAATACCGCACAATTTTTGTGCGGTATTGCCTAAGGAAACACTGCATAAAGCCCGCCTGACGGCTTTGCACGCACAAGCTTTATGCAGTGTTTCCCTGATTCCTGCGAACACAAGGCGACAAAAAGTCCTGCTCTCCTTCCACGGAGAACAGGACTTTTTTCACTGCTTCGCAGCGTATATCCGTTGCTTTATTCGCCCTTGTTCGGCAGTGTGTGAATGATCGATACCAGGAACTTCAGCAGTACTACGGCATCATTGCTGTCTACTTCGCCGCTTTCGTCGCAGTCAGCGTTTGCCTGCTGCTGTGCAGAAAGAGATACCGCATTTGCAGCCGCCTTGTTCAGCAGAACCGCATCAGTGATGTCTACTCTGCCGTCCAGATTGATGTCGCCGTACAATGTAGCAGCTTCCACTGCACCCTTTGTGGTAACTGTGGTTTCACTTGCCGTTGTAGCGGTGGTGTCTGCACTGGTTTCTGTTGCAGAAGATTCTACAGTCGTTTCTGTGCTTTCTTCGGTATCCGCAGTAGAAACGGTGGTTTCCACAGTCGTTTCTGCGGTATCTTCTGTGGTGGTTACTACAGAAAAATAAGTAGTTGCTGTGGTTTCCGTTTCCGTAGTAGTTTCTGCTGTCGTATCAGTTGTTGCATCTGTTGTTACAGTTGTGCCCGGTTCTGCATTGCCATACAGATCTTTCGGCAGTTCGTCCAGTGTGATGCAGTAATCGCTGGTGTACATCTTCTTCAGCTGAGCCGCATCGTTATACTGACTGGACATCAGGTGATCGCCGTACCACGGGCAGAAATACAGCCAGCCGGCATTTTCAATGACCATGTTTTCCTCAGACGGAATGGAGTCGTTTTCTGCCATAGCAACCATTTTCTTGCCGCTGGTCAGTTCATACAGATAGTTGAAGATCGGAGAAATGGCACTCAGGTTCGGTGTGCCGGAGCTCTGACCGTCATCGCGGTTAAAATCGCAGTTATACTTGTCGTATGCCACGATGTCTACATAGTCATCGCCCGGATACCATGTATCAGAGTTTGCATAGTTGTAGCTGTTGTATTCCCAGATGATGTTGTGCAGACCATATTCTTCGGTCAGCGTGGTGTACAGCAACTTCCACAGTTCCTTGTATACTTCTGCTCCGCGGTCGCCCCACCAGAACCAAGAAGTACCGTCGCTATAGTTGCCCTCGTTGCCCTGTGCTTCATGCAGCGGACGGAGAATGATCGGCACGTTGGCATCCTGTAGCTTCTGGAGCTGTTCTGCCAGATCCTTCATGCACTCCTGAAAATACTCATATTCCTTTGTGCCTTCCTTGACAGCGTTTGCTGTGTTGAAAGTGCTGTTCGATGTCTGATAGTTCTTATACGTGCATTTCTTCCAGTCAACCTCGTCACCCAGCGTGTATTTGTCAAAATCGATCGGCACATTGATATGCCACGATGCAGTGACGATACCATTCTGTTCTTTTGCCCATTTGATTGCACGTTCCGTTGTGCCGTCTTCCCAGCCATACAGCGGGTTGTAGTTCATAAAGTCAAAGCCGCGGATCGCCGGCAGCTTTCCGGTATTGTCCTTAATGTAGTTGAATTCCTTTTCGGAATCGCCGTCATTCCCGCCGCCGTAAATTTCCTGCTGACCGGAAATGATGTGAGAACCATATACGCTCTTGAGGTAGGACATCAGAGCCTTGGTTTCCTTGGTTGCCTTGGGGTCTACCGGTGTTGCCGTTGCCTTTTCATATTCCGGCTTCGGTGTCTGTGTCAGAGTCATGTTGTCGTACAGGCAATAGCCCCAGCCGCCGCCGAATGTAATGGTATTTTCGCCCTTGGTCAGCTTCAGATCGCCCCAGTTGTAATCGTTCCAGTCATCTGTATGTGCGATCTTGACGGTCTTGGTAGCGGTACTGTCGTCAGAACGTGTGACAGTCACCTGTGCTTCCCGAATGTCGCTGGAAGAAGTTCCCAGATACATAATGCATCTGGTCATCAGCCGATACATGCCGGTTTCCGGTGCATCAATGGTAAAGCTCATGGTGCCGGAACTGGTGACCCAGACAAATCCGGCACCGGTATAACCCGGATATTCATCATTATAGACTTTTGTTGCAACCTGTGCATCACTTGACAAAGTCAGATCCTCACACTCCGCAGAGAACAGCGGATCCGCAGCAGATACCACAGCCGCCGGCACTGCCTGTGCCATGCCCAGACAAAGTGCTGTCGCTACGCCGGCACTGCCCAGACGTTTCCAAAAATTCTTCATTGTTCCATCTTCCTTTCCGATTGCAGAGTTTATCACTCAACCTGCAGCGGCAGTATTGCACAAAACAGCCGCTGAATTTCATAGAACAATTATACACCCTTTCCGAAAATTTGTCAATAGTCACAAAACGGTTTCTGGAAAAGTTTTTTGGACTGGGCATTTTTCCGTAGTCGAATTGACAAGGCAAATCGAAGGTGTTATAATTATTAAGAAAACACTGCATAAAGCCCGCCTGACGGCTTTGCACGCAATCTGCTTGCAGATTTTCCGTCATATTGCCCAGAAATCCCTTGCCAGACATACAGTCTGCCTGCGGAATTTCTGGGCAATCTGCCGAAAAATCTGACGACGCATCTTACGCACAAGCTTTATGCAGTGTTTTCCTTAACAGGTAAAGCAACAGAGTAGCCGGCAGCTATTCACTGCCAAAACGAGAAAAGGACGGCGATCATATTGTATAATCCGCAATCCCTTCGGGCGGAAGAATTTATCAACCATGCAGAGATCCTGGACACGCTGGAATACGCCAGAGCACACAAAAACGACACTTCCCTGCTGTCAGAAATTCTGGCAAAGGCGGCACGGCGAAAGGGGCTGAATCATCGGGAGGCGGCGGTGCTGCTGCTCTGTGAAGATGATGCTGTGACAGAGCAGATGAATCGTCTGGCAAGGCAGATCAAGCTGGATTTCTATGGCAGCCGTATTGTCATTTTTGCCCCGCTGTATCTGTCCAACTACTGCATCAACGGATGTACCTACTGCCCCTATCACGCCAAGAACAAGCACATCTCCCGCAAAAAGCTGTCGCAGGAGGACATTGTTCGGGAGGTCACGGCGTTGCAGGACATGGGACACAAGCGGCTTGCCATTGAAGCCGGCGAAGACCCGCTGCACAACCCGATCTCTTACATTCTGGAATGCATCGACACCATTTATCACATTCACCACAAAAACGGAGCGATCCGGCGGGTGAATGTCAACATCGCCGCCACCACGGAAGAAGAATACCACATGCTGAAAGAAGCCGGCATCGGAACGTATATCCTCTTTCAGGAAACCTATCACAAGGAAAGCTATGAAAAGCTTCACCCCACCGGTCCGAAGCACAATTACGACTACCACACCGAAGCCATGGACCGTGCTATGGCTGGCGGCATTGATGATGTGGGACTGGGCGTGTTGTTCGGGCTGGAAAATTATCCCTACGAGTTGGTAGGGCTTCTCATGCACGCAGAGCATCTGGAAGCTGTCCACGGCGTTGGTCCTCACACCATCAGCATTCCCCGCATCAAAAAGGCAGAGGACATCAACCCCGACGATTTCGACAACGGCATCAGCGACGATATTTTCGCCAAGATCTGTGCCCTCATTCGCATTTCTGTCCCCTACACCGGCATGATCATTTCCACACGAGAAAGTCAGGCAGTACGGGAACGGCTGCTTCCGCTGGGCATTTCCCAGATCAGCGGTGGCTCCCGTACCAGCGTCGGCGGCTACGATATACCGGAAACGCCTGACGACAATTCCGCACAGTTTGATGTCAGCGACCGGCGTTCGCTGGACGAAGTGGTGCGGTGGCTCATGGAAATGGACTATATCCCCAGTTTCTGTACCGCCTGTTATCGTGCCGGACGCACCGGCGACCGGTTCATGGCACTCTGCAAAAGCGGACAGATCCAGAACTGCTGCCACCCCAACGCTCTCATTACCCTACAGGAATTTCTGGCGGACTATGCTTCGCCGGAAACCAGAGCACTGGGGCAGGAAGTGCTGAAGCGGCAGCTTCTGGAAATTCCCAACGAAAACGTCCGTGCCAAAACCGAAACCTATCTGCGTGAAATTCTGCAAGGGGCAAGAGATTTCCGGTTTTAAGGAGAAACGCTTATGGAACAGAACCGCAACCAGACACCCCGTGCCAATCGGGTACACATTGGCTTTTTCGGGCGGCGGAATGCCGGTAAGTCCAGCCTGATCAACGCCGTTGCCGGACAGACGATCTCTGTGGTTTCCCCTGTCTGTGGCACCACCACAGACACCGTGGAAAAAGCAATGGAACTGTTGCCGATCGGAGCAGTTGTGCTGATCGACACCCCCGGTCTGGACGACACCGGCACACTGGGAGAACTGCGGGTACAACAGGCAAAGCGGGCATTTTCCCACACAGATCTGGCTGTGCTGGTAATCGATGCCTCCACCGGCATGACTGAAGCAGACCATACCATTTTGCAGCAACTGGAACAACAGCAGATTCCGGTGTTGCAGGTGTGGAACAAATGCGACATCGCAGACAGCGTTCCGGAAACCGGCATTGCTGTCAGTGCCAGAACCGGACAGGGTATCCAGATGCTCAAGGAACAGCTGGGAAAACTCTACCAGCAGCATGCCGAAAAGCAACCGCCGTCCAGTCTGTTCGGCAGCCTGCTCCGACCGGAGGACGTGGTGCTTCTGGTCACTCCCATTGACGAATCAGCTCCGAAAGGGCGTATGATTTTGCCGCAGGTACAGGCAATTCGGGAGATTCTGGATCAGACTGCCGTCTGTCTGGTGACACAGCCGGAACAGCTAGCTCACACCCTTTCCCTGCTGAAACAGCCGCCGCGGCTGGTGGTTACTGACAGTCAGGCGTTCGGGCAGGTCAAATCACTGGTGCCGGAGGAGATCTTGCTGACATCGTTTTCCATTTTGTTCGCCCGCTATAAGGGCGTTCTCGCTCCGGCAATGCAGGCAGCACAGACTCTGGAAACCCTTCCGGAAAACAGCCGGATCCTCATTTCTGAGGGCTGCACCCACCACCGCCAGTGCAACGACATCGGCACAGTAAAACTGCCCCGCTGGATCACTGCACACACCGGCAAGCAATTTTCATTTTCGTTTTCCTCCGGCAACAGCTTTCCGGAAGACCTCACGCCCTACCGCCTTGTGGTGCACTGCGGCGGCTGTATGCTGAACCAGCGGGAAATGGAAACCCGTGCCGCGAGAGCCGCTGCACAGGGCATTCCCTACACCAATTACGGCGTACTGATCGCCTACCTCAACGGCATCTTAGGGCGAAGCCTGACGTTTTTGAATGCCTTGGAAAACACGGAATAAAGGAAACACGGAACAAAAATCCCTGCTCCGGATCATACCGGAACAGGGATTCTTTTCTGTCTGTAGGATACAGGATTTTTTAGGGCAATACCGCACAAAGCTTGTGCAATGCTGCCTTTACTTGGATTTCTTTACAGCTGCAACAATCGCCTTTACGATCTGTACCAGAATCATAGAGCCAAAGCTGAAACCATAAATTGCACCGATCAGCACACCGGACATGCCGTTTTCGATCTGGAACAATCCATGCAGTGCCGGAATCCACAGCACAGCATTAATGAGCACCATGCCTGCCGCAAACGCCAGAATCGCAAACGGATTATTCCACAGACGCTTGGAAAAGATCACCGGCTTCTCTGCCTTGCAGCTGAAACCGTGGAACAGACGTGCCATGCACAGTGTGGCAAATGCCATGGTCATAGCTGCACCGGCATTGTGTGCTCCCTGATAGAAATAGCCCAGCAGGAACGCACCAATGGTGGCAATGCTGATAATCACGCCGGAATAGCCCACCTTTGCCAGAAAGTCCTTGGTAAGGATCGACTCATTCGCCGGACGAGGCTTTCTCTTCATCACGTCATCGGAATGGGGTTCCAGTCCCAGTGCAATTGCCGGCAGAGAGTCTGTCAGCAGATTGATAAACAGCAGGTGGATCGGAGCAAAAGGCACCGGCAGCCCTGCCAGCGAGCAGAACAGCACTGTAATGATACCCGCCAGATTGCCGGACAGCAGGAACAGAATTGCCTTCTTGATGTTCTCGTAGATATTTCTGCCATTCTTCACTGCCTTGACAATGGTGGCGAAATTGTCGTCCGTCAGAATCATTGCCGCAGCGTCCTTGGAAACCTCTGTACCGGTGATGCCCATTGCCACGCCTACATCAGCCTGTTTCAGTGCCGGTGCATCGTTAACACCGTCACCGGTCATGGCAACGATATTGCCACGCTTCTGCCATGCACGGACAATGCGAATCTTATGCTCCGGTGTCACACGGGCATAAACCGATTTGTCTGCCACAAAGTCCACCAGCTGCTCGTCAGTGTAAGCGTCCAGTGCCGCACCCTCTACAGCTTCTTCCGGCTTTTCCAGAATGCCGATCTCCTTGGCGATCGCCGAGGCGGTGACAATGTGGTCACCGGTGATCATTACCGGCTTGATTCCGGCAGATCTGCACTCTGCAACTGCCTGTTTGGATTCCTCACGGGGCGGGTCCATTTCGGCAATCAGTCCCAGATAGGTCAGGTCGTTTTCGTCCTCAACGCTCAGCGTATCACCGGAAAACGGCTTTGACGCAAAACAGAGTACACGCAGACCTTGTTTCGACAATTCTTCCACCTGTTCCACAATTTCCTGCTTCTCTGCATCAGAACATGTCATGCGGTTCAGCAGCACGTCTGTTGCACCCTTGGTGTACATTTTCCGCACATCACCGTGCTGGTTCAGGGTAGACATCAGCTTGCGGTCGGAGTCAAAGGGAATCTCGCTGATGCGGGCATGTTCCCCACGCATTTTCTCATCGGACAGCCCGCAGTTCTGGGCAAACCGCACCAGAGCCGTTTCCGTCGGGTCACCGATCTCGGTGCCATCCTGACATGTGGCATCACTGCACAGCACGGAAGCCAGAATCAGTTCCTGTTCCTCCGAATTTTCCGGACTGACATCTTCGGCGGCAATAATATGATCCTGCACCACGATTTTCCGGACGGTCATCTTGTTCTGTGTCAGGGTACCGGTTTTATCCGAACAAATGACGGAAACAGAACCCAGTCCCTCGACTGCCTGTAGCTTTCGCATAATGGCGTGTTCCTGCGACATCTTCTGAGTACCAAACGACAGCACGATTGTGACAATGGAACTCAACGCCTCCGGAATCGCTGCAACTGCCAGAGCAATGGCAAACATCAGGGAATCCATAACTGCACTGAAATTGATCACATCAACGCGAATCATGCTCAGCACGAACACCAGTGCACAGACGATCATGATACCGATAGAAAGCCGCTTGCCGAACTGGTCCAGTGTGATTTGCAGCGGGGTTTTCCGAGCCTCTGCGTTCTGGATCAGGGAAGCGATCTTTCCCACTTCGGTCTGCATGCCCACTTCTGTAACCACGTACGCACCGCGTCCGTAGGTGACAAATCCACCGGAATACACCATATTCTTCCGGTCTGCCAGCGGCACTTCATCTGTAATGGTGTCCAGAGATTTTTCCACATTGGTGCTTTCGCCGGTGAGGGCACTTTCGTTTGTCTGAAGTGATGCACAGTCGATCAGTCTGCCGTCCGCGGGGATCTGGTCGCCGGCTTCCAGCAGGACTACGTCACCAACAGTGATCTCCTCTGCCGGCAGGATTGCTGTCTGTCCGTCACGGAGCACCTTTGCCGTAGGCGACGACAGCTTTTTCAGATTGGAGAGCGACTTTTCCGCCTTGACAGTCTGCACCGTTCCCAGAATCGCATTCATGGTGATTACGGCGATAATGACAATGAAGCTTTCCAGATCGCCGGTAAATGCAGAGATCAGGGCGGCGATGATCAGAATAATGACCAGAAAATCCTTGAACTGTTCCAGAAAAATCAGCCACGTCGGCTTTTTTTTCGCCTCTGCAATGGCATTTTTCCCATACTGTTCCAGATGTTTCGCCGCAGTTTCCGACGATAGTCCCTCTGGACATGTGCCTAACTCCTGACAGAGTTCTTCCGGTTTCTGCCGATAATGTTCGTTCATGTACAACATTCCTTTCCTTTGTAGCATGCGGGTCGGACAGGCACGGACAGAAAAAACGGCAAGACCTTACGGAACCGACAGCTTTCCTGTCAAACGTGCTCCGTAAAAGTCTTGCCGTTTAGATATGAAGCGGGTCATTTTCTCAAACGACCGTACTGACGCCGCATAAACAGGAGAATCTCCTGCCAGCTACTCTCTTTTACTCTTATATTATACCCAACTTCATGAATCTTGTCAAGTAAAAAGAAAAAAGTTCACAAAAGAGCCGATGACACGCTTCCGCATCATCGGCTCTTTCTATATGATATTGCTGTCTGTGACAGACGTTTTTAGTCGTTTACCTTGCGGGTATAATCCGGAAGCAGCTTCGGAGAAACTTCGTCCGGCTGGATACCAGCGTCAGCCAGTTCCTTTTCGAACTTTGCAACGTGATCCAGAGTCAGCTTGCCGACTTCAACAGTCTTTGCCTTTGCAGCAGCGTACTTACCAGCGTTACGACCGAATACGATAACGTCCAGCAGAGAGTTACCCATCAGTCTGTTTTCACCGTGTACACCACCAGCAGCTTCGCCGGCAACGAACAGGTTTTCTACGCAGGTCTGGCTGTCTGTGCCAACCTTGACACCACCGTTCTGGTAGTGCAGAGTCGGATAGATCAGCATCGGCTGCTTCCGAATGTCGATGCCATACTTCAGGAACATTCTCAGCATTGCCGGAATCCGCTTTTCGATCGTGCCTTCGCCGTGAATAATGTCGATCATCGGAGCGTCCAGCCATACACCCTGACCACCGGTCGGAGTGTCTACCTGCTTGCCGCGGCGGCATTCACGAATAACGGTAGATGCGGTAACGTCACGAGTTTCCAGCGGGTTCATGAAGACTTCGCCGTCTACGTTTACCAGCTTTGCACCCAGAGAACGAACCTTTTCGGTAACCAGTGCGCCGAAGATCTGTTCCGGGAATGCAGCACCGGTCGGGTGATACTGCAGGGTGTACTGCTCACGCAGCGGAGCACCCACACGATAAGCCAGCACCAGACCGTCTGCGGTTGCACCGTAGTGGTTGGAAGTCGGGAAGCCCTGATAGTGCATTCTGCCTGCACCGCCGGTAGCAATGATAACAACCTTTGCCTTGGCGATCAGGATCTCGCCGGTTTCCATGTTCATCAGAACGGCACCGGCACAGTGACCCTTGTCGTCCATGATCAGTTCGATTGCAGAAGTGAAATCCACTACCGGAATCTTACGGTTCAGCACTTCGTCACGCAGGGTACGCATGATCTCTGCACCGGAGTAGTCCTTCGCAGCGTGCATTCTCTTACGGGAAGTACCGCCGCCGTGGGTGGTGATCATGTTGCCTTCTGCGTCCTTATCGAACTCAACGCCCAGATCCTGCAGCCATTCAATGCCCTCCGGAGCCTCGGTAACCAGCTTATAAACCAGTTCCTTGTCCGCAGCAAAGTGACCACCGCCGTAGCAGTCAAGGAAGTGCTGTGCCGGAGAATCGTTCGGCTTATCCGCAGCCTGAATGCCGCCTTCTGCCATCATGGTGTTTGCATCACCGATACGCAGCTTGGTTACGATCATAACCTTTTCGCCGGCATTGTCCGCTTCGATCGCAGCAGATGCACCAGCACCGCCGCCGCCGATGATGAGCACGTCGGTTTCATAATCCGGACAGGAAAGATCCGGCAGGTTGTCCTTCAGGCGGCTGTCAGACTGGAGCATTTTTACCAGTTCCTTCGGAGCCTTTTCGCCCTTGTTCGGACCAACAGTCAGCACGTCGAACTGATCTTCGCGATAGTCCGGGTGGTTTTCTTTCAGAACCTGATCCTTTTCCTCTGCGGTCATTCTTTTCGGTTCCATTGCAGCATTTTCTGCACGCTTTGCTTCTACCTTCTTAATGGATTCCAGCATTTCTTCCGTATACATGATACCGCACCTCCTTACTTTTCAATCTCACGATTGTTGTACTTTTCACGAATCTCCGCATCGCTCAGTGCCATATTTGCACGGATTGCTTCTTCGCACTTGCCTTCTTCGATTTCCTTGACACGATCTGCCAGATGCTGACATTTCGGTTCAATGTACTTACCGTTCAGGCGGCGAGCCAGCATTGCAACCTGCGGGTGCGAGATACCAGCCGGACAGCGGGAAGAACATACGCCGCACATAACGCAGTCGAAAGATTCTTCTGCACACTTTGCATATTCCGCACGCTGTGCATATGCGATATACTGCATAACGTTCAGACCCTGTGTACAAGCATTGGTACAAGCGTTACAGCCGATGCAGGAATAGATTTCCGGATAGTTCTTCATCATTACGGTTTCGTCCGGACGAACCTCGTTGATGTCATAGATCTCCTTGATCAGCGGGAAGAACGGCAGCTGTGTGATGTACATGCCTTCTACCACCTGTGTGGAGCATGCCAGACAGGTGTGCAGTTCTCTGTCACCCTTGATCCGGTAAATTGTTGCACAGGCACCGCAGAAACCATTTCGGCAGCCGCAGCCGCGAACCAGTTTATAGCCAGCGTATTCCAAAGCCTTCATGATGGTCAGACTGGCAGGAACCTCATACTTCTTGCCCATCACGAACACATTAACCATCTGTTCCATGTGAATTCTCCTTTACCATTAATATTCGTTCGGCAGTTCGGACAGCTCATCAAAGCGGAATACCGGACCGTCCTTGCAGACGTACTTGTCACCGATATTGCAGCGTCCGCACTTGCCGATACCGCATTTCATACGCAGTTCCATTGTGGTATAGACCTGTTCTTCTTGGAAGCCCAGTTCTTTCAGACCGTCCAGTGTGAACTTGATCATGATCGGAGGTCCGCAGATCAGAACAGTACGGTTCAGGTCCGGCTTCAGTTCCTTGACATAGTTCGGAATAAAGCCAACGTGACCGTCCCAGCCCTCCTGTTCACGGTCGATGGTCAGATCCACCTTGCAGTCCTGACTCCATTCGTCCAGAATTTCCTGATAGTCTACCAGATCGTCCTTGGAACGGGAGCCATAAATGATATGCAGAGAACCATAAGCGTCAGGATTCTCACGCTTTTTGTCACGGCAATAGTTGATGACGGAACGCAGCGGAGCCAGACCGATACCGCCGGCGATAAACAGCAGGTCCTTTCCCTTCAGACCATAGTTGCCGTTTTCCGGTGTCGGAACGGTTTCCACCGGAAAGTTCTTTCCCAGCGGACCTCTGACGGTGACTTCCTGTCCAACGTCCATCATGTGCAGCCAGCTTGTCAGACAGCCGCACTTCTTGATCGAAAATTCCATGAATTCCTTGTTTGTCGGAGAAGATGTAATGGAGAACATACCTTCGCCAATGCCCGGAATGGAAACCATCGCACACTGACCGGGCATATGCTCGAACAGTTTGTTTCCGTCCAGACCGACCACGCGGAATGTCTTGACATCGGGAGTATCCTGACGAATGTCAGTTACCACGCCGACCTTCGGAATCAATGCTTCTTGTTTCATGCGTTACCCTCCCCTAAAGTCTTCATGACCTTTACAATGTTCATGGAAATCGGGCAGCTCTTCATGCAGCGACCGCAGCCAACGCAGCCAAATACGCCGTCGTTGTTTGCCGGATAGTAAACCAGCTTATGCATGAACCGCTGACGGAAACGCTCCAGCTGTGTGGGACGCGGCTGACCGCCGGCTGTCTTGGTAAAGTCAGAGTACATACAGCTGTCCCAGCAGCGGAACCGCTGTACGCCGTGACCGGTGTCATAGTCGCGAATGTCATAGCACTGACAGGTCGGGCACACGAAAGTACAGGTGCCGCAGCCCAGACATGCTTCTGACAGGCTTGCCCACTTATCGGAACTGAACAGTTCCATCAGCTTATCTCCGCCAAAGGAGTCGGTAGAGAGGTTCTTCAGCGGCAGCTTTTCCAGAATTGCCTTGGTCTTTGCCTTGGATTCTTCCGCAGCATCGTCTGCGGCATCTTCCAGCATCGGCAGAGAAGCCAGCAGAGCCTCACCCTTTTCGGTGTTTGCCTGCATCAGCACTGCATTATCTGTCAGCCAGCAGCTGACATCACCAGCCGGTTCTGCGGCATCGATACCGAATACCGAGCAGAAGCAGGTTTCACTGGGCTTGCTGCAGGACATGGTCATTACCACGCCGTGTTCCCGACGGTTCTGATAGTAGGTATCTACCGGTTCCGACAGATACACGCTGTCCAGGATCTTGAAGCTTGCCGCATCACAGGCACGCACGCCGAAGATCACGAAGTCCTCGCACTCAGTACGAATATCATCGACTTCGATCTTCTTGCCGTTGACCTTGAAGTTGACCATGTTTTCTACCTGCGGGAAGAAAAAGTCCTTGGCACTGCGGACAGTGTTGACTGCCTCTGCAGCATACTTTGCTTCCGGTGTCCAGACGCTGTACTTTGCACCGCGTTTTTCATCGGTGCCGTCAGCAACCGGCAGATAGAGTTTCTTTGCTTCTGCGATGGCAGCGAACAAAGCGTCCAGATTTTCTCGAGATACTTTTTTCATCACTTGCTGCCTCCTTTATAAACCACATTCGGCTCGCAGTCTTCCTTGGTGAAGTTCACCAGCGGTGCACGGCTGCCTTCCTCTGCACCAGCCTGATATTCACCATAATAGGTGTTAATATCCTTGATGAACTTCCGGTTCAGCAGGTGCAGCGGAATGTGCTGCGGACATACTCTGGAGCACTCACCGCAGTCGGTACAGCGACCTGCTACGTGGAATGCACGAATAATGTGGAACATGTTTTCTTCGAAGGAGTCTGCTGCTGCCTTCTGGGAAACACCAGATGCCGGATTGTCAAAGACGCACTGTTCGCAGCTACATGCCGGACAGATGTTGCGGCAGGCGTTGCAGCGAATGCAGCGGGACAGTTCCCCACGCCAGAATGCGAATCTTTCTTCCGGTGTCATAGCCTCCAGCTTTGCGACCATATCGAAACGACCGGACTCCGGATTTTCCTCACCGTTTTCGCCCAGCATCTCATCGTAGACAACAACCTTGTGGCTCTTGCAGACTTCGCAGCGTTCCAGCAGGCAGTCCTTCTTGCTGACAGAAACTTCACCGTACATGGTTTCCGCCTTTACGGTGTCACCGTCAGTGGTGATACCCAGAATGCCTTCCGCACCGGCTTCACGTACCTTATCCGGATCCAGCTTGCCGTCACAGGGAACGCCGATGATGTAAACGTTTTCCCGCTTGATGCGGTGTTCTGTCAGCAGCTGGTTGAAGCTATAGGAATCACACGGCTTCAGGAAAACCAGTGTCTTGCCCTCCAGCTTAGACAGTTTGATCAGATACTTCGACAGATTGCTGCCGCAGAAATCGTGATATACAAAATCCTTTTCCAAAGCTTCTGCAGAATCGAACACAGCCGGTGTGGGATCATAGACAAACTCACCGTTTTTCCAGCCCAGCACACGAACAACTGTACCGTCTGCCAACAGCTCGGAGGCTCTTTTCATCATTTCGCTTTGCATCTCAGATCCTCCAGTCTTTTGTTCTCGCCCAGTGCAGTGACAGTTTCTACAAACTCATTCATGGTTGCAGCGAACTTTGCACCTTCTGCGGCGGATACCCATTCTACACGGGTACGCTCTTTCTCGATACCCAGATAATCCAGCATCGAGAACAGCAGTGTCATTCTGCGGCGGGCATAGTAGTTACCAGTGGTATAGTGGCAGTCACCCGGGTGACAGCCGCAGAGGATCACGCCGTCTGCACCACGCTGGAATGCACGCAGAATAAAGAGTGGATTGACACGGCAGGAGCAAGGTACACGAATGATCTTGACATCTGCCGGATAATTTGAACGGTTTGTACCCGCAAGGTCCGCACCTGCATAAGAACACCAGTTACAGCAGAATGCGACGATTTTCGGTTTAAATTCCTGATTTACTTGCATATTGCATCTACCTCCGCCATAATCTGACCGGTTGCGAAGCCCTTCAGATCCATTGCACCGGACGGGCATGCAACGGTACAAGCACCGCAGCCCTGACATACTGCCTCATTGACAACTGCTACGCGGCGAATCATCGAGCCGTCCTGACGGCGGCTGAAGTCCTTCTCCTCATAAGTAATTGCACCGTACGGGCAGACATTTGCACAAGACGAGCAGCCATTGCACTTCATGGGATCCGAATGGGATACGCACGGGTTGCAGGACAGCTTGTCCTTTGCCAGCAGACCGATAACCTTAGAAGCAGCGGCACCAGCCTGTGCAACGGTTTCCGGAATATCCTTCGGTCCCTGACAAACACCGGAAAGGAATACACCGGCTGTCGGGGATTCTACCGGACGCAGCTTTGCGTGAGCTTCTGTGAAGAAGTCGTTGGTATCCATGCTTGCAGTCAGCATGGTTGCCAGCGGACGGGCACTCTTGTCTGCTTCGATTGCAGCAGCCAGAACGACCATATCTGCCTTGATGTGCAGCTGTTCGTTGGAGATCAGGTCAGAAGCCTGAACATCCAGTGTGCCGTCAGACTGCGGAGCAACCTTGCCGACCATACCCTTAATATAATGTACGCCATACTGTTCTACGGCACGGCGATAGAACTCATCATAGTTCTTGCCCGGTGTACGAACGTCGATGTAGAATACATAGACATCGGTATCCGGATATTTTTCGCGGCACAGCATTGCATGCTTTGCGGTATACATACAGCAGATCTTGGAGCAGTATTCCTTACCGCAGCCATGCTGAGAACCGGATTCACGGCTGCCGACGCACTGTACGAATACCAGTGTCTTCGGCTGCTTGCCGTCGGACAGACGCTGCAAATGACCTTCTGTCGGACCGTCTGCCTTCAGGATCCGCTCGAATTCCAGAGAAGTGACAACGTCCTTGCTCTGGGAATATGCGAATTCGTCATAGCCGTCAATGTTGATCGGATTGTAACCGGTAGCGGCAACGATTGCACCGTACTTTTCTTCTACGAAAGTTTCCTTCTGCTCGTAGTCGATCGCACCGGCAGAGCAAACTGTCGAACACAGACCGCACTTGCCCTTGGTGAGCTTGATGCAGCGTGTGGAGTCCAGAACAGCAACGTTCGGGATTGCCTGTGCAAACGGGATATATGCAGCGTGACGGTTGCTCAGTCCCAGATTGTAAGCGTCCGGAATGTTCTTTACCGGACACTTTTCCGTACATGCACCGCAGCCGGTACACTTATCCTCATCGACAAAACGAGCCTTACGGCGAATCTTGACGCTGAAGTTGCCCACGAAACCGGTCACTGCTTCTACTTCACTGTAGGAGTAGATCGTGATCTTGTCGTTCTGTGCACATTCTACCATTTTCGGTGTCAGGATACAGGACGAGCAGTCCAGTGTCGGGAATGTCTTATCGATCTGTGTCATCTTACCGCCGATGGTCGGTTCCTTTTCGACGATGTCTACCGGATAGCCGGCTTCTGCAATATCCAGAGCAGTCTGGATACCTGCGATACCGCCGCCGATGACCAGAGCACGCTTGGTTACCGGACTTTCGCCGGCGATCAGCGGGGTATTCAGCAGAACCTTTGCAATTGCTGCACGTCCGAGGACGATTGCCTTTGCGGTTGCCTCCGGAATATCCTTGTGGATCCACGAGCACTGTTCACGAATATTTGCGACTTCCAGCATGTAGGGGTTCAGACCTGCTGCTGCAACAGTCTTACGGAAAGTTGCCTCATGCATACGGGGCGAACATGAACATACAACAACGCCCTCCAGCTGATACTCCTTGATCGCATCTTTGATTATGTTTTGGCCTGCCTCTGAGCACATATAGGGATAGTCGGTCGCATAAACGACTGCCGGCTCTTTTCCAAGAGTTTCAGCAACAGTTTTTACGTCGACGGTCGCCGCAATGTTCGTACCGCAGTGGCATACAAAAACACCTATTCTCCGCATTTTTATGCCTCCTTATTTGCTGTATTTCCGGAATGCACTGACGATTGCCTGCTGCGGCAAATCGTCGTCCAGCATTTCGGGAATCTGCTCCGATTTCAGGTGATTCTGTCCCTGCTGACGGATTACCGCCAGTCTGACTGCTTCCACCAGTTTTGCCGGTTCCACGTCACGCGGGCAGCGTTCTACGCAGGCAAAGCAGGACAGGCATGTATAAATGGACTTCGATGCCATCAGCTTTTCGATGTCACCTTTTTCCACCATATATACAAACTGATGCGGATGATATTCCATTGCATCATAAGACGGACAGGTACCGCTGCACTTTCCGCAACGCATACACTTCAGCGGATTCACGCCGCTGGTCGTCAGAACGAGTTCTTTCAAATCTGCCATTTTCGTTCCTCCTTATTTCAGACCGAGTGCTTCCGCCAGCAGCTCGGTAAAGTATACGACCGGCAGATCCGAAACGCCGGAATTCTTCTGGAGGTTGTACAGACAAAGCGGACATGCGGTGATCACCATTTCTGCACCGTGGTCCTTGGCACTGGTCATCACCTTGTTGCTTCTGGATTCTGCCACAGACTTTTCGTCCAGTGTCAGATAGCCGCCGCAGCATTCGTTCCGCATCGGATACAGTACCGGTGTTGCACCAATTGCACGGATAAAGTCTTCCAGAATCTTCGGATTCTCCGGATTATCCATCTGCATGGTCTTTCCCGGACGGAGCAGAAGACATCCGTAATATGCGGCGATCTTCTTGCCCTTCAGCGGATTTACCACTTTCTTTTTCAGTTCATCGAAGCCGACCTTGTCCCGCAGTACTTCCAGATAATGCAGAACTTCGGTTTCGCCCTGATACGGCTCTGCCAGCTTCAGATAATTGTTTGCTTTCAGAACAATGTTGTCATCGGTCTGCATATCATGGTTGACCTGCTTGATGACATTATGACAGGCAGAACAAAGGGTAACCAGAGGCTGTCCCAGTTCCTTTGCTTTTGCCAGTGCACGAATCGATGAGAGCTTGGTTGCGATCTCATTCTTCGCCATTGGATACACACCGCCGCAGCACTGCCAGTCCGGAAGTTCTTCCAGAGTAAAGCCCAGTGCTTCAGCAGAGATCCGAGCATAGTGATCGAGGTCTTTCGCCTTGGTCTTCAGTGTACAGCCCGGAAAATAACTGTATGTCATAGCAAAACTACCTTTCCTTCCTGTTTTTTTGCACCGAAGTGCAGACGGTTCACGCCATCTCCTCGGGATGGAATACTTCGTCGAACCGTTCAGCTGTCAGGAATCCCAGCTCTACGCAGGCTTCCTTCAGCGAGATGTTGTCATGGAACGCCTTCTTTGCAGTTTTTGCAGCATTCTCATAACCGATGTAGGGGTTCAGTGCGGTTACCAGCATCAGAGAATTGTGCAGGTTATGGTGCATCTTTTCGCGGTTTGCACAGATGCCCACTGCACAGTTCTTATTGAAGGAGACAATGGACTCTGCCAGCAGACGTGCAGACTGCAGGAAGTTATACGCACAAACCGGCATAAATACGTTCAGCTCAAAGTTACCCTGAGAAGCTGCCATGCCGACTGCCACGTCGTTGCCCATTACCTGAACAGCAACCATCGTTGCCTGTTCGCACTGTGTCGGATTGACCTTGCCCGGCATGATGGAAGAACCCGGTTCGTTTTCCGGAATGGTGATTTCACCCAGACCATCTCTCGGACCGCTTGCCAGCCAGCGAACGTCGTTGGCGATCTTCATCATATCCGCAGCCAGAGCCTTCAGGGCACCGTGTGCAAATACGATCTCATCCTTGCTGGTCAGTGCGTGGAATTTGTTGGAAGCGGTGACGAAGTCCTTGCCGGTCAGTTCAGAAACTGCCTTGGCAACTTCTACGTCAAAGCCCTCCGGTGCATTCAGACCGGTACCAACTGCGGTGCCGCCCAGTGCCAGTGTCTTCAGGTACGGCAACGCAGAAACGAGCATCTCGCGATCACGCTCGAGAGAAGTACGCCAGCCGCTGATCTCCTGCGAGAACTGGATCGGTGTTGCATCCTGCAGGTGGGTTCTGCCGCTTTTTACAATGCCCTTGTGTTCTTCTTCCAGACGGCGGAAGGTAGCCACCAATTCGTCAATTGCCGGCAGTACCTTATCCTCTACAGCCAGAACAGCAGAGATATGCATTGCAGTGGGGAATGTGTCGTTAGAAGACTGACTCATATTGACATCGTCATTCGGGTGCAGGATCTTCTTTCCGGCAACTTCATTACCGCGGTTTGCGATAACTTCGTTGGCGTTCATGTTGGACTGTGTGCCGCTGCCCGTCTGCCATACAACCAGCGGAAAATGCTCGTTCAGGCTGCCGGAGATCACTTCGTCACAGGCAGTGGAGATTGCAGAAAGCTTCTCCTCTGTCATACGCTCCGGACGGAGCTTGTGGTTTGCCATAGCGGCAGCCTTTTTCAGGATACCGAAAGCGTGTGTGATCTCGCGGGGCATGGTTTCAATGCCCACACCGATCAGAAAGTTCTCGTGGCTGCGTTCTGTCTGTGCTGCCCAGTACTTATCGGCGGGCACCTTTACTTCGCCCATCGAATCGTGTTCAATGCGATACTCCATGTTCATCTCTCCTATTTTGAAATTTTGATGATGGTGATTGTGTCTGTTTCTGCTGTACGGCAGAAACGCTTTTGTGTCCGGTAAAAAGACTGTCCTGCCCTCGGCTGCAGTCCGTCAGTTCGGGCTGCTTGTCCGCAGTCTTTCTGCGGTTCCACAGCCGGATCCCCGTGCCGATGCAATGCACCCTTTCACGGAAACATACTTTTATGACAAAACAGCCTTTCTTCGCTGTCGGAACCGCTGAAAGCGGCTCCTGATCCCGTCCTGTCCGAACGTCATTTTCACGGCGGCACGGCACAAAAAAGATCTGCTGTACAACACGGCACAGCACCGCCATAGCGAAACTGTCTGTGACAGTTCCCGACAGAAAAATCAAGGATTCTCCCCGAAAGCCGTCGCTTTTCCAGAGAAAAACTACATGATGTACTATCTATGATATTATAACATATTCCGCCTGATTTTTCAAGGGACAATCGCAAATTTTGTATGAACAAGCGGCATAACAGCCTCCGGTGTCGATTCCCGAATGGTAAAATTTCTGTCACACGACACCATTCGGGAAATTTCATGTCATTTTGCATTATACCATTTCTTTGTGAAAAAATCAACAGCTTTTGAAACACCTCATGTTTTGCAAAGTTTTTCGCGGAAATACGCTGTTTTTTTGTCATGCCCCTTTGAAAAAACTTTGTTTCCCGAAACGAGAATGTGGTTTTTCATAGTTAGTATAAGCTAACTATGATTTTACAGAAATCGCAGCCGATTTTCCGCCGGTTTGAAAAGTTGTCCGGTTTCTTCAAAAAATCTAACGAATCCCCTTGTCTTTTCCCGAAAAGCGTGGTATAATGCAGTTGTTCCGAAAAACAGAACAACGGAGGTATACCCCTATGGAAACATTCCACAACCGGCTGCAGCAGGCGATGCAGCAAAAACACATGACGCAGTCTGACTTGTGTGCCAAAACCGGCATTTCCCGTTCCACCATGAGCCAGTATTGTTCCGGCTCTTTCCGCCCGAAGGAGAGCAAGCTGCGGCTGCTGGCGAAGGCTCTCGGCGTAAAGGAAGCATGGCTGCTGGGCTATGACAGCCCCGAAGAACCGCCTGTTTCGTGGGAGGACTATCCCAATCTTCGCCCGATTCAGCTGAAACGCTTTCCGCTGCTGGGTGAGATCGCCTGCGGCGAACCGATCTTTGCACAGGAAGATCGGGAGACCTTTCTGATCGCTGATGCGGAAATTGCTGCGGACTTCTGTCTGCTGGCACGGGGCGACAGCATGATCGGGGCACGGATCTACGACGGCGATGCGGTGTTTATCCGCAGCCAGCCCATGGTGGAAAACGGCGAGATCGCGGCTGTAATCATTGACGACGAAGCCACGCTGAAACGGGTCTACTACGACAGAGAGCACGCACGCTTACAGCTGGTACCGGAAAATCCGGCATACTCTCCGCTGGTCTATGTGGGAGAAGAACTGGACAATATCCGCATACTGGGAAAAGCAGTCGGATTCATGAGTATTTTCTAAGGCAATACCGTGCAAAGTCGCCAGACGCTCTTTGTGCGGTATTGCCCTAAGGCAGCACCGTGCAAAGTTCGCCTGACAGCTTTGTGCAGTATCACCCGAAAGCAAAAACCGGCAGACAGTTGGGAAAACTGTCTGCCGGTTTGTTTTGAAATCGCTAGGGGGTGTTGACACTATAATGATATGCGAATTTTGTGAGGTGATTTTTCTCCGTTCTAGTACTTTGTAACATTTAAATATTGCATAAAATATTAATGTGTGGTATAATAGTCTTATCAC
>NZ_QSTT01000005.1:148957-149508 GCF_003438725.1 Ruminococcus sp. OM06-36AC
TTAATGTGTGGTATAATAGTCTTATCACCAGAAAAGGAGATTTATTATGCCAAGCATAAAATATATTATTGAGTTAACAGAGGTAGACCGTAAGTGCCTCACAGATATTGTTAAGAAGGGGAATTCTCCTGCAAGAACCATTATGAGAGCCAATATACTTCTCGCTTCAGACAGAGGAAATAATAAACATATGACAGTTGCAGAAATTGCATCTGCATTTAATACTACGCCTACTACCGTACACAAAGTTCGAACCTCGTATGTAAATAACGGTCTTGAAGCAACTATCAACCGCAAAAAGCGTAAAACACCACCTGTTCCTGCAAAGGTTACAGGAGATATTGAAGCTCATATCGTTGCTATGGCTTGCGGAGATCCTCCGGAAGGGTATAGCAGGTGGTCTGTCAGGCTAATTGCAGAAAAATGCGTTGAGTTGAATTACATTGATTCTATTTCACATATGACTGTTTCCCGCATACTTAAAAAAACGAATTTAAGCCTCACTTGAAAAAATGCTGGTGTATACCACCTGAACACAATGCAGCTTTTGT
>NZ_QSTT01000050.1:0-1556 GCF_003438725.1 Ruminococcus sp. OM06-36AC
ATATCGCACAATCAAGGGACAGGCTGTCAAAGGCAATATGGATGCCGCCCGAAAAGGTATGCTCAGAATTCAGCAGAGGAGGAATTACAGATGACCACGACAACAGAATTTCAGCTTGTTGATATCAATAAGTTAGTACCCTATGCCAATAACGCCAGAACGCACAACAAGGAACAGATCCTGAAACTTCGCTCTTCTCTGCGTGAGTTTGGATTTGTCAATCCGGTCATTATCGACAAGGCATATAACGTCCTCGCCGGTCACGGCAGAATTGAAGCCGCAAAAAAAGAAGGTATTGCAGAAGTCCCTTGTGTATTTGTTGACCATTTGACGGAAGCACAGAAGAAAGCATATATTCTTGCTGACAACCGGATGGCGTTAGATGCTGGCTGGGATGAGGAATTGCTGTCCGTTGAAATGCAGGAGTTGCAGGAACTCGGCTTCGACCTTTCCATGACCGGATTTGATGAAAAGGAACTGACAGATCTGCTGGGTGCGGATGCAGATGACGAGGCAAAAGAGGATGATTTTGACCTGTCTGCCGCCTTGGAAAAGGCAGCTTTTGTCCAGCGTGGCGATATATGGACAGTTGGCAGACACAAGCTGATGTGCGGTGATGCCACATCTGCGGAAGATGTATCTGCTCTCATGGGAGATACGAAGGCAAATCTCATTCTGACCGATCCCCCATATGGAGTTTCGTTTAAGAGTGCCAGCGGTTTGAGCATACAGAATGACAGTATGAAGAACGAGGAGTTTTATACATTTCTGCTGTCCTCCTTTCAGCGAATGGCAGAACATCTGGAAAAAGGCGGTTCTGCCTATGTATTCCATGCAGATACCGAAGGGCTGAATTTCCGTAAAGCTTTCATTGATGCCGGATTTCATCTTGCAGGCTGCTGCATCTGGGTAAAAGACAGCCTTGTGCTGGGACGCTCGGATTATCAGTGGCAGCACGAACCTGTGCTGTATGGTTTTATGCAGAATGGCAAGCATCACTGGTATTCCGACCGCAAGCAGACGACCATCTGGCATTTTGACAAGCCGAAACGCAATGCCAATCACCCCACCTCCAAGCCGCTGGACTTGCTTGGCTATCCCATCGGAAATTCTACACAGGAAAATGGCGTGGTAATGGACACCTTTGGCGGCAGCGGCTCTACTTTGATGGCTTGTGAGCAGATGAACCGCATCTGCTACACCATGGAACTGGATGAAAAATATGCCTCGGTGATTCTTCGCCGGTATGTGGAAGATACGGGAAATGCCGATGGTGTGTATGTTATCCGTGACGGGAAGCAGATTGCATACTCTGAACTGGTAAAGGAAGTGGAACTTTCCGATGATTAAAATTCTCCGTGCAGATGCCTTGGAAGGACTGCGAACACTTCCAAATGACAGCGTTTCCATGTGTGTCACAAGCCCACCTTATTATGGCTTGCGGGATTACGGCAATGCTGGTCAAATTGGAATCGAAGATTCTCCAGAACAGTATATACAAAAGCTGACTGCCATATTTCGAGAAGTACGGCGAGTGCTTCGACCAGACGGAACTT
>NZ_QSTT01000050.1:1566-3683 GCF_003438725.1 Ruminococcus sp. OM06-36AC
CTTCGACCAGACGGAACTTTGTGGCTGAACATCGCCGATAGCTATGCCGGAAGCGGAAAAGGAATCGGTCGAAAGCCTACACATTGTAAGCATTCATATCAAATTCCAGCGGACAGTGCTGCGGCTGCTATGCCAACTACATGGAATGCTATCAAACCAAAAGATATGATTGGAATTCCATGGGTGTTGGCGTTTGCCCTTCGTGCAGATGGTTGGTATCTCCGTTCGGACATTATCTGGAACAAGATCAACTGTCTGCCAGAAAGTGTAAAAGATCGTCCCACAAAGTCTTATGAACATTTGTTCTTGTTTGCAAAATCCAGCCGGTATTACTACAATGCAGCAGCAATTATGGAACCCGCAGCGGAAAGCAGCCTAAAACGATACGCTCGTGGTCGCTCTGGTCGAAACAAGTATGGCAGATTTTCGGAACAGGGCATCAATGGGACAGATTACAACGAACGAATGCAGGGAAAAACCATGCGAAACAAGCGAGATGTCTGGAATATCAGCACCAACTCTTACCGCATGAGAGAACATTTCGCTATGTTTCCGGAGCAGTTGGTAGAACCCTGTATTTTGGCAGGCTGTCCAGAAGATGGTGTGGTTCTTGATCCGTTCTTCGGAAGCGGAACTACTGGTGCAGTTGCCAAGCGACTGCATCGGCAGTGTATCGGAATTGAACTAAATCCAGTCTATTGCAAAAAAGCAGAAGAACGAATCGCATCTGTCTGATTCTCACAAATGACCGCCGAAACATTCTCCACATCTCACAGTTGCTATCTGTGGAAAAAAGAGTTAACATATGTACTGCCGAAAGGCAAATCACCGAAAATCGGGAGGAAAACATATGATAATTGAATTTCATCTTGCAGGAGAAAATCGAAAGAAACTGGCGTGGGCGGTAGCCATGATCATTGGAACAACAGCAGAATATCAGTATATGCCCACCTGTGCCTACAAAATCGGGGAATGCTACACTGTTACCAAGTCCGGTAATCTGGAAATCAGCGACCAAGCCGACCGTGAGGAAACAGAACGGCTTCTTGCCGAACTGGAGAATCAGGGCTATGCTGTTCCGGACACATCAGAACTGGAATCTAAAGGCTTGACTGTGCAGATGCCAGCTGATTTCTTCACGGAGCATACACTGGGCAATCTCCGGCAGATCTGCGAAAACAAGGCTGCCCTTTTTCAGACTGCTTTTCAAACCGATTCACTGGACATCATTCCATCGGATGAAAAGGTGGAATTTCCGTGGTTCATGGTCGAACAGGACGGTGATGCAGATGCCTACTGCACTTTCATTTCCATGCTCTGCGAATTTGCCAAGAATCAGAGCCGCATCAACCGCAAGCCGGACACCTCCGACAATCCCAAGTACACCATGCGGTGTTTCCTGATTCGTCTGGGAATGGTAGGAGCAGAATTCAAGGCGGCAAGAAAGGTCATTCTTCGGCATCTGTCCGGCAATTCCGCATTCAGAAAGGTTGGTGATACTGATGCAGTTTCCGAGTAAGTCTTATCTGGAACAGCTGCGAAAAAAGTACCCTGTCGGAACAAAATTACAGCTGCTTTCTATGCGGAATGAAAAATATCCAGTTCTTCCCGGAACAGTCGGTGAGGTCACGCATATTGACGATGCGGGCAGCATTCATATGCGGTGGGAAAACGGTTCTTCCCTTGCTCTGATTCCCGAAATCGATAGTTTCCAGACCGTATCCGAGGCGAAAAAATAAGGCGAAACCTCCTCCATTGTACGGTATGTTACCATACAATCGCAAGGATTGCAAGGGTGTATTCTACACAATCTTTTGACCTCATTTTCTGTAGATTTAGCCGCTTGCTATCTCCTCCGTTTAGAGTTAATATGGTTACAACAAAAGGGAAAAAGCCCGAAAATACGGAGGAAAATCAAATGAACGCAAAAACCGAACAGCAGATTGCAAACCTGAAAACCCAGACGATTGGCGTGGAAATCGAGATGAACCACATCACCAGAAAGAACGCTGCAAAGCTCGCAGCCGACTTTTTCGGAACAGGACGCTACAAGGACACGGCACACCGAAACGGCTACAGCACTTGGTCGGCTTGGGATGCACAGAACAGAGAATGGA
>NZ_QSTT01000051.1:0-3408 GCF_003438725.1 Ruminococcus sp. OM06-36AC
ATCGCATTGGTTCCGCTTGAGTTTGCGACAGACATTCTCGGTGAGAAACTGGACGAAAAGGGCGTCCTCACGGAAACCAATACCGCAGAAGTATCGCAGTTTGCCCTGCTGTTTGAATTCAGCGGCGATAAGAATAAAATTCGGCACTGTCTGTTCTGCTGCTCTGCCTCTCGTCCGGCAACAGAATCCAGCACCATTGAGGACGAAAAGGAAGTTAAAACGGAAACGCTGTCTTTGACCGCAACGGCGTTGAACAGTGGCTTGGTAAAAACTAAAACCTGTGAGAAGACGGATGCCGAGGTTTATGAGAACTGGTATAAGGCGGTATATATGCCCAATCTGGCTGCCGCTGTACAGAGTGGTAAGGCATCCGCAGCATCTGTGAAAGCGTAAGGAGGGTGCAGTATGGCAATTCAGAAGAACATCACCATTGACGGTATTGATGTGCCGTTCAAGGCAAGTGCAGCAGTTCCCAGATTGTATCGTCTGAAATTCCGCAGAGATATTTATCAGGACTTTGCGGCACTGCAAAAGTCTGTGGGAGAAAATACAGAGGAATCCTCTGCACTGGATATTGAAAGTCTTGAGGTGTTTGAGAACATCGCCTATATCATGGCAAAACACGCTGCTCCGGAGAATGTTCCTGATAATCCGGACGACTTTCTGGAACAGTTCAACACATTCAGCATTTATGAGATTTTGCCGCAGCTGATCGATCTCTGGGGTTTGAACGTAGAAACGCAGGTCCAGTCTAAAAAAAACATCGCCCGATTGACCGACCGATGACCACACCACTATTTTTGTTGCGGTGCGTTCAGCTTGGTTTGTCAATGGGCGATTTGGATTTTCTGACCATTGGTCTGGTGAATGATATGTTCACCGAACGGGAGAATGACGATTGTCATTATGATGTGCTGGCAGATCAGAGTGACTTTGATGCGTTTTGATAGGAGGTGAGAATTGTATGGCTAATAGAATCAAAGGCATCACCGTAGAAATCGGCGGTGATACCACCAAGCTGTCAAAAGCACTGGAAGGTGTCAACAAGGATATCAAGGGGACACAGACGCAGCTGAAAGATGTCCAGAAGCTGCTGAAGCTTGATCCCACCAACACCGAACTCCTATCCCAAAAACACAAGCTGCTGGCAGATGCGGTATCTGCTACCAAGGAAAAGCTGGAAGTGCTGAAAACCGCTGCAGAACAGGCAAATACGGCTCTTGCGAATGGTGAAATCTCACAGCAGCAGTATGATGCTTTGCAGCGGGAGATCATCGAAACCGAAAACGAACTGAAACGCCTGACCACAGAAGCAAACAATTCTCACACCGCCTTGGAAAAGATGGGCGTTCTGGGTGAAACGCTGCAGTCCGCCGGGGACAAAATTTCCGGTGTGGGACAAAAGCTGCTGCCGGTCACTGCCGGTGTCACGGCTCTGGGAACCATTGCCGTGAAAACTGGTGCGGATTTCGATTCCGCCATGTCAAAAGTGGCAGCTGTTTCGGGTGCGACCGGTTCAGAGATGGATGCTCTCCGGGAAAAAGCACGTGAAATGGGCAGCAAAACAAAATTCTCTGCAAGCGAGGCTGCGGAAGCCATGAACTATATGGCAATGGCAGGTTGGAAAACCAATGATATGCTCAGCGGTATTGAAGGCATTATGAACCTTGCCGCCGCTTCCGGTGAGGACTTGGCGACAACTTCGGACATTGTCACGGATGCTCTGACCGCTTTCGGTTTGTCTGCTTCGGACAGCGGACACTTTGCGGATATTCTGGCGGCCGCAAGTTCTAATGCCAATACCAACGTCAGCATGATGGGTGAAACTTTCAAATATGCCGCTCCGGTGCTGGGTTCTTTGGGATACTCTGCTGAAGACTCTGCCATTGCCATCGGACTAATGGCAAACGCCGGTATCAAATCCTCACAGGCTGGTACAGCACTGCGTTCCTCCATTACCAATCTGGCAAAGCCGACAGACACGGTGGCATCTGCCATGGAACAGTACGGCATTTCTCTGACGGATAGTTCCGGCAAGATGTATTCTCTGCGGGAACTCATGGAACAACTCCGACAGAAATTGGGCGGACTTTCTGAGGCAGAACAGGCACAGGCGGCTGCATCGTTGTTTGGTAAAGAGGCCATGTCCGGTATGCTGGCGATCATCAACGGTTCCCCAGCGGACTTTGAAAAGCTGTCCAATGCCATTGACACCTGTTCCGATACAGTAGACGGCTACAATGGTACGACCGAAAAAATGGCAGCTGTCATGCAGGATAACCTTGCCGGACAAGTGACCATTTTGAAGTCCCAGCTGGAAGAGTTGGCAATCTCCTTTTCTGACATCCTGATGCCCACCATTCGCTCCATTGTTTCCCGTATTCAGGAACTGGTGGACAAGCTGAACCAATTAGACCCGCAGACCAAAGAAACCATTGCAAAAATTGCACTGGTGGCTGCTGCTCTGGGTCCAATGTTGGTGGTGCTTGGAAAGACCATTTCCAGTGTGGGGACGGTCTTTTCCGCAGTATCCAAACTGCCCGCCCTTTTCTCGGCTGTGCAAAGTGGCATCGGAGCCATTACCGGAGCGTTGGGTGTGTCATTAGGTCCGCTGCTCGCCATTATCGCAGCTGTTGCCGCTTTGGTGGCTGCCTTTGTGCATCTCTGGAAAACCAATGACGAATTCAAGAGCAACATCATCGCCATCTGGGAGCAGATCAAAAGCACCTTTACCGGATTGACACAGGGCATCACTGACCGACTAAATGCTCTGGGATTCGACTTTGAGAGTTTCACCGATGTGCTGAAAGCAGCGTGGAACGGGCTGTGCAATCTGTTAGCTCCCATTTTTGAAGGCGTCTTTCAGAATATCTCTAATATTTTCTCTGGATTTGCAGATATTCTCTTAAATTCACTTGATGTACTGATCGGTCTGTTTACTGGTGACTGGGAGCAATGCTGGGACGGCATCAAGGGTATTTTTACGTCTATCTGGAATTTCGTTGTCAACACGTTCCGCAATATCATGAATACCCTGAAAGGCATTGCAGATGTGGTGCTGGGGTGGTTCGGAACAAGCTGGAACGAAGTCTGGACTTCCATCAAAACATTTTTCGTGGACACATGGAACAGCATTGCTTCCTTTTTCACGGGAATCGTTACCGGAATCCGGGACTTTTTCGTCAACACCTGGACATCCATTTCCAATACATTCACCACCATTGTCACTGCCATTCAGACGGTGGCAACGACCGTATTTACGGCGATTCGGGATTTCTTCACCACCATTTTTACGGCGATCTACAACTTTTTCAGCACGATTTTCAATGCCATTTACAATGTGGTTTCTACGGTCTTTCAGGCAATTCATAACGTCATTACGACCGTTTGGAATGCCATTTACACCAC
>NZ_QSTT01000052.1:0-3298 GCF_003438725.1 Ruminococcus sp. OM06-36AC
ATATGGAGATACCGTTCCAAAATCGGCGTATCTGTATTTTTACATTCGGTCTGCGGCTTTCGGAATCGCCATGCTTCCGGCAACGCCATTTCTGCCAATTGTTCTAACTGCCCGTACCAATCCGGCACATAGGCAAATTCAAATAAATCTGTTTCTATCATTTTTTTGTTCCTCTCCATTTAGGAATTGCTTTTATCAGCTTCAATTGTATTCGGGCTTTTAGATCTTCGTCAATATATCGATATGTTTTCCCTTGTGCATCCTCCCCTTTTACCGTTGCCAATGCATTGATGTAATCGTCATAAAAGCGGAGAATTTCTTCCAAAGCAGTTTTCTCCCCATTTACTGCGGCACAGATCAATTCATATGTAAGGTCATTTTCTTTCATCGCCATTCCTTTCATAATACTTGCGGATTGCTGTAAATGCTTTTTGTCTCCAGTTGTAAATGGTGCGAGGCGTGACGTGAAAGTACGCTGCGATTTCCTGATCGCCATATCCATACCAGAACTCCAAAATCAACGTTTCTCTCTGTGCTTTTGGAAGTTCCAACATAGCATCATAAAGCCAGTCGCTGGCAATCAAACACGGATACTTCTCGTTATCCAAAATGAAATGCTCTGACGGATACACATCTTCTATTTCCGGAACATTCATTAGGTCTGGTTTCGCCTCACGGTTTTGGATTCTCTTTTTTTCTGCCGCTGCATCTCGATATTCATTTCGCATTACAATTTTCACAAAGCAGTCAAAGATTTTTATTCTGCAGCTTTTATCGATAAAGGGAGTCAATCTGTTGATTCCTCCCTTCTTATGCAGTTTTGCAGGTAGTGTGTATATCACCCCCTTTTAAACTACTAAGACGAATCAGGCAGAACAAAATCGGAAAATTTATTTGTAAATATTCTGTGTACTTTTATTTCTTAGGCACAGCAACAAAAAAGCAGCATACAAAACCGGTCATTTCGCCGGATTGTATGCTGCTTGAAAAAATAGAAAGGGCAGTCCTGCCCAGCTGTTTGCCGGACAGAACTGCCCTTTTTTAGGTGGTTGAATTTTAAAGGAAGTACACTTCTTACTGATCAATCGTATTTTCTTGACAATTTCAGCGGCACCTCAGAATTGGAAGGGCACCCGAAAGACAGAGGAAAAAAGTGATTCAATTTGTTTTTGTCATAGGTGATTTCAATGGCATAACGTATGGTGTGTTCGATACTGGCAGCACTTTTGTTGTGCTTTTCTGCTATGGTTTGATACATCTGCATTACAAAAATGCTTGAATCTTGAAGTGCCAAAATGACAGCTTCTTCGATGTAGTGACCGCCTTTCAGGTGCATGGAGATTCCGAAGTCTTGGGTTATGATTTTTGTGATTAGATGTCTTTCTTCTTTCATGGGTTTCAATTCCTTTTTGTCACTTGATAAAGATTTTTGTTTCCAATTTATCAACATTAAAGACGATTGCAGTGTAGCAGTAAAAAAATATATAAAGTCATTAAAAATTTTGATTCATATTCTTTAATCTTCTTTTTGTTGGAAGAATGACTTTTACAACAATAATAATCGCCATTATAGATAAGAATGTAACAACGCTCAACAAAAATAACAAAACATTCCGGGCAGCATGATTGTTTTTATACACAACTTCTTCATCACCTTGCGAGTCCATCCTTGTTAGCATCGTTTTTTTCTCTAAGCAATAGGTATAGTCACCAATGGACTCTTCTCTTTCTTTCTCAAGTCGTGCTTCGACAATGGCATTATTGACCGAATATTCAAAATAATATGCAGAAACAATTGAACCATATTCATCTAAACCAAGAGCAGTATTTCCACGATTAAATTTCACAATCACTTCATCTTCCTGCCAGAACCCAATTATTGTTGCATTGTAAGTAGTGTCTATACGATAACGCAATGAAAGATCTGAATTGTAAACATGAATCGTATTCTCTTTTAATGTAACTATAATACTGCCATCAGAAGAAACATCATAAGATAGAATATTTTTACGATCTGCTGCTTCATGAGAAATATGTACGGATTGGATATAGGAATCACTTACTTCACTTAAGGGAATTTCCTCCAGTTCGTAAACATAATTCGTATGCCACTCGTTTTCTTCCGAAGAGGCATTTGCGACAAGAGGAGAGCACATCATCACATTGAAAAAGAATCCTATTAATGCTACTGCGATCAATTGTTTACCCACGTCATCACACTTTCATAAAACTCATTATATTCATCAAAAATATTATAAGAATCCGTGGTCACTGTAAATCCCATACTTCCATGTCCCTCGAAACCGGGTGTCCCTATTAATGTTGAACTTGTAATTCCAATATAGGGATATTTATCACTTGGTATAATATCAATATCTTTTCCACCACCAATTCCAAGTACAGGACAATTCGGTAATGGTGCAAGATAAGAACCGCCTATACTAAATCCAAATTCTTCAAGATTTTTGTAGGAGGGTGCATTTGATATTGAACGAAAACTTCCTAAAGAGAAACCTGAAAAAGATCCAGCATCTCCAGAAACCCCTGCCGATCCTGAAAGTGTACATTGCCTTGCAATGTTTCCTTGAGAATCAATTGTCCTAGAAAACGATCCAGAAATCCCTAGGTTGCCTAGGCTAATATTTGCAACACCGCCTTTAGAATAAGTAAAACTATGCTTTGTCATCCAGTTTTGTATTTTATCAACATCCTGTTTTTGGCTTGTCATAATTTTCCCGACAGTAGATTTAACATATGGCTCAGCTTTTTCCCACGTAGGTCTTACTACTTTTTGATAAACATCCTTTACACAATTGGGATCAATTATTTTCGGTGTCGGCGTCGGTGAAGGAAAAATAGGTTTAAGTAGATCCGAGATCTTATGTCCACTTGGATCTGTATAAATAATTGGGTTATTATAACAGTATGTATACAAATTTAAACTAAGCGGATCTGTATTTTTACCTTTATAGGAATCTCTCGAAATAAACCGTCCAATAGACGCCTGATAGTATCTCGCTCTGAGGTAGATCGTTCCGGTTTCTGTATCGAAATACTCTCCGCAGAATCGGAATGCATTTACATCTCCAGAATTAGGATCAACCTCTACGCCAAATGCATCATAAGTATACGATTTTGTAACTGCACCATCTTCATCCGTCAGATCAACAACATCGCCATGCGCATTCTGCGTATAATACTGATAATCCGTCTTGACATTGCCGCTCTGCTTGCTGAATTTCGCCAGCAGGTTTGTACCACGAACATAAACCTCAGCACTGTACCAGTCGCTGTCATC
>NZ_QSTT01000053.1:0-3123 GCF_003438725.1 Ruminococcus sp. OM06-36AC
GCCTTGTGTACTGGAAAATCATCCTGCTGACAGCCGGCTTCAGATCTCTGAGAGCGGAAAAGTACAGACACTGACTTCCAGATGCGGAACAGGCGGCGGAAATGTTCCGCTGTTGATGGATACACCGAAAACACTGAAGATTCGCTGTGGAAAAGCCGGCGGTGGAAAAGGCAGTCTGATACAGGAAAACAAATCTGCTACGCTGTCCTGCAACAATGACCAGACGGTATTTCAGCCGAAAGCATACGGCATCAGTTCCTTTTCCAGCAATGCCATGCTTTCCGGTAATCCGCATAGCGGCATTTATGAGGCAGACACTGCCCGTACTTTGGACACCAGCGACCAGTCACCAGCAAAAAACCAAGGCGGTATTGCTGTTCTGGAAAGTTATGCTTTGCAGGGTTCAATGATCGGTCGGTCTGACCAAAACGGACCACAGGGCGGCGGTGTCAACAAAGATGTCACTTTCACTTTGAATGCTACCGACCATCATGCAGTGTATGCCGCTTCTACAGGAAATTTCAGCAGTGCATTTTGGGAAACGACCCCTACACTGCTGGCACGGGACCACAAAGACCCCAGCATCGTTTCCAGCGGTTATGCGGTTCGCAGACTGACACCGCAGGAATGTGCAAGACTGCAGGGATTTCCGGATCAGTGGTGCAGTGACCTGGCATCGAAAAATCCCACAGAAGAAGAAATCGACCGATGGGCAGCTATTTTTGAAGAATACCGAAAAGCGGTAAAACCGGAGAGCCGTCCCAAAAGCCGAAAGATGGTACAGAAATGGCTGCAAGATCCATATCGTGATGCAGCAGAGTACCGCCTTTGGGGGAATGGCATCTGTCTGAATGTAGCTGTTTTTGTGCTTGCCGGAATTGTCTGGGCAGATTTGTGATCTGTTACAAATGACAGCCGAAACATTCTACATATCTCACAGTTGCTATCTGTGGGAAACAGAGTTAATATGTGTCATGGCGAAAGCAAAAACGCCGAAAGAAAGGAGTTTTTCACATGACCATTACTTATCACAGTCAAAATCGAAAGGAACTGGTGAAAGCCATCAGTAAGATTATCGGCATTCCGGCAATATATCAATTCATGCCCACCTGTGCCTACCAAATCGGGGAATGCTACACCATTACCAAGTCCGGTGATCTGGAAATCAGTGACCAAGCCGACCGTAAGGAAACAGAACGGCTTCTTGCTGAACTGGCAAATCAGGGCTACGCTGTTCCGGACACCACAGAACCGGAATCCAAGGGCTTGACGGTGCAGATGCCAGCCGATTTCTTCACGGAGCATACGCTCGGCAATCTCCGGCAGATCTGCGAAAACAAGGCTGCCCTTTTTCAGGCTGCTTTTCAGGCGAATACGCTCGACATTATTTCAGCTGATGAAAAGGTGGAATTTCCATGGTTCACGGTCGAACAGGACGGCGATGCAGATGCCTACTGCACCTTCATTTCCATGCTCTGCGAATTTGCCAAGAACCAGAGCCGCATCAACCGCAAACCGGACACCTCCGACAATCCCAAGTACACCATGCGGTGTTTCCTGATTCGTCTGGGAATGGTGGGTGCAGAATTCAAGGCAGCAAGAAAAGTCATTCTTCGCAATCTCACTGGCAATTCCGCATTCAGAAAGGTTGGTGATACTGATGCAGTTTCCGAGTGAATCATATCTGGAACAGCTGCGAAAAAAGTACCCTGTCGGAACGAAATTACAGCTGATTTCTATGCGAAATGAAAAATATCCGGTTCTTTCCGGAACAGTCGGCGAGGTCACGCACATTGACGATGCGGGCAGCATTCATATGCGGTGGGAGAATGGTTCTTCCCTTGCTCTGATTCCCGAAATCGACAGTTTCCAGACCGTATCCGAGGCGAAAAAATAAGGCGAGACCTCCTCCATTGTACGGTATGTTACCATACAATCGCAAGAATTGCAAGGGTGTATTCTACACAATCTTTTACCTGCATTTTCTGTACATTTAGCCACTTGCTATCTCCTCCGTTTAGAGTTAATATGGGTACAACGAAAGGGGTGCGGGTTGCCAGTGGCAACCTCTGCGAAGCAGAAGCACCGACCGAGGCGACAGCCGAGACAAAGCCCGAAACTACGGAGGAAAACATTATGAACGCTAAAACAGAAAGACAGATTGAAAACCTGAAAAAGCAGACCATCGGCGTGGAGATTGAGATGAACCACATCACCAGAGGACGAGCTGCCAGACTTGCCGCCAACCATTTCAGCACAGGCAGATACGAATACACCGCCAGCCGAAACGGCTACAGCACTTGGTCAGCATGGGATGCACAGGGCAGAGAATGGAAATTTCAAAAGGATGTCAGCATTGCAGGATGCGATGCCGAAAAGTGCGAACTGGTTACACCGATTCTTCACTACAGCGACATTGAGACCTTGCAAGAACTGGTCAGAAAGCTTCGCAAAGCCGGAGCAATCAGCCATGCAGGCATCGGAGCCGGAGTACACATTCACATTGGAGCAAACGGACACACACCGCAAACTCTGCGAAACCTCGCCAACCTTATGGCGAGCCACGAACAACTGATTGCAGATGCCCTGAAAATCGACCAAGGCAGAATGAACCGATATTGCAGAACGGTCAATCCCCAATTCATCGAACAGCTGAACCGAAAAAAGCCCACCAACATGGCACAGTTCGCAGACATCTGGTATACGGCGAACGGTGCAAATTACGGCAGAAATCAGCACTACAATGACAGCCGATACCACATGCTGAACTATCACGCAACTTTTACAAAAGGCACAATTGAATTCCGGTTATTTCAATTCGACAAGCCTGCCAACGGCAGGAAAAACGGACTTCATGCCGGACAGCTGAAAAGCTACATACAACTTTGCCTTGCCCTTTCCGAAATGGCAAAGGGACTGCGAACCGCCAGCCCGAAACCACAGCAAACGGAAAACCCGAAATTCGCCATGCGGACATGGCTGATTCGGCTGGGACTGGTCGGCGAGGAGTTCGCCACAGCGAGAAATTTTCTTACCAAGAACCTTGATGGCGATGCCGCTTTCCGGTTCTGCAGATAAAGGGACAGCCTTTTGCTACCAGCTACACCAGACCGCTTCGGCGGT
>NZ_QSTT01000054.1:0-566 GCF_003438725.1 Ruminococcus sp. OM06-36AC
TCCCCATGTAACCGCCCTGTTTGCCCTGTGTGGGCTTTCAGAGCACTTGCCGAGAAACTGCCCAAAGTCAAAACCAGCCCCACACAGGCGAACTGTGCGGGGCTTGGTTGGTGGCTGCGATTTCCGGAGATGCCTTTTCCATTGTACTGTATTTTACCATAGAAAAGCAAGTTTATCCAGTGTCAGATCCACCAAATATACAGCAAAAACAACGCCTTATGTTCTGTACATTTAGCCGCTTGCTATACGCCGAAAGGTATGGTAATATACAGTTACCGAAAGGGAAAACAACCAAAAAAATGGAGGAAAAACACAATGGTAGCATACGGAATCGCAAAGGCAAGAGCAATGGCAAACAGAACGGACTGGAACGAAAGAACCGAAATCACAAAGGCGGTCATCACCTGGTTTGATGCGGACTACGAATACGAACTGGAGATTGAAAACGAGGACAGGATGGACAACGAGGAGTTCACCGCATGGGTTGAGGAAAACGCAGAAAGCCTTGCAAAGGCAGATGCCGAGGAAAACGGAACGACCTTTGAGGAAATCGACAGCATCGACTT
>NZ_QSTT01000054.1:576-3117 GCF_003438725.1 Ruminococcus sp. OM06-36AC
AGCATCGACTTTACGGAAAAGGAAATCGATGACGATGCCCTTTTTGATGAGGAGTACGAAAACGCCTGCGAATTTGAATGGGAGTGCCAGACCGGACGGTAATCCAAAACCCACAATCCAAGACCAAAGCCCCGAAAGGGGCTGCGGCTCGTACAGCCGCTGTGTTGCCCTGTCCGGCGTAGTTTTGTTTTCTCCGAGTGGTTTTCCCTTTCCTACAAATGCCCCACACAGGGCGACGTGGGGCTTGCTTTTTGGTTGGTATCATACACAATTTTCTGCCTTCCTCTTTGTGCAGAATATGCCGGAAATTTCGTTGACTTCTCCTTTGGTTTATGGTAATATACATCATGCCAAGAGGCAAAAGCAACGAAAACTGGAGGAAAAAACAATGTGGACAGAAGGAACAATTCAGGTAGGAACAAGCATTTTTCACTACTGGGTGAAACATTACGAGGAGCCTTCCATTTTTGGATATGAGGAAGGCAGAGCCTCGAAAATCTCCCTGCGGCGGAATGGCAAAACGGTGTTCAATTTCGACCGGGGCATGGATATTCCGCCGGAGGATGAGGAAACCGAAACTGCACTGGCGATCCTGCTGAAACAGTACAACTGATTCTTCCAAAACCAAATCCACAATCCGGAGCCGAAAGGCTCTGGTGGTCGTACACCTGATTTTGATTCGTGTATGATACACAAGAAGCCATAGAAATTTCGGCGTTTTTTCTGTTCATTTAGCCGCTTGCGATCCTTGAATTTGTATGGTAACATGGTTACAATGGGAATAGAATCTCGATTACAAAACTGCCCCTTGAGGGCGTTAAAATAAATGATGCAGACTTGCTTTTTGGCAGGTCTTTTTTGTTGGGGGTGAGAACAATGGCAAGATTTAAACCGACCCGTTTTATGGCGGAGGATTCCAAGTATAACAAAAAGGCGGCAGATTATGCTGTTTCCTTTATCGAATGCCTTGGTCATACCAAAGGCACATGGGCAGGAAAAAAGTTTGAATTGCTGGACTGGCAGGAACAGATTATCCGTGATTTGTTCGGCATTCTGAAACCGAATGGCTATCGTCAGTTTAATACAGCATATATTGAAATTCCGAAGAAAAATGGCAAATCAGAGCTTGCTGCTGCCGTTGCTCTGCTATTAACTTGCGGTGACGGTGAAGAACGTGCCGAAGTTTACGGCTGTGCTGCCGACCGCCAACAGGCTGCCATTGTTTTTGATGTAGCTGCCGACATGGTGCGAATGTGCCCTGCCCTTTCCAAACGAGTGAAGATCCTGACATCACAAAAGCGTATCGTGTACATCCCGACCAACAGCTTCTATCAGGTGCTTTCGGCAGAAGCCTACTCCAAGCATGGTTTCAACATCCACGGGGTTGTGTTTGATGAATTGCATACGCAGCCGAACCGAAAGCTGTTCGATGTTATGACCAAAGGTTCCGGTGATGCCAGAATGCAGCCTTTGTATTTTCTTATCACCACTGCCGGAACTGATACAAATTCAATCTGCTATGAAGTACATCAAAAAGCAAAGGACATTCTGGAAGGCAGAAAACATGATCCGACTTTCTATCCGGTCATTTATGGTGCTGATGAATCCGAGGACTGGACTGATCCGAAGGTTTGGAAAAAAGCAAATCCAAGTCTGGATAAGACCATCGGCATGGATAAGGTGGTGGCTGCGTGTAACTCTGCAAAAGAAACGCCGGGCGAGGAAAATGCGTTTCGGCAACTGCGTTTGAATCAGTGGGTAAAACAGGCGGTGCGTTGGATGCCGATGGAGAAATGGAATAAATGCAAGGTATCATTTGATGAAGAGATGCTTGCAGGTCGTATTTGTTATGGTGGTCTTGACCTTTCCAGCACAACGGATATTACAGCTTTTGTACTTGTCTTTCCACCTATTGAAGATGATGAACATTATTACATTTTGCCATACTTCTGGCTGCCGGAAGAAACATTGCCTCTCCGTGTAAGACGTGACCACGTTCCCTATGATGTATGGGAACGGCAAGGTTATCTGAAAACTACTGAGGGCAATGTTGTCCACTATGGTTTTATCGAAAACTTCATTGATGAACTGGGACAGAAATTCCATATCAAAGAAATTGCATTTGACCGTTGGGGTGCGGTGCAGATGTCACAGAATCTGGAGGGACTGGGTTTCACGCTTGTGCAGTTCGGGCAAGGCTACAAAGATATGTCACCACCGACCAAAGAACTGATGAAGCTGACCTTGGAACAAACACTTGCCCACAACGGACACCCTGTTTTAAGGTGGATGATGGACAATATCTTCATTCGCCGTGACCCTGCCGGAAACATCAAGCCGGACAAAGAAAAATCCACAGAGAAGATTGACGGTGCGGTTGCCATGATCATGGCTCTTGACCGTGCGATTCGCTGTGGACTTGGTAATTCTGGGGTGAGTGTTTATGATGAGAGGGAGATGTTGATTTTATAGATGTAGTTACCCTTACAAACTGGAATTTGACGCTCTATTAATGCTATTAAACCCAATCAATAGCATTCT
>NZ_QSTT01000055.1:0-2736 GCF_003438725.1 Ruminococcus sp. OM06-36AC
TTTTTGCTTGTTCATACAAAAAATTCCTCCTTTTGTTGATGTAAACTTCGATTCAAACTACATTTATTGTAACAGAAAGCAAAGCTCTTGTATTGCAGGATTGTCATGCAATTTATATATTTGTAAAGTAAATTTTATCCCTGCGATTTTCGAAATTCTGTGGGTGTCATTACGAAAGTGGTTTGACAGACGAGCAATGGGAAGCAATCAAAGAATTCTTTCCATCCGGAAATAAAAGCAAATATCATAAGAGATCATTGGTAGAAGCAGTGCTGTATATCGTAAAGACAGGCTGCCAGTGGAGAATGCTGCCGCATGATACGGTATGGAGTTTTTATCGCCGAGCAAGAAATAACGGCGTATGGGACAAAATAATGGGAAATCTCCTGTGTATATAATTATGATTTCTCATGCTGCTACGCTCTTAAAACGCTTATGAACACAGGCTCTGAAAGCATTCTATTGGAAATCTTGGGGTGTCGTGTCTGCATTTTTCAAGAAAATGCTGTTTTTCCATGGTGAAGTCCCTCCAAAAAAGTAGAATAATACAATTATCTGCGGGAATAGTATTAGAGTTATTCCGCATAAAGGAATATAATATAAATATATGGCAATACCGCACAAAGAGCGTCTGTCGACTTTGCACGCCATCTGCTTGCAAATTTCCCGTCATATTTCACAAAAATGCTCGTGAATACATCAAGTATTCACTCCGCTTTTTGTTTCATCTGACGAAAAATTTGACGACGCATCTGTCGCACAATCTTTGTGCGGTATTGCCATAGCACAGGCTTACAACATCTGTAAACTGAGAATGAATATTTTGTATAAGAATTATCAAAAAGTACAGGAGGAAAATACTATGAAAAACAACAACCCACAGTGGCTTGAAAATGCAGTATTCTATGAAATCTACCCTCAGAGCTACAAGGACACAAATGCAGACGGTATAGGTGATCTTACAGGTATGACAGAGAGCCTGCCTTATATCAAAAGTATAGGTTGCAATGCAATCTGGATAAATCCATGCTTTGAATCACCTTTCTTTGATGCAGGCTATGATATTTCAAACTACAAAAAAGTTTCTCCCAGATATGGCACGAATGAAGACCTGAAACGTTTCTTTGAAGAAGCACACAAACTCGATATTCATGTTATTCTCGACCTTGTTCCGGGTCATACTTCCATTGAGCATCCGTGGTTCAAGGAGTCTATGAAGATTGACAGAAATGAATTTACAGACAGATATATCTGGACAGATTCCGTATGGGAGGATGCAAGTGGAATTGAGAACATCACAGGCTCTATAAGAGGAATTTCCGACAGAGATGGCACTTGTGCGGCAAATTTCTATACCATTCAGCCGGCACTGAATTATGGTTTTGCAAATCCTACAAAGCCATGGATGCAGGCTGTAGATGCCCCTGGTCCGATGGCAACAAGAGAGGCTATGAAAGACGTTATGCGTTTCTGGCTGAATATGGGCTGCGACGGTTTCCGTGTAGATATGGCACAGTCACTTGTAAAGGGAGATACGGACAGCAAGGCTACAATTGCACTCTGGCAGGATTTCAGGGCATTTCTGAATAAAGAATTTCCTGAGGCTGCTATGATTTCTGAATGGGGTCAGCCGGATAAATCTCTTATGGGTGGTTTTCACATGGATTTTCTGCTGCATTTCGGTCCTTCACATTACAATGATCTTTTCCGTGTGGAAGAACCCTTTTTCTCCAGAAAGGGAACAGGTGATGCATCTGAGTTTGTAAAGACATATGAGGAAAACTATGCAAAAACAGAAGGCAAAGGACTTATCTGTATACCATCAGGCAATCATGATATGTCCAGAATTTCTCAGCGTCTTGACAAGGAAGAAATAAAGCTTGCTTTTTCATTCATTCTCACAATGCCCGGTGCTCCTTTTATTTATTATGGTGATGAAATCGGAATGCGTCACCTTGAAGGTGCAAAGTCAGTTGAGGGCGGTTTTGAGAGAACAGCATCACGTTCACCTATGCAGTGGAATAGCTCTGTAAATGCGGGATTTTCTGCAGCAGACCCTGAGAATCTTTATATTCCTATCGATTCAGATGTCAACCGTCCTACAGTTGAAAAGGCTGTAAATGATCCTGATTCAATTTATAATGAAGTAAGAAAGCTTATAGAGCTCAGACAAGCACACTCAGCACTCAAGAGCAACGGAAAGATTGAATTTCTCTATGCTGAAAAGAATGCATATCCGCTTGTATATCGCCGATACGATGATAATGAAAGTATAATCGTTGCAATAAATCCGTCATCAAACGCAGCTTCATGCAGAATCTCTGGACTCAATATCAAGGAAATTCTCTATACCAATGGAGATGCGGCAGATATAACAGATGGAGTTCTGACAGTGCCAGCAGAAAGTGTTTCTGTATTTTCAGTATAAGATACAGTAAATATGGCATAGGATATGGTGCAACATCAGGCAACCACAGTATGACATTTTTCTGGGCTCTGCGAAAAAATCTCTGTAAATTCAACAACAGTGATAAAAAACGATATTGTGGGGCGGCTTGAAAAACAGCCGCTCAATTTTTTTACAGTATACAACAAATACCGTAATTTGTCAAGTTTCTTCAACAGTCAGTCTACTGAAATGGAGCGTAGCGGAATGAAAGCAGACTGACCGTGCCGGCTCAGTTCAGTCTGTCGGGGTACATGATCTCCAGCTCGCCAAGAACTCTGCCCCAGTTT
>NZ_QSTT01000056.1:0-2414 GCF_003438725.1 Ruminococcus sp. OM06-36AC
TCCCGTATCTTCCACATACCGGCGAAGAATCACCGAGGCATATTTTTCATCCAATTCCATGGTGTAACAGATGCGATTCATTTGTTCGCAAGCCATCAAAGTAGAGCCGCTGCCGCCAAAGGTGTCCATTACCACGCCATTTTCCTGTGTAGAATTTCCGATAGGATAGCCAAGCAAGTCCAGCGGTTTGGAGGTGGGGTGATTGGCATTGCGTTTCGGCTTGTCGAAATGCCAGATGGTCGTCTGCTTGCGGTCGGAATACCAGTGATGCTTGCCATTTTGCATAAAGCCATACAGCACAGGTTCATGCTGCCACTGATAATCCGATCGTCCCAGCACAAGGCTGTCTTTTACCCAAATACAGCAGCCTGCAAGATGAAATCCGGCATCAATGAAAGCTTTTCTGAAATTCAGCCCTTCGGTGTCTGCATGGAATACATAGGCAGAACCGCCTTTTTCCAGATGTTCTGCCATTCGCTGAAAGGAGGACAGCAGAAATGTATAAAACTCCTCGTTCTTCATACTGTCATTCTGTATGGTCAAACCGCTGGCACTCTTAAACGAAACGCCATAGGGAGGATCGGTCAGAATGAGATTTGCCTTGGTGTCACCCATGAGAGCAGATACATCTTCCGCAGATGTGGCATCACCGCACATCAGCTTGTGTCTGCCAACTGTCCATATATCGCCACGCTGGACAAAAGCTGCCTTTTCTAAGGCAGCGGACAGGTCAAAGTCATCCTCTTTTACCTCGCCATCTGCATCTACACTCAATAGGTCTGTCAATTCCTTTTCATCAAATCCGGTCATGGAAAGGTCGAAGCCGAGTTCCTGCAACTCCTGCATTTCAACGGACAGCAGTTCTTCATCCCAGCCTGCATCCAATGCCATCCGGTTGTCAGCAAGAATATACGCTTTCTTCTGTGCTTCCGTCAGATGGTCGGCATACACACATGGCACTTCTGTAATGCCTTCTTCTTTTGCGGCTTCAATTCTGCCGTGACCGGCGAGGACGTTATATGCCTTGTCGATAATGACCGGATTGACAAATCCAAACTCACGAAGGGAAGAACGAAGTTTCAGGATTTGTTCCTTGTTGTGCGTTCTGGCGTTGTTGGCATAGGGTACTAACTTGTCGATATCAACAAGCTGAAATTCTGTAGTTGTGGTCATGCTCCATTCCTCCGCTTCAAAACTTTCTGTAAACCTTTTCTGGCGTCCAGCACTTTTCCGCTGACCGCCTGTCCCTTGAGCGTGCGGTATTGCTGTTTGGTCATCTTCTGGCGATTGGCTTTCAAATTTCGCCAGAACTGGGTATCTGCTTTCATGTATTTCTCACTTTCTGCTGCTCAGAAGCTGTTCCATCAAATCATCCTGCGGTGTGCCGTCAAATTTGGTCGTACAGTTCTGTTTCACAATATCGAAAATCTCATACCAGAGCAAATTTGCCTGTTTCTGAAATGTCTGGCTCATCTGCACAAACGGAGAGGCGATAACGCCGCCAGTGGTCGGATGCTTTCCCAGCAGTCCATAGGTACTGAGGGCTTCTTCACACTGTACAAATCGGGCGAATGCCTGCGAGTAGCTTTCCAGCAGCCGTTTGTTGACGTGCTTTTCACAGCCACGCTGTTTCAGCCAGAGCCACGTTTCTTTGTACACAATGTCTGCTCCCAGCGGTTTTCCGTTCTTCTGCTGGGCAGACAAGTATGCACTGGGGCTTGGCATATCCGCACCGGTCAAATCAGCGGCATCGTCCAGATCAGCTGCATCCAATTCCGGAGCATGAAATTCCATAATATCTGCATCCTTGCCCTCTGCGATCTTGTCGGAGAGGGCTTTCGGCTTATCACCTGCACGAACTCGTCTGCCGCCTCTTCTTGTACCGTCCTTTGCCATCTGATTTCACCTGCCTTTTGAGAAAAAAACAGCCGAAACTGCGTAGGTTTCGGCTTGTTTGCATATTTTCGGGGTTAATCCCCCGTTTGAACCTTGGTTTTTGTGCGTGAGAGTGGACGCCGGTCTGTAAAAAATTCACAATTAGCGATTTTTATCCCCCCACCGGCAGCATTTCAGACACAATCAATACCGATAGACGGGATTTCGGTCTTCCGTCCATGTCTTGTGGTCATGGCAAGACTTGCAAAGAGCCTGCCAGTTGCTTTCATCCCACATCAGATGCGGATCACCACGGTGAGGAATGATATGGTCGACCACGGTCGATGCCGTGAACCTTCCCTGTGATTTGCAACGCACACACAAAGGATGCCGGCGGAGATACGCTTTGCTCAGCCTCTGCCACCTGCTGCCGTAGCCACGCTTAGCGGCAGACGGTCGGTCTGGGTGCAAGGACTGGTGCTCTGTACAGTACAAGCCGTCTGTCAGATTGGGACAGCCGGGGTGCTTGCATGATTTCA
>NZ_QSTT01000057.1:0-2040 GCF_003438725.1 Ruminococcus sp. OM06-36AC
AAGAGCGTCAGTTGTACGTAAATGAAGAAGTTTGTGCAGAGGAGGAGATGTAAGATGTGTGCATTATTTGGTTGGCTGGACTACAAAGACATTGTGTCGGACAGATTGTTGAAAAAACTAACACAGGCTCTGGCAAATGCGGCGGAAGAACGAGGAACAGATGCGTCTGGTATTGCCTATGTGAAAAGCGGTAAGGTCACTATCTACAAGAGACCGAAACCAGCTCACAAGATTCATTTTAACGCACCCAGTAGAACAAGAGCAATCATGGGACACACAAGAATGACCACACAGGGCAACGAGAAGTTCAACTATAACAATCACCCTTTTTATGGTCATGCCGATGTCAATTTTGCCTTTGCCCATAATGGCGTACTGTATAACGACAAGAATTTGCGTGTGGAAAAGCACCTGCCGCAAACGCAGATTGAAACTGACAGCTATGTTGCAGTGCAGTTGTTGGAACAGCAGGGCAAGTTGGACTTCGGCTCGCTCAAGAGCATGGCAGAATCCGTGCAGGGCAGTTTTTGCTTTACCGCTCTGGATGAGGACAACACGCTCTATCTGGTGAAAGGGTCAAACCCAATGTGCCTGCTCCACTTTGCAGAACTGGGGCTTTACATCTATGCCTCAACCGAAAGCATTCTGAAAAAAGCATTGCAGAAGTCTGGTTTCCACAAGTATCCGTTTGAAGTGTTGAACATAGAAGAAGGCACGATTCTGGAGATTGACCGCTATGGCTTTCTGACCTGCTCCACCTTTGAGGTGCAGGAAAGTTTCCGGTTCGGCAAGTGGGCTGATTGGTACGACGAGTTGGAAGAAGAGTATTACACACAGCAGGAGGAACTGCTGTTGGAGATGTGCAATTGCTACGGCGTGACAGAAGATGACATTTTCCTGTTGCTGGACTATGGTTACTCTGCCGATGAGATCGAGGAAATGCTGTGTGATACGACTTTTCTTCATGATACGATTTGTGCAATTCAGTGTCAAGAAAGCAATACGGCAATCTTTTAAATGTTTTGGCTGTCTCAAAAGGTAAACTTTTTGAGGCAGTCATTTTTTTCTCAAAAACCTGTGCCAAAAGGTCCGTTTTTGACTTTTGGGACGTTCCAAAAGCGGCAGGACTTTTTGAGACAATTCGGAGGTGTTTTTATGGACAACAGAACGTTTGGCTATGCCCGTGTTTCCAGCAGAGAACAGCACGAGGACAGGCAGATCGAGGCTCTCACAAATTATGGTGTCAGCAGAGATAATATCATTGTGGACAAATGTTCCGGCAAAGATACCGAACGTGAGGGTTACCAATATCTGAAAAAGCAGATTCTCAGGAGCGGCGACACGCTGGTCATCAAAGAACTGGACAGATTAAGTCGCAGCAAATCTGACATCAAGCAGGAGCTGGAGTATTTCAAGTTCAACGGCATTCATGTCAAAATCCTTGACATTCCAACTACATTAACCGATTTTCCACCAGAACAAATATGGGTCATGGATATGATCAATGCGATTCTGATTGAGGTGCTTGGAAGTATTGCAGAGAATGAACGGTTAAAAATCAGACGCAGACAGCGTGAGGGGATTGATGCCGTCTTGAAGAAAAATGTCAGATTTGGTCGTCCGGCAATTGCAAAACCGCAAAATTGGGACACTGTAGTCAAACAAATTGATGCAAAAGAAATCTCGGTTTCGCAGGCATTGCAGGCACTCAATATCTCCCGTTCTTCTTACTATCGGCTCAGACAGAATAATCCATTTTAATCAGATATACAACAAATCCATAAAATAATCTATGGAGGTATCCGATATGGAACGAAAAAAGAGAAACCACAACGAAGGCAGCATTCGGGAACGGGCAGACGGCAGATTTGAGATTCGTGTCACAGCAGGCTACGATTTTGAGATCGGAAAGCCAAAACGCATCTCCTACTACGCCAAAACCAAGGCAGAGGCAATTCAAAAACTGCACGAAGAGGAGTACAAGATTCACTTTCAGAAACACGTTGACCCGACTTCCACCACCTTTCTCGACTGGCTGCG
>NZ_QSTT01000058.1:0-1981 GCF_003438725.1 Ruminococcus sp. OM06-36AC
CCTCAGCATCTAAGATTTTCGGCGTGCCTGTGGTCAAGCATGGCATCAACGGACACCTTCGGCAGAAAGGCAAGGTTGCAGAATTGGCGTGCATCGCAGAAGGACAATTGGTGCTTACCGATCATGGACTGGTTCCGATTGAGAAAGTGACTACAGATGACCTCTTGTGGGATGGAGAACAATGGGTACATCACGAAGGTGTCATCTACAAAGGCAAACGTGAGGTGATTACTTATGAAGGACTTACAGCAACCCCAGATCATCTCGTATGGATCGAGGGGCAATCGCAGCCGATACAGTTTGGAATCGCCGCCTCCTGCGGCTCACATCTCGTACAAACCGGAGATGGTGGGAAAGCAATACGGCTGGGTGAAAATTATCAGTGCGGAAAAACGCTGGAGCAAAACATGGAATCATTGCTATGTGTTGACCGAATGCACCGGATGCAACTCGAAGCAGTGGACATTGCTTTCCAGCCTTTCATGTGGAAAATCAAATGGTTGTCAGAGATGTTCTCAGCCCAGAAAAATTCCGCTCTGGCTCGAAAAAAGACTAACTGCAGCAAAGCAACGCTGCGAAAACCCAAAAGATGCAGGATATTCCAATTACGGTGCAAGAGGAATTCGGTTCGACTTTCCTTCTGTGACAGCAGCAGGTTTGTATCTGATAAACAAGTTTGGCGTACCAGAACGGACAATGGAAATCGACAGGATCGACGACAATGGAAACTATGCTCCGGAAAATCTCAGGTTTGTTACCCATGCAGAAAACAATCTGAACAAGCGGACGACCGTCTTAACACAGTTCGTGCAAAGTTACTGGCCTTATGCGTACAGTACCACTATTCGAAAATTATCCAGCGGAATGACACGAGAAGAAATTATTCAGGATGCCGAAAATGCAGTTGCGGAGAAAAGAAAATGTTGGAGACTCATAGCCACACGGCTCGACTTTATGACATACAAAATGCCGGAAGACGTCATCGTTTTACCGTATCGGGAAAACTTGTCCACAACTGCGGCTACGGCGGATCGGTCGGAGCAATGAAAGCCATGGGCGGATCGGAAATGTCTGACGCAGAACTGAAGCAAATTGTGACGGACTGGCGAACTGCTTCTCCACACATTGTGCAGTTGTGGTGGGATGTAGAAAATGCAGCCATCAAAGCTGTGCGGGATAAAATCGAAACAGAGACCCACGGCATTCACTTCTCTTATGAATCTGGTTTTCTGTTTATCAAGCTGCTGTCCGGCAGACGGTTGGCATATGTCAAGCCACGCATCGGTGAAAATCGCTTTGGCGGTGATTCTATCACCTATGAGGGCATTGGCACGGGCAAAAAGTGGGAACGCTTGGAAACTTACTCCGGCAAGCTGGTCGAAAACATTGTTCAGGCGACCGCACGGGATCTGCTCTTCTATTCCATGCAAACGCTATCACAATACTTCATTGTCGGTCATATTCACGATGAAATGATTATCGAATGTCCAAAAGATACAAAGCTGGATGAGATCTGTCAGCAGATGGCGAGAACGCCAGACTGGGCAAAAGGACTGCTGCTTCGGGCAGACGGATATGAATGCAGCTTTTACAAGAAAGATTAGGAGGATTCCATATGTTTTACATCAAAGAAAATCTGAATGACACCATCAGTATCTCCGTGGAGATCAACAACGAAAACGTATACTGTCGCTGCCCACAGTGCGGTGCAGAAGTACCAGTGGATCTGAGTGTTTTCTGGACAGCAGAAAACTTTGACATTTTCAGCAGTGCCGTTTACTGCGATGCCTGCACACTGAAGCGGCTGAAAGGAGCACTGCATGAATCTGTATAACGCTGAGGGATACATTGATCTCACTGCTTATGAGGCACTGAGCCGTATTGAACGAGAAGAACGCAGGGCGAAAAAGGCTGCCGCTTATCGACCACTGGTATACATCTGTTCTCCCTATTCCCACGGCTGCATCAATGACAATATCGA
>NZ_QSTT01000059.1:0-1747 GCF_003438725.1 Ruminococcus sp. OM06-36AC
ATTCGCAGAAATGGTAAGGCTGGACAATGCTGTACATCTTGTAAACGCAAAAGAGCCAATGGAATCACACGCAATACGGGCAATCTTCAGCTTTGTACAGTCGCTGAAAACATACTTTCCCCATGTTTTCACGTTGGCAGGCACAGTGACTTCTGCAATGGCAGTGTGCTGAAATGCAAACGACTGAATTGCAGTAACCGCCTGCGGAATCGTAACGGAAGTCAGACCAGCGGTATAGCCGATTGCAGCATCTTCCTGTGCAAAAGCAGAATCGCCAATGCTGGTCAGTGTAGCCGGCAGAGATACCGTTTTCGCATTGGCACAATGATAGAACAGACAATCGCCCAAGCCAGTAATGCCATTGCTAAGTACGATTTCCTTAATCTGATCGTTTTGATAAAACACAGAATCGTGAGAAGTATAGTCGTATGTTGCACCCGTGCCACGCAGCAGCAGTTTGCCGTTGTCATAGAGAACATAGTAGACGTTTTCACCGCATTGTCCGCTTTTTAGAATATCACCGCCAATCAAGTCATCTACCTTGGTTTGCAGTTCGGAAATCTGACTGTTCATTGCATCCAGCCGTTTTTGCAGTTCCTCCAGAGATGCCTGATTCTCTGCCATTTTTGAGAGCATCTCTGTTACTCTGCACTTACCAAGAATACACTTGCAGTATCCGCATTTGCTTTCATCTGCACGGCAGTCTGTCAGGTCGGAATCCAGAATGCTTGTCGTTCCGGCACGCAGTCTTACAACTGCTAAAGTCAGATAAGTCGTCACATTGTTGTTGGTAAAGGCGGGAATGGTTGGACTGGTGGCTGCTGTACCTGCCAGAACACGAATCCCACAGGTGCGTGTGGAACGATCACAGTAGATTCCGATTGCTACATAACGATTTAGAGATTCATCTACATAGGAAGAAAGGTCGATGGTATGCAGGGTATCACTGATAAAGTAGTGTCCATCGATCCACGCCTTGCCCGTGCCGAATGTAACGGATAAATTTTTGACCGTTGGTGCAAAGCACTGCCGGTAAGTATCCAGAATCCCGTTGCAAATCAGGCTGGACAAATATGCGGTGAAATCCTCTGCGGTATACACCCGGTCGAGGTTTTGTGCGTTAAAAAATCCATAGGAAAAAGACATATGAATATCACTCCGTTTCTTTGAAAGTCGGGGTCAGACTTCTGCCGTTCTGGTCGAAGCTCTCCACCATGCCAATCAGCTGTATTTTCGTCTGAATCAAACCAAAGCGTTTCTGTTCCACAGTCACATAGTCGCCCACAAAGTAATCCTTGTTGTACTGATACTGGGTGGAAAAAGCAGCGATGGCGGATTCCGATGCCGTTTTCGGCTGTACCAGATGTTCCGCACCGCTGCTTTTCAAAATTTCCAGATATTCCGCATCGGTCACATCTTCTTCCTGTGCCGTGTTTCGCTCGTCTACATACACCTCATATCGGTCAAGGTAAGTTGGCTCTGCACCAGAACAGAATGTCGTGCGTTTTTTGGCATTGCCTTCGCCGCAGCCCAGCACATAGGCGAAGTTTTTCTGCACCGCATCATCCGCAGCATAGGAAAAGGACAGCAGATTGTTGTATGCATCGGAAAACACAATGTGGGGATTTTCATCCTGAAACAAACTGCGGTCTGTTCCGGAAAACAGGTTGCATTTCAGTTTATTTCCATCCAGACGCACATTTGCCGAACCGCCGATGGTTTCACAAAGGCTGTACAGCCATTCTAA
>NZ_QSTT01000006.1:0-126728 GCF_003438725.1 Ruminococcus sp. OM06-36AC
TTTGCATAGATTTTCTTTTGAATCTTTGTCTAACTTTTTGGGGTCAGTTCAATATGCCGATGACCTGTTTCCTTTAGGCAATACCGCACAATCTTTGTGCGGTATTGCCTTTAGTCTTCCAGTTGTTTCCCCAGAAACTGCGAAGCCGCCTGAATCAAACTCTTCTGGGTTTCGTTCAGTGCGGTGTGCTCGCTGTTTTCCAGAAATGCCACGGCTCCGGTCACGTCACCGGCGGAGAGAATGGGCATGCATGCCACAGCCGCCTTTTCCATGCCCTCTGCGGGTAGAAATTCCGGTTCGCCGGCATCGGAAAAGTACTGCCGCCGCTGCTCCATAAGTTCTTCCAGTTCCGGTGAAACCCGTCGGGCGTTCCACTCCTTTTTGGCGGCTCCGGATACCGAAACGACATGGTCGCGGTCGAACACTGCCACGGGACACCCCGCCAGCCGGTGCATGATCTCTGCCACCTGTGCCGCACTCTCTCCCATTTCTCCGATGGGAGAGTACTTCTTGAAGATGACTTCGCCGTCACTGCTGGTGTAGATCTCCAGCGGGTCGCCCTCCCGGATCCGCATGGTGCGGCGAATCTCCTTCGGGATCACAACACGCCCCAGATCGTCGATTCGCCGGACAATTCCAGTTGCTTTCATATCTCAAAAATCCTCCTTGCTCGGGACAGCACTGCCCCGACAATCTCGCATGCTGCTGCGATGCAAAGCTATTGTCTGCAAAATCGGAAGATTTATACATCAATGGCAAATATCGTGCCTGTCAAGGCAATACCGCACAAAGATTGTGCGATAGATGCGTCGTCAAATTTTTTTTGCAAAACCTCTTGACAAGAGAGAACGGATATGGTATACTTAACGTGTTGCATGAGAGATACAACACCTAAAACGCATGCAACACAAGCTTGGGAATATGAAGGAAATGCTGCAAGCAGATTGCGTGCAGTACTTCCTGAAAAATAACAGGAGAACGGAGGTTTTGCCATGTTCCAGATCGACGCGATGTCGCGGGAACCAGTTTATGAACAGATCATTCATCAGGTGGAACAGTTTATTCTGACGGACGTGTTACAGCCTGAGGCACAGATCCCATCGGTGCGGAGCGTTTCGATGACCAATTCGATCAATCCGCGAACGATTCTGAAAGCCTATACTGAACTGGATGCCCGAGGGCTGATCCAGTCTGTTCCTGGAAAAGGCTACTATGTCTGTGCAGATGCCCAGCAGAAGCTGCTGGAGAAAGGGAGAGAGAAGATGAAAGACCTGACGGAGATGCTGACGGCACTGGCGATGGCTGGTGTGACGAAGGAGGAGATCACCGCCTGTGTGGAGCAGGCGTTTACTGAGGCGAAAGAATTGCAGAAAGGGGGCAGTCAGGCATGATCGAGATCAAGAATCTCACAAAACGGTTTCAGGATTTCACCGCACTGGAAAATGTCACCTGTACCATCGGCTCCGGCTGTATTTATGGTATGGTCGGTTCTAATGGTGCCGGAAAATCCACGTTCTTGCGGACGCTCACCGGTGTGTATCAGCCGGACGGCGGTGAAATCCGCATCGACGGCGAACCGGTCTGGGATAATCCTGCTGTGAAACGCCGCATTGCCTATGTGCCGGATGAACTCTATTTTCTGGCAGGGGCAAATCTGAACCGCATGGAACGCATGTACCGGAATCTGTATCCGGATTTTGACAGAGATCGTTTTGAAAAACTCCGCAGCCATTTGCAGCTGCCCCGGAACAAGTCACTGGGACAGTTCTCCAAGGGCATGCGGCGGCAGGCGGCAACCATTCTGGCACTGTCCTGCCGTCCGGATTACCTGTTTTTCGACGAAACCTTTGACGGGCTGGATCCGGTAATGCGGAACTTTGTGAAAAAGCTGATCTGCGAGGACGTGCTGGAACGGGGAGCCTCGGCGATCATCACCTCTCACTCCCTGCGGGAACTGGAGGACATCTGTGACCAGCTGGCACTGCTCCATAAGGGCGGTCTGGTGCTGGAAAGTGACATCGAGAACCTGAAAACTTCTCAGTTCAAGATTCAGATCGCGTTCCGCGGCGAGTACGACAAGAGCAAGTTCCAGGGAATTCAGGTTTCCCACTATGAGAAGAGCGGCAGCGTTGCCAATCTGATCGTCAGCGGCGACCGCGACGAGATCGTGCAGAAGCTGCGGGCAATGGAACCGATTCTGCTGGACGTACTTCCGCTGACACTGGAAGAAGTCTTTACATATGAAATGGAAACGCTGGGCTATACGTTCCAGATCGATGACCTGTTAGAGGAGGAGAGCGAACATGCAAAATCTTGAACATCGGTATGCCGGAAGACAGGATCGGCAGGAAGCTCGCCGGCAGCTGCTGGGTTCGCTGGCTCTGCTGCTGGTGGTATTGGGACTGGCTGCGGTTTGTGCCGTGGCGTATTTTCACGCAAGGGGAGGATTTATCAGATGAAACAAAAGAAGATGCACTTTTCCCTGCGGCTGCTGTGGGAAGGCTTTCAGCAGTGCAAGATGATCGGGATCTTCAGTGCTGTGATCGTGGTGCTGGGTGCCGTTCTGGAGCCAGTTGCCCAGGCAATCAGCTTGAGCAGCAGCCCTCATTATACCAAAGTCGTCTATGAAGCGTGGGGCATCAATGTGACGCTGCTTGTGGTGCTGCTGGCGGCACCGCTGATGACGCTGATGCTGTTCCACTTTCTGGATAATCGGGCGGCATCAGACTTGTATCACGCGTTGCCCCATAAACGGATCACCCTGTACTTGAGTTATGCCGGAGCCGTGCTGCTGTGGGTAGTCCTGCTGCTGGTGCTGGGCACGCTGACTTCTGTCATCACCTGTGGATTTACACACAAGTACATCACTCTGCTGATGGACAGCCTGCTGCCCTTTGCGGCGAGTCTGTTCTGCATGAGTTTTCTGCTGGTTGCCGGTGTGCTGGTTTCCATGAGCATTACCGGTACTGTTTTCACGAACCTGCTGTTTGCCGGAATCCTGCTTTTTTTGCCGCGGCTCTGTGTACTGGCATTGCAGTCGTCTATGGTGAATGCCCTGCCGTTTCTGTCGGATTCTGCGGGAACGGGATTTTTCCGGAATGCCAATAACCTGTTGTTCTCTGGTGTCAACGTGGTCTTTTCCATGTCCGAAAACGACGGAACGAGCATAGAAACTCTCTTTTCTCCCAGCTGGCAGGCATATCTGTACACGTTCCTGCTGGGGCTGTTGTATTTTGCGATCGCGGCGTTCTTGTTCCACCGCCGCCGCAGTGAGGCTGCCGGACAGTCTGCTCCCAGCCGTCTGCTCCAGCACATCTACCGCATTGTGGTGACCATGGTGATCTGTATCTTTATCGTTTGTGTGATGTTCAGCGAAATGACTACCGGTATGATGCGGGACGAATGGTTTGCGTTCCTGGTGCTCTATCTGGTGGCAGCACTGGTGTACTTTGCCTACGAACTGATTACCACGAAGAAGTGGAAAAACCTGCTGACGGCACTGCCGGGGCTGGGCATTGTGGCACTGCTGAATGTGGGGATCCTGCTGGGCATGCATGCGGTGGAAAAACACATCGTGGCACAGCGTCCGGCAATGCAGGAGATCGAAAGCGTGTCATTTTGCAGCACAGACGGCACGGACTATATTTCCGGCAGCAACTATCTGAACTATCGGGATTATATCAACCTGATGAGCCGTGACATTGCGATCACCGACCCCACTGCCGTGACACTGGTGTCCTACTATCTGGATGAAAACCTGAAAACGTGGGAAGAAGGCGGGAGCGATGCTTATCAGAGCAAGTATTACACCGAAAGTGACTATTCCTATTGTGCTTATCACGTGATTATCCGCACGAAAGACCAGACACTTTGCCGGCTGATCTATGTGCCTGTTTCCGAAACGGAAAAGCTGCTGAATGCATTGCAGACCAATGCGGACTATGTGGACGCATGGCGAAATCCGCCGCAGGAACTCAAGGGCACTGCAGCATTCCGCGACCAGGTGGGTTCCTGCTATCTGAGTACAGAGCAGGCGGAGGAGCTGTTGCAGACCTATCGGGAGGAATTGCAGTCAGCAGACTTTGAAACCCTGTATCAGACAATGCAGAACGGCAGTACTGACGATACATGGGTGAGCGACATCGATTACACATTCCGTAAAAACGGAAGATCATACACACTGGATTGTGCGATCTATCAGAATCTGACACCGGAAACGACAAAGAAGTTCTACGAAATGCTCTATGCGGCACAAAAGGACAATCTGGCACTGCTGTCGGAACTGACCAAGAGTGATAAGAATGTTTCCGTCAACATGAATGCTTACGGCGGTTCTTCCGATTCGGCTTACAGCGGTCACTATGCCTATGCTTCTGACTGCCAGCCGTTGAACCAGAGCGAATCTTTACAGCTGCTCATGCAGTATGCGATTCTGGACAGACCGATGCAGGCAGGGGAGTCCTATGTGGAACTTTACCTGTGGTCGGAGGACGGTCTGATGGATCAGGGCAATGCGATTGATCTGCAAATTCCTATCAAGGATTCGTTCTTCGATGATCCCCAGACTGAGGAACTGTTCAGCGTTGAAAATTACAACGAATACGATTTTTCCGATGCGGAACTTGGCGATTATGATGCTGTCGAAGCAGTTGGTTAAATCCTGACATCTTCATGTGGATTCTGCCTGTTCCATGAGGGCAGATTCCCACTTCTTCCTTAGAACCTGTTTTACATCTGTATAAGCACAGATGCAAAACAGGTTCTTTTTATTTTGGAATAAGCCTCCCTTGAAAAGGGAGGGGGACCAGCGAAGCTGGTGGAGGGATTCTGGTGAAATTTTTTCTTGAATTGCAGATTTCACAGCAAAATCTCTCAGTCAGCTTGCGGCTGCTAGCTCAGTTTGGGTGCCTTTTTCAAGGAAGCCTAATTTATAAAGTAGGTGGCATGCCCGCATCGCCCCGATAAATCCTGAATTGTGCCGGCAGCTGAGGCTCTCTTCGTCAAACTGCCTGTTCCACAAAAATTATTTTCAGATTCCCGTATAGCTAAAATCAGATATATTTTGATTCAAAAAGACAAGTTTCACATTCTGAAACTTTGAAAAAGAAAAACCTCAAAAAAATGCTTGACAGTACCCCGAAGTTGTGCTATAATAATTATCGTTGCAGCACACGAGTGCTGGTGTAGCTCAGTTGGTAGAGCAGCTGATTTGTAATCAGCAGGTCGGGGGTTCAAGTCCGTCCACCAGCTCCAATATTCTACAACATACATATGTTACATGGGGGAGTTCCCGAGTGGCCAAAGGGGGCAGACTGTAAATCTGTTGCTTCTAGCTTCGATGGTTCGAATCCGTCCTCCCCCACCAGAAAACAGGCAAACCCTTCGGGAGTTTGCCTGTTTTTCTTTTTCGCATGTGTATGGATTGTAGAGCAATACATATCAGGCAGCCCTGCATAAGCTTTGCACGGTGCTGTCTATGCAGAATCGGCGGACAGGCTTTGATGCCGGTTCGCAAAACCCATACCATAGGAATGAGGAGAGAATTATGGTTCGTGAGGATTTGAGAAATGTTGCCATTATCGCACACGTTGACCACGGTAAGACAACGCTGGTAGACGAAATGCTGAAACAGGGCGGCGTGTTCCGTGAAAATCAGGCTGTGGCAGAACGTGTCATGGACTCCAACGATCTGGAACGGGAACGCGGTATCACGATTCTGGCAAAGAATACTTCGGTACGCTACGGCGATACCAAGATCAACATCATTGATACACCGGGACATGCTGACTTCGGCGGCGAGGTAGAGCGTGTACTGAGCATGGTAGACGGTGCCATTCTGCTGGTTGATGCCGCAGAGGGCCCGATGCCTCAGACACGTTTCGTACTGTCCAAGGCTCTGGAAATGAACCTGAAGATCATCGTGGCCGTCAATAAGATCGACCGCCCCGATGCCCGTCTGGACGAGATCGCAGATGAAGTGCTGGAACTGCTGATGGATCTGGATGCCAGCGAGGAACAGCTGGAGAATACGCCGTTCCTGTACTGCTCCGGCCGTGCAGGTACTGCAAGCTTTGACCCCCACGGTGAGGGCAAGGATCTGAAGCCGCTGTTCGACACCATTATGTCCTATGTGAATCCGCCGGAGGGCGATCCGGACGCACCGTTACAGATGCTGATCTCCTCCATTGACTATAATGAATACGTGGGCAGAATCGGTATCGGCAGAATTGAAAGAGGTACCATTCAGGTGGGACAGCAGGTACTGCTGGGCAACTACCACGATCCGGAAAACACCCGCCGGAACAAGATCGTTTCTCTGCTGCAAATTCAGGGCTTGCAGCGTGTGCCGGCAGAGAGTGCGACCGTAGGCGACATTGTCTGGATCAGCGGTATCGAAAACATCTCGATCGGAGATACGGTCTGTGCACCGGACGACTTCGAAGCACTGCCGTTCACCAAGATCAGCGAACCGACTGTGGAAATGACTTTCAGCGTCAACGACAGCCCCTTTGCCGGTCAGGAAGGCAAGTTCGTCACCTCCCGCCAGCTGCGTGACCGCCTGATGCGGGAACTGCTCCGTGACGTTTCTCTGCGTGTCACCGAAACCGACAGCACTGATGCGTTCCGCGTTGCCGGCAGAGGCGAAATGCACCTGTCCATTCTGATCGAAAACATGCGTCGTGAGGGCTATGAACTGGGCGTTTCCACACCGCGTGTTCTGTTCCACGAAGTAGACGGCAAGCGTTACGAGCCTATCGAGGAACTGTCCATTGACGTGCCGGAGGACTGTGTCGGCTCCGTCATGGAAAAGCTGGGCTCCCGTAAGGCGGAATTGCAGGATATGCACCCGCAGGGCAGCCGTACCCGTCTGACATTTTTGATCCCGTCCCGCGGTCTGTTCGGTTACAAGAGCGAATTTCTGACCGACACCAAGGGCGAGGGCATCATGAGCAGCGTATTCTATGAATACGCACCGTATAAGGGGGAGATTCCCCGCCGCAGCACCGGCTCTCTGATCTCTTTCGAAACCGGCGAAGCTGTCACCTATGGTCTGTTCAACGCACAGGAACGAGGCTCCCTGTTTATCGGTGCCGGCGTACCGGTGTATGAGGGCATGGTCGTTGGTGCATCGCCGAAGGCAGAAGATCTGGTAGTCAATGTCTGCAAGCGGAAACACCTGACCAATACCCGTGCCAGCGGCAGCGATGATGCTCTGCGTCTGGTACCGCCCCGCAATCTGAGCTTGGAAGACTGTCTGGAATTCCTGGCAGATGATGAGCTGCTGGAAGTAACGCCGAAATCGCTGCGGATCCGCAAGCAGATTCTGAGCAACCAGCAGCGTGCCAAGATGCGTGGCAAGAAATAAGTCCCAGGGCAATACCGCACAAAGAGCGTCTGGCGACTTTGCACGCCATCTGCTTGCAAAATTCCCGTCATATTTCACAAAAATACTCGTGAACACAGCAAGTATTCACTCCGCTTTTTGTTTCATCTGACGAAAAATTTGACGACGCATCTGTCGCACAATCTTTGTGCGGTATTGCCTTAGCATTTTTTGGGTTCCCCCGTTTCAGAGAGGAATGAAAATATGAAACAGTTTTGGAAAAAGACACTTTGGGCAGCCCTGCTGACAGCAGCATTTGCATTGTCTGCCACCGGCTGCGGCGATGACAAACAGCCAGCCAGCAGCACGGCGAATTCCGCCAGCTCTGCGGCACAGGCAGCGGACAGCAGTACTGCACCGGAAGAAACCGGCAGCAGTGCGGAAACAAACGTGTTCCAGTATGAGATGAACGATGACGGCACCGTCAGCATCACCGGCTATCAGGGCATGGAAACCGTTCTGGAAGTGCCGTCCACCGTGGACAATTATGTGGTTTCTGCCATTTCCAACCATGCCTTTGAGGCAAACCAGAATCTCACGGAAGTGACTTTGCCGGAGGGCTTGTCGGAAATCGGCGAAAGTGCGTTCATGGACTGCGGCAGTCTGACCACCGTACAGATTCCGGAAACCGTGGCACAGATCGACCGTGCGGCTTTTGCAGGCTGTTCGGCACTGACCAGCATTTCTCTGCCGGCAACCGTTTCCACCGTCATGGAGGAAGCATTCACCGGCTGTACCAGCCTGACTGATCTGACTGTGGCGAATGCGTCACTGGAATATGATCGCTGGGGACTGGTAGAGGGCAGCGAGCCGCTGGGCGTGACGATCACTTGCCCGTCCGGCTCTGCCATAGAAACATGGGCAGCTGCCAACGGCATCAGCACAAAAACATTCGGATAAATCATAAAGGCAACACTGTACAAAGCTTGTGCGGTGCTGCCGAAAGATCAAGCGTGGGACAATGCGGGTGTAGTTCCCTACAGGACAAACCATATGGTGTGTAGGAAAAAACCGGCAGCTGCCCACGCTTTTTTGTTTTGGAGGAAAACATGATGAAACACATCTGGAAACAGGCACTGGCTTTGCTGCTGGCATGCGGCATGGCGGCAGGTGCAGCCGGCTGCGGCGAAAAGAAAGATAAGGCGGAAAGCTCTGCGGCAGAGAGCAGCACAACGGATTCTGCCGATTCCATAGAGCCGGTGACAGAATCCGATCCGGACAACATGAACTACAAGCTGACCTACGATAAGGACAAGGTGCCGGACGAACTGGCAAATACCATCGCCCTGTACTTTTATGCAGTGGACACCCAGAACTATGACCTGTATCTGGAGCAGATCAACCCGCTGTACCGGACATCGCTGGAGAGCCTGCTGCAAGAGCAGTACGGTTACGGACTGGAGAACAGCATGGAACAGCTGCACCAGAATCTGGTGAACTATGCCGGCACCGATAACTTTACCATTCAAAGTCTGGAACTGGCACAGGCACAGGAAGTGATGGCGGAGGAATTCGAGGAAGATACCAATTTTGTGCAGGAGTACCTGAACGCCTATACACAGGCATTCGGCGAGGAATTCACCAAGGATCTGGAAGAACAGTCCGATGCGATCTATGATATTGCCGTGACCATGAAGGGCGAGAACAGCGACGGCGAGGAGATCACCATTCTGGACAATCTGGAAATTCTGGCGGCAGAGGCAGACGGCAGCTTCGGCGTGCTGGGATAAGCGGAAACCGACACAAACGGCAGTACGGCTGCCCGCGTAAAACGTGCATCTGTTTTGGCTGAAAAGACATTTCCAAAATGGATTTTCATGATTTCCCTGTGAAATGCTTGACAATTTCGCCGAAAAAGCGTATAATAGAAAGTACCGTGTTGCAATTTTCAATGAAAATGCGGAAAAGTTTTGGAAAAAATGAAAGCAGTAGGATAAGCTGTATGCTTTTTTCCACAGGAGGGTATTGACAATGCATAGAGTATACAATTTCAGTGCAGGCCCTGCGGTATTGCCGGAGGAGGTTCTGCGTGAAGCAGCCGATGAAATGTTGGATTATCAGGGTACCGGTATGTCCGTTATGGAAATGAGCCACCGCAGTGCCGCTTTTGATGAGATCATCAAGACCGCAGAACAGGATCTGCGTGACCTGATGGGAATCCCCGATAATTATAAGGTACTGTTCCTCCAGGGCGGTGCCTCTCAGCAGTTTGCAGCAGTTCCCATGAACCTCATGAAGAACGGCGTAGCAGACTATATCGTTACCGGTCAGTGGGCAAAGAAAGCTTATCAGGAAGCCCAGAAGTACGGTAAGGCTGTCAAGGTGGCTTCTTCGGAAGATAAAACCTTCTCCTACATTCCGGACTGCTCCGATCTGCCTATCGATGATGATGCAGATTATGTGTATATCTGTGAGAATAACACCATTTATGGTACAAAATATAAGAAGCTGCCCAACACCAAGGGCAAAACGCTGGTCGCTGACGTGTCCTCCTGCTTCCTGAGTGAGCCGGTCGATGTGACCAAGTACGGCGTGATCTACGGCGGCGTACAGAAGAACGTGGGACCTGCCGGTGTTGTTATTGCCATTATCCGCGAAGACCTGATTCCGGAAAAGCCGGCTGTGGAAAACACCCCCACCATGCTGGCATGGAAGACACAGGCAGACGCAGATTCTCTGTACAACACTCCGCCTTGCTACGGCATCTACATCTGCGGAAAGGTCTTCAAGTGGCTCAAGAAAATGGGCGGTCTGGAAGAAATGCAGAAGCGGAATATCGCCAAGGCAAAGGTGCTGTATGATTTCCTGGACGAGAGCAAGCTGTTCAAGGGTACTGTCCGCAAGGAAGACCGTTCTCTGATGAATGTACCGTTCGTTACCGGCGACAAGGACATGGATGCGAAGTTTATCAAGGAAGCAACTGCTGCCGGCTTCGTGAACCTGAAGGGACACCGCACCGTTGGCGGCATGCGTGCATCGATTTACAACGCAATGCCGATCGAGGGCGTAGAAAAGCTGGTTGCATTCATGAAGCAGTTTGAAGCAGACAACGCTTGAGGAGAGGACAGCATAATGAAATATTCCATTCAGACACTCAATAAGATTTCCAAGGCAGGCACAGACCGGTTCTGTGATGCTTATACCATTTCGGACGATGCCAAGGATCCGGACGCAATTCTGGTCCGCAGTGCATCGCTGCACGATACCTCGTTCGGGGATAACCTGAAAGCCATTGCCCGTGCCGGTGCCGGCGTGAACAACATTCCGCTGGATCGCTGCTCGGAGGCTGGTATCTGCGTATTCAATACACCGGGTGCAAACGCCAATGCCGTAAAGGAACTGGTGCTCACCGGTCTGCTCATTTCCTCCCGTAAGATTCCGGAGGCAATGGCATGGGCAGCAACCCTGAAAGACGGCGAAACCTCTGTGGCAAAGCAGGTGGAAAAGGGCAAGAGCCAGTTCGCCGGTCCGGAGATCAAGGGCAAGACACTGGGCATTATCGGTCTGGGTGCCATTGGTGCACTGGTGGCAAATGCCGCTGTGGCACTGGGCATGAAGGTCGTTGGTACAGACCCGTTCCTGTCCGTTGGTGCTGCACTGCGTCTGGATCCGTCGGTAACGGTCGTAAAGACACAGGACGACGTATTCGCTGCCGCAGATTATCTGACCATTCACGTACCGTTCAACAAGGACACAGAAGGTATGATTAACGCTGCCACGATCGCAAAGATGAAGGACGGCGTTCGCGTGCTGAACTATGCCCGCGGCGAACTGGTCAACGATGAAGATATGATCGCTGCATTGGAAAGCGGTAAGGTGGCTTACTACTGCACCGACTTCCCCAATGCCAAGACCTGCAACGCCAAGCACATCATTGCTACCCCACATCTGGGTGCATCGACACCGGAGAGCGAGGACAACTGTGCAAGCATGGCTGCCGATGAGCTGATGGCTTATCTGGAACAGGGCGATATTCGCAACAGTGTCAACCTGCCGAATGCACAGCTTCAGGCAGTGTACACCAAGGTTTGCGTCATTCACCGGAATGTGCCGGCAATGATTTCTGCCCTGACTTCTGTCATTGGCGAAGCCGGTGCCAACATTGAGAACATGACCAATGCCAGCAAGAAGGATTACGCGTATACCATTCTGGATATTGACGGCGTAACCGACGGCATGATCGAAGCACTGACTGCTATCGACGGCGTACTCCGTGTACGTGTGATCGAAAAGTGATCTGTGCGTATAGCCTTTGGCATCTGCCCGAATTTTCGGGTTGAAACGGTGTGAAAGCACCGAATAGATTGCATTTCCAGAGTAGGAAATCGTGCGTTAAGTGTCCGTCAGACGGGGAGTTGCTGTCGGGACGAAAAGCGAGAACGATCGCTTGCGGTACGGTTTCCGCATCCCGCTGAATGTATCATAAGAAGTCAGAAATCTCTCAGAGAAAACACCTCTTATGCTGCACGAAGCAGAAACGTTTTGTACTGCCGCAAGGCAAAGGAGGTATTTTTTCATGAGAGATTTTTTGTCTGTATTTACGGATTCCGCAAAGGAATTCACCAAGGTTCGCAGTCTGGTGACTACATCGCTGCTGGTAGCTGTTTCCATGGTCATCGAGATGTTTTCCATTGACATCGGTTTTGCCAAGCTGAACTTCGCGTTCCTCGCTATCGCCATTATCGGCATGCTGTTCGGTCCGTGCATGGGAATGATGGCAGGTTTTGCCTGCGACATCGTGGGCTATCTGGCACACCCCAGCGGCGGCTTCCTGCCGGCATATGTGCTGGTCGGCGGCTTACAGGGACTGTTCTACGGGCTGTTCCTGTATCAGAAGTGGAGTGGTCACAGCATTCAGTTTGTCAGCAACAAGACCGGCAAGACTACGGACATCACCCTGTATCTCCGTGCGATCGTGGCACGGCTGGCGGACGTTATCATCATCAACCTGCTGATCCAGACCAAGCTGAATCTGCACTACGGCTTTATTCCGCAGGAGGCGTATGGTGCGGCGATCGTGGCACGTGTGGCAAAGAATGTCATCGAGTTGGCGATAGACCTGCCGCTGCTGTTTATTCTGCTGCCGGTGGCACTGAAAGCCTACCAGCACATTTTCCGGCGGTCGGTATCGCCGAAAGTGGCTGGATAATTTCAGGCAACCCACAACTTCCGTATATTCCATATAAATAAAAACCACCCGCACACGGTACTTTTTACTCTGGAAAAGTACTGTGTCGGGTGGTTTTTGTTTAAGGTAATACCGCACAAAGATTGTGCGACAGATGCGTCATCAAATTTTTCGTCAGATGAAACAAAAAGCGGAGTGAATACTTGATGTATTCACGAGCATTTTTGTGAAATATGACGGGAAATTTGCAAGCAGATGGCGTACAAAGTCGCCAGACGCTCTTTGTGCGGTATTGCCTTAAGTGTTTCCCTAATCTCCCAGTCGTTTTATCATCTGGAGATACCCCAGCGATTCGTAACCCAGCCGGCGGTACAGTGCCTGTGCCCGTTCATTTTCCGGTTCAGTTTCCAGCCGGAGCATTACCGCATCGCCCCGCAGCTGTTCCTCCAGCCATTGCAGAAAACGGCTGCCCAGTCCCTGCCCGCGGTATGCGGGACGGATATACAGATCTTCCACCCAGACCATGACACCGCCGGCTTCGTGCTGCATCATGCGGTTGGTGACGGAAAAGCCTGCCACCGCATCATCACACTGAAAAATATAGCCGGACAGATACTGGTCGGAACGCATCATCTCCGCAAACGTCCGCCGGTGATACTCTGCGGGAATGGGGTGCAGCACCGCATCGGAGTGAAAGAATTCCTCTGCCATGGTGTAGAAGTCCGTTTCGTCTGCCGCTGTGATCGGACGGAATGTCAGTTCGCTCATCGGTGTCCGCCTCCGCCGCCGTGGCTGCCGCCGGAAGAACTGCTGTGGCTGCTGCCGCCGCCACCGCCACCGCCGCCGCTGCTCTCGGAGGAGATCTTCGTGCGGCTGGTGTAGGTTCGCAGGTACTGGTCGGATCGCTGGAGGTACTGCACATCGTTGGCAACCAGATAGTTTTGCAGGCTGCCCGCAGCCTTGAACTTATACCGATTCCGGATCGACAGCACGGAAATGCCAAAAGCGATCACGCCGATCAGAACGGCAAGGATCACAATGGTTCCCCAGCTGAGTATTGCGGTGTATTCCTCTGGCAGTTTGCTGACTTCCTGCACCTGACCGTCCTGCATGATGAGATACTTTCCGGTGTCTTTGTTGTAGGTGTAGTATTTGTCAGTGGGAACGCCCTGGTCTGCATAGTATTTCAGATCGAAACAGAAGATGTGTATCGCAGACGGCAGATCTTCTTCGCCGCGGGGCAGATATTCTTCCACATCCTGGATCATGGTTCCCACACGGTTGTAGTCCTCATTGTCCGTATAATAGAACTGTCCCTTGCCGCTTGTGGAGAGGTAGTCGAACAGAGAGAGAGAGGTTTCTCTGGACATATCCAGATAGAGGAATACGCCGTCGGTATTCATGCCGTAGAGTTCCTCATAGGTTTCATCGCAGAATGCAATGGTGTCCGCATCAGAATTGTCCCCGATGGCAGTGCTGCCGATCCAGAGAGCGACGTTCATGCCGCTTTCATCTGCGGCTTCCTGTAATTCGTCCATTGCCTCCTGAAATTCTGCATCGGACAGGAAGTCACCCTCGTCACAGATGTAGACATTGTTGCTGGAATCCTCGGTTTTCGCCGAAACAGCGGGAAGTGTGAGATTGCAGATGCAGATACCGGCTGCCAGAGCTGCCGCGGTCTGCTTCCAGATCGTTTTCATCGGAACATCAGCCCTCCTATCAGTACTGCCAGCCCTGTAATTGCTGCCGCCAGCACGCCGCTGAAAAGCAGTGCTTTCCCCCAGCTGAGAGGCGGCGTGCCTGCCTGCGTGCCGGTCTGCCCGTTCATGGCGAAGTCGTAGTTCTTTCCATGGTACTGGTAGTGCATGAACCATACCGGCAGCAGAGCATAATCGTGCTGGATATTTTCCATTTGTACATTGTGAGAAGTCACCACGTGAGAACTGTAGCCGCTGATGGATTTTTCCACGGTCTTTACGGCGTGTTCGTCGATCCGCTTATGGATTCGGGGCAGGATCTGGTCGTAGGGGACATCGTATTTCTGTGCCATAAAGCCGCTGAGGTACTTCATGGAGAATGCTTTCATCTTGTCATAGGAGAACGGCTCAATAGCGTTCATGAGAGCATCTTCGATTTTTTGAGAGCCGTCTGCGGGAACGCCGCGATAGGGGATCTTTGCCAGACGTTTTACAGCGAATTCTTTGGTTTCGGTGACCTGATAGTCCCCATCCCGCCAGCTGCGTTCCTTTTTGCCCAGTGCATCTACTTGGGTCTTGGCATCACAGTTGGTGAGCCAGAACGGTACATAAACACCGGACATTTTTTCCAGCTGCTTTTCCGAGGTGAAGCTTCTGGGGAGAAACCAACGCTTTTTGCACCAGCTGTGGAATTTTTCCACAGCTGCTTCCCGTGTGACCGCAAAGGGCAGCACATAGGCCGGCTTGTATTCTCCCGTCAGCCGTCCGGCGAGTACCACCGGAGTGTGGCAGTAGTAGCAGAATGTGGCGGAAGTTTCCGCTTCTGCAATGATCTGTGCCCCGCAGTTCTGACAGGTGTAGAGCCGTGTTTCGTTCTCGAACGCCTTGTCATCAGTTTCGCTTTCCAGCGTTTCCGCCGAAGCGTCTGCTTGCTGATCTGCCTGTTGTTCCATGTTCTGATACAGCTGCTGCATTTCTGCTTCGGTGTAGGTGCTGTCGCAGAATTCGCAGCTGAAATTCTGATGTTCCGGATCAAAGGTCAGTTCCGCACCGCAGTTAGGGCATTTGTATTGTACGGTATTCATGTTGTTCTCCTTTTTGCCGTTTATCCACGCTTGTTGCCGCAGTTGGTGCAGAAATTGCCGGTATTGACGGTGCCGCAGGAACAGGTCCATTCACCGGCGGAAGCCGGCTTTTTGCTGCCGCAGTTGGTGCAGAAATTGCCGGTGTTTTCTGTACCGCAGCTGCACTTCCAAGAGCCGGCAGGAGCCGGTTTTTTGCTGCCGCAGTTGGTACAGAAGTTGCTGCTGTTGACAGTGCCGCAGGAACAGGTCCAGCCGTTTGCAGCTGCTGCAGCGGGGGCTGCCTGCTGCTGAGCCATTGCCTGTTGCTGCATCTGCTGGGCATTGGCCTGGGAAGCACTTGCCATGAAGTTGCCGGCACCCTGCATACCCATGCCCATTGCCATGTACGCCTGTCCGGCACCGGCAGTATTAGAGCCGGCGGCCTGAAGTCCCTTTGCCACAGCCGACTGTACAAAGCCTTCCCGTACAGAGGGGTCGCCCATCATGGCACCCTGATTCCGCATGTTGATGAGAGCCTTGCTTTCCTCGTCATAGCTGATGCTGCCGATACCCACAGCACAAATATCCACGCCTCGTGCCTGTGTCCAGTCCTCGTCCAGAACGGTTGCCATATACTTGGACAGCTCCATGCTCTTGGACGGCAGGGCGGAGATGCGGACACCGTCTACAGACATCTGTCCGATCGCTGACTGGAGAGCCGACAGGAATTCCATGTTGAACTGGTCGCCCAATTCGTCAAATGTCAGGCTGGCAGCGTTGCGGGGAACAACTTCCATAAAGAATTTCAGCGGGTCTGTGATCTTTATCGAATAGCTGCCGTGACAGCGGACGAACAATTCTGCATTGTAGAAATTGTCAAAGTATTGCAGGGCGTTGCGTGTGCCGAACTTGATGCCGCGGATCTCCTGTAAGTTGATGAAATAGACCTGCTGGGACTTGCCCGGCTGTCCGCCGAACTTGAAGCGTTCGAAAGACTCCCGCACAGAATCCTTCAGCTGTCCGTTGAACATGGACGGAGAGGAGGAGAGGAATACCTCATAACAGCCTTCCTCAGCAGTGTAGTCCATGATCCGACCGCTGTCCACCAGGATCATCATCTGGTTCGGCCCCACCTCAACGCGGGAACCATTGGAAATGATGTCCGGTGTGCCCTTGGTGTTGCTGCCGTGTTTGCCACGCTTGATCTGTACACCCTTTGTCATGACGGTGTTGGCACCCATGTCACCGGCTGTGATGTACTCCAGCCACGAATCTGCCAGTGTGCCGCCAACGGCACCTGCTGCTGCACGAATCAAACCCATATTGATAACCTCCAGTTCTTTCATAAGGCGAAGCAATGCAAACCAACGGTCTGGTTTATGATATGCGAGTGATATGCGGACAATGCCGCTGGTTTACATGCTGATTTGCAATAATATTATCATAATTATACCATAAAAAAATCGACTTGGCAAGTGAAAATTGACATTTTCCATGAAAATATCCGAAAAAATCTGTAATTTTTTTCGGAGATGAAAAAACACTTGACTTTTTCCGAGATTTATGGTATACTAATGTTTGTCTGAGGTAACACTTTCGAAAGAATGGGGTATAGCCAAGGGGTAAGGCAACGGACTTTGACTCCGTCATTCCGCTGGTTCGAATCCAGCTACTCCAACCAAAAGTGAAAAGAGAAAACCCCGTCCAGCTACTGTATTTGGACGGGGTTTTCTGGACATTGAGAAAGGATCGGACATCTATGGGCGAACATAAACTGGCAATCGTTCTCGGTATCGTCACCGTGGTGTATATCCTCGCCATGATCTTTCTGTTCTGGCGGTATCGGAAAGCCATGGGGAACCTCTCGGAAAAGCTGCGGGAATGCCGTGAAAAAGAGGAACGGCAGCAGGAACAGGAACAGGAGCAGGAGCAGGTGAAAGCTGAGGAGGACATTGTTACGATCTATCAGAAGCCGGAAGCCGCTGCTCCTGAAACCGAAAAAACGCAGCCGGCTCCTGAAGAACCGACTGCGTAAGTTAAGGAAACGCTGAATAAAGCCCGCCTGACGGCTTTGCACGCAATCTGCTTGCAGATTTTCCGTCATATTGCCCAGAAATCCCTTGCCATACATCAAGTATGCCTGCGGAATTTCTGTGCAATCTGCCGAAAAATCTGACGACGCATCTTACGCACAAGCTTTATTCAGTGTTTCCTTAAGCATGTGATTTTGTGAAGTGCTGTCTTTTATGCACAGACATAGTACTGGTTGTCCAGTTCGATGAGGAACACGGTGACTTCGTCGCAGTAGACCGTATCAGTGCCGTTGGTGAGTACCGGCTGTACGGTCAGCGTTTTGCAGCTTTCCATGTGGTCGGTACAATAGTTGCTGTCCTCGTTCAGCTCGTTCAGCATGCCGGTGAGGTATTCCGCATTGGAGCCGGTTTCGTCCTGTTTGAGGCAGTCGTTCACCAGAATCTGCGAGAAGTGAATGTCACCGCTAAGCTGCTTTTCATAGCTTTCCTTCTGCTGGGTGACATAGGCGTTGTCGTCCAGCAGTCCGCCGTAGGCGTTTTCATAGAGGGATTCCATGTACTTTTCCACGGTGCAGGACTGGAACAGTTCCACGTCCTCGTTCTGGATCGAAGCGTAGTAGTTTGCCAGTGCGTCCAGTTCGCCGTCCTCCAGAAAACGCTTGTCGTATTCCAGCGGCACTGCACGGCTGTCGTCGTCCCGCATGGTGGCACCGTATTCCAGATCTTCCATGGCGATGTTCACGCCGGATTCGCTGTCAGAGGAATTGCTGTCGGAGCAGCCGGCAAAACCGGTGCAGAGCAGTGCGGCAGCGGTCGCACAGACCAGAATCCGCCGGAACGTATTGCGATTGTATGTCATGAGGTATCAGTTCCTTTCGATGATATGCTACCTTATACTGTAGCACATTTTCGGCAGGTTGTCAACCAAGAACATGAGATTATGTGAAAAGGGCAATACCGCACAAAGAGCGTCTGGCGACTTTGCACGCCATCTGCTTGCAAATTTCCCGTCATATTTCACAAAAATGCTCGTGAATACATCCAGTATTCACTCCGCTTTTTGTTTCATCTGACGAAAAATTTGACGACGCATCTGTCGCACAATCTTTGTGCGGTATTGCCATAGAAAGGGAAATCGTTATGCCGAGATTTTTTTTAGAAGAACTAGACGAATCTGATGTGTGCATCACCGGCCCCGATGCCCGCCATATCGGACTGGCTCTGCGAATGCGTGTGGGGGAGATGCTGACAGTCTGTGCCTACGGGCGGGATTACCAGTGCCGGATTCGGTCCATTACGCCGGAAGAAGTCCATCTGGACGTGGTTTCCTCGGAACTGTGTGCGGCGGAACCATCGGTGTCCCTGACCTTGTATCAGGCAGTGCCCAAAGCGGACAAGCTGGAGCAGATCATTCAGAAGTCCGTGGAACTGGGAGTCACACGAATCGTTCCCGTGCTGACACGCCGCTGCATCTCCCGTCCCAAGCCGGCGGAGTTTCAGAAGAAACTGCCGCGGCTGCAAAAAATCGCGGCTTCTGCGGCAAAGCAGGCGGGACGGGGCATCATTCCGGAGGTCGCTCCCATGCTGACCTTTGCACAGGCCTGTGCGGAGATGCAGCAGGCAGACCGTGCGATTTTGCTGTACGAGGGCGGCGGTGTCCGGTTTGATGAGGCAGACCTGCACGACTGCCGTTCCATTGCCCTGATCGTGGGCAGCGAGGGCGGCTTCGATCCGGAAGAGGCGGAGCAGCTGCAACAGAACGGAGCAGTTGCAGTTTGGCTGGGGCACCGGATCCTCCGCTGTGAAACGGCACCGCTGGCGGCGATCTCTATTGTGATGCACCGGACGGGAAACCTTTGAAAATCTATATATCACAACATAGCATATAAAAAACGGCATGACTTTTTCGGTCATGCCGTTTCGTATTTTCTGTGAAGTTGCCTTTATTCTGCACCGTCCCGCCGGAGAACAGCCCCTACGGTACGGAACAAGATCTTTGCATCTGTGGCGAAAGAACGATCCCGAATGTACTTCAGATCCAGTTCCACCCACTCGTCAAACATGATGTTGCTTCTGCCGGAACACTGCCAGTAGCAGGTGATACCGCCCTTTGCGTCCAGCCGGTGCATCTGGTACGGTGTGTACTTTTCCACTTCCTTGGGAAGAGGCGGACGCGGTCCCACCAAACTCATGGAACCGTTCAGTACATTGAAAAACTGCGGCAGTTCGTCCAGACTGGTTTTCCGCAGAAATCTGCCGATCGGTGTGACACGGGGATCCTTTTTCATCTTAAAGACCGGACCGTCTGCTTCATTCATAGCACGAAGCTCCTCCAGCTTTTGTTCGGCATTCACGCACATGGTGCGGAACTTGTACATGGTGAAAAAGCGACCGTCCTTGGTCACCCGCAGCTGCTTGAAGATTGGGTTGTGGAAGTCCTGCAAAAAGACTGCCAGTGCGATCAGCAGCATGGGCACGCTCAACACGATCACTGCCAGAAATGACAGCACCACGTCTGCCAGACGCTTGACAAACAGATACGTCTTCGAAACGTTTTCCAGCTGTGCAGATGCTGCGGTCTGGGTTCTGCTGCGGCGTTTCACCGCAGGCGATATGTCATCATCTTCCAGAAGATAACCTAGATTTTCCATAAATACTCCCTCCATTTTTTCTCATAGATTTCGTTGTTGTGTGTACGTGTTTGTGCATGCACACTCCATGTCAATCTGTGATGTTCCCCTTTATACACAAATTGCAGACGATGCCGCACAAAAAATCATCGCCGTTTTGTGCGGAAATATCTATACTCAGATTATAGCATTTTCTGTTGCAAATTGTCAATGTACTATTGTACCAAGATTCCCGTGAAAACCTCGTGCATTTTATGCAAATTTCTAGGTTGAATGAATAGCAACCTGCCCAAATATGCCTGCGGGACAAAAAACGTCGAAATGCCTTGTTTTTTTATAGACGTATAAGAAAAAATGTGATTGCAGAAGACAGACACTTGTTTGCATAAAATGAACGTTTTGCACCATCTGCTGTCACAGCGGTGCCTTTTGCGGAAAAATAAAAAGTCAAAAGTGGAAACAAATTTTCCGAAAGTTTGTGGTTTGTTTATGAAAATAGTGACCAAAAAAGCGGACAGCCTATGCCGTCCGCTTTCCGATCTTGTTTTTTGTGATGCTGCTTCTGCTCACTCTGAAACCACGGCGTAAAGACCGGCAGCGTCCTCCTTGCGGACGACTTCAGCCACCTGTTCTACACGGACTTTCAGAGCCTTCTGTCCCATCTGGATCTCGATGACATCGCCCGCCTTGACATCATACGATGCACGGGCTACCTTGTCGTTTACGAGAATCTTTCCGGCATCGCATGCTTCGTTGGCAACGGTACGCCGTTTGATGAGTCGGGAGATCTTCAGATATTTATCCAGCCGCATGGGTCGCTTCCTCCTCTAAATTTTGTTTGGTTTTCTTCCAGAGGGCGTTCCACTCGCCGTGGGAGAGGGTTTCCATTTCCCGCTTTTCCGCGGTGCAGTTTTCCTCCATGGCACGGAAACAGTCAATGAACTGGTTGGTGGTGTCGGTGAGTACCTGTTCCGCCGAAAGCCCCAGTGTCTGAGCCATGCCGGCACAGCAGAACAGCAGTTCGCCCATTGCCCGCGTGATCTGCTCCGCATCTTCCATGTGCATGGCTTCTTCCAGCGTGTGCTTGCATTCAGTCACGCTGGCGAGGACGGATTCATTGCACAGAAAGCGGTTGTTGCCCTTGAGGGCACGCTTGCAGACTTTCTGGGCACGCATCAGAGCCGGCAGGGTCTTTGCCACAGCTTCCAGTGTCTGGGTGCGGGTGGTCTGGTGCTTGGTTTCTTCCTTGATGGTGTCCCAGTTTTTCAGGACTTCTTCGGTGGTGTCCGCCTGCACCGTGCTGAACACGTGAGGGTGCCGGATAATCAGCTTGTTGCAGATGTCTGTGCAGACATCGTCCAGTGTAAAGTGTCCCTGTTCCGTTTCGATACGGCTGTGGAACACCACCTGCAGCAGCAGATCGCCCAGTTCCTCCCGCAGCATTTCGGGGTCGTTCTGGTCAATGGCTTCGATGACTTCATAGGTTTCTTCGATCAGGTCCGGACGAATGGATTCATGCGTCTGCACCTTGTCCCACGGACAGCCGTCCTTGCTCCGGAGCAGCGTCACAATCTCCGCCAGATCGTCAATGGTATAGTGTTCTTTCTTTTCGTATGGAATCACAGGAAACACCTCCGTTCCGGTTTACTTCTGGGACATTGCCTGATCTTTCAGCTGTGCGGAACGAAGTTCCCGCATGACCTGCTGATAGAGGAAATAGATCGCCTGCATGTCTTCGCTTTCTTCCTTGATGGCAGAGGGCAGGACTTTCTTTTCGAAAATGCCCTTCTTGGTCAGCAGATACAGGTGGTGGGGCTGGGAAGTGGGCAGCGGGAAAGAGGTAGTCTGACTGCATTCGCCGAGGATTCTCGAAGCGTTTGCCACCAGCAGCCGTCCGGCCTGTACCACGGTCTGATACCGCTGGGAAGCACCGGTGTAGGAGCCGCCGTTGTTGAAGTAAACGTTTGCCGCACCGTTGATGTATACCACCAGTGTGGACAGGGTAACGGGGTTGATCGGCATATCGATGACCATGCCGTAAACGCTGTTCTGGTCGTTAATCATGTCCGCAAACTGCTTTGCCGGAAAGTGCAGAGCAGCGGCTCTGGTTGCCAGATAGCTTTCGGTGGGAAGATAATGTGTCTGTACATGTTCTTTTTTCTGTGCCATTTTATGTGAATTCCTTTCAATTTTTCATTTTTGTCATGTGCAGGGAAGCTGGGGCAATACTGCACAATCTTTGTGCGGTATTGCCTTGGCTTTTCCCTGCGACAGCGTTTCCTTTATGCTCCCAGGATCTTCTTGGTCATGCCGCCCAGGATCTCGATGCCCTTGACGATCTGTTCATCAGACGGCGTGGAGAAGTTCAGGCGGAACGACGTGGTCGGGGCGGTTTCGTCCACCAGAAAGGCGTTTCCGGGGACAACGGCAATGGAGTACTCCTGTACTGCCTTGGTGCAGAACGCCGGCATGTCGCAGTCGTCCGGCAGGGTGCACCACAGGAACAGACCGCCCTGCGGCATTTCCCACTGTACCTTGCCGGAGAAGTGACGGCGAATGCCGTCTGCCATGAGGTCGCACTTCCGGCGGTATACCGCACGCAGTTTTTCCAGATAGGTGTCCATGTCTGTCCGTTCCAGAAATTCCGCACACACTGCCTGTGCCCAGATGTTGGTGTGCACATCGGCAACCTGCTTGCAGACGGTGATCTTGGCGATGATCTCCTTGGGGGCACTGACATAGCCCACACGCAGTCCCGGAGCCAGAATCTTGGAGAAGGTGCCGGAGTAGATCACGCGATGTTCGGTGTCCATGCTCTTAATGGAAGGCACGTCGCTGCCGGCGAAGCGGAGGTCACCGTAGGGGTTGTCCTCCAGAATGATGAAGTCGTACTTGCATGCCAGCTCGTACAGCCCCTTTCGCTTTTCCAGCGACATCACTCTGCCGGTGGGGTTCTGGAAATTGGGAATGACATAGACCAGCTTCGGGCTCTTGCTTGCCTTGACGGCTTCTTCCATTGCTGCCAAGTCCATGCCGTCCTGTTCCATGGGAATGCCCACCAGATCGACACCGTAGGAACGGAACGCGTTCAGGGAGCCGATAAAGCTGGGGGCTTCGCAGAACAGGGTGTCACCGCGGTTCAGCAGCACTTTGCAGGAAAGCTCATTTGCCTGCTGGGCACCGGAGGTGGTGATGAGGTCGTCTGCATCTGCATCGAAGCACTGCTGTGCAGCCATACGCTGTTTCAGCAGATCGCGGAGTTTCGGGTATCCCTCCGTGATGTTATACTGCAACGCCAGAATCGGGTCTTTTTCGAACAGTTCTGCGGAGATTTTCCGAATGGTGTCTACCGGAAACGCCTCCGGAGCAGGATTGCCGGCGGCAAACGAGATCACACCGGGCATGCTGGTGAATTTCAGAATTTCACGAATCGCAGAGGGCTGCAATGCGTCAACATTTTCTGCAAATTTGTATTGCATGGGTACATTCTTCCTTTCGGGCAGCGTCGCGGTCAGATACAGTATCCGCCTGCTGCACAGGATTTTGGAGCCACAGCAGGCTCCTGTTGGACAATGCCGCTTCTGACGGCATTACCTCTCTATTATAACACATATTTTCGTTTTCGGCAACATAAATTTTTCTATCCGGTGCAAAAATTTCGGAAACGCTGGATAATGAGTTTCGATAGAATCCCTCCACCAGCTTCGCTGGTTCCCCATACTAGTCGGCACTGCACAACGCGTTTCCATTCTCAGGACAGGAGAAAAAGCTATGTTTCGAAAACAATCGTTCTGGAAAGGCTCTGCCCTGCTGCTGGCATCTGCCATGACTGCCAAGCTGCTGGGGGCATGCTTCAAAATTCCGCTGACCAACGTGCTGGGCGGCACCGGCATGGGGTATTTCAGCACTGCCTACGGGCTGCTGCTGCCGGTGTATGCTCTGTCTATCACCGGACTGTCTGCCGCCGTGGCACAGACGGTTTCCCGTGCGGCGGCTCTGGAACACTGGTCGGAAGTCCGCCGGATCCACCATGCGGCACGGCTTGCCTGCGGGGCACTGGGGCTGCTGCTCAGCCTGTGCATGTTTCTGCTGGCGGAGCCGTTTGCCACGCAGATCGCCGCCCAGCCCCATGCCCTGTTCTCTCTGCTTGCCATTGCACCGGCGGCACTGTTCGGTTGCCTGACTGCCGTGGAACGTGGCTACTGGGAGGGCTTGCAGAACATGACTCCCACGGCGTTGTCGCAGGCACTGGAAGCGGTGGCGAAGCTGGGCTTCGGACTGGCACTGTGCATGTGGGTGCTCCGGAATCCGGAGGTCGTCTGCCGCCGGGTGCCGCCGGAAGTGCCGCTTTCGGCACTGGCTGCCGCGGGAGCCGTGCTGGGTGTCACGCTGTCTACGGTGCTGGGGTGGGTGTACTTCCTGCTGCATGGTCTGCGGCGGGATACCCGACTGCCCCGCGATGACCGTCCGGCGGCACCTGTTTCCCAGATTTTCCGGCGGCTGCTCTACGTAATGATTCCGGTGGCACTGGGCTCGCTGGTGACGAACCTGACCTCTCTGCTGGATCTGGTGACCATGATGCGTTGCCTTGGACGGGTACAGATGTTCCACGGGGCAGAACTGGCGGAGAGATTCGGGGCATTTGCCGCCCAGCCGGATTTTCCGGCATTTGTCTACGGCTCTTTCACCGGTATGGCGATCACTGTGTTCAATCTGGTGCCCTCTGTCACCAACATGCTGGGGAAAAGTGCTCTGCCCTGTGCGGCGGCACTGTGGGCGAAGCAGGACTGCCTTGGCACAGCGGCACATGTTCGCTCTGTCACCGGAGCCGCGGCGGCGATGGCGTTTCCGGCGGCAGGCGGGCTGTGGGTGCTGGCGGAGCCGGTGATGCATCTGCTTTACGCCGGCAGACCAGAAGAAGCTGCCATTGCCGCAGAAGCCCTCCGGACACTGCTCCCCGGCATGGTCTGCCTGTGCCTGACATTTCCCCTGTGCAGCGTGTTACAGGGTATCGGCAGGGCGGGGATCCCTGTGCTGTGCATGCTGGCAGGGGTGGCGGTGAAGCTGGCGGGGAATCTGCTGCTGCTGTCCCGTCCGGCGTTCTGCATCACCGGTGCCGGTATTGCTACATCAGCGTGTTATCTGGTGCTGCTGCTGCTGATCCTGTGGCAGCTGCACCGCTGTCTGGGAGTACGGCTGCACTTGCTGCGGGGACTGTTCCCGCCGGCGGCAGCGGCGGCGTGCTGTACCGGTGCGGCGTGGCTCTGCCATACCTATGCCCAGCCGCTGGGCATGCTGCTCTCGGCGGCAGCGGCTTCCGGTGTGGGCTGTCTGGTGTATCTGGCAGTGTGGGGACTGCTGATGCGTTGCCGGAAACGAAAGGCTCTTATATAATAGTATGGCAGCGTGGTGAAGCGGCAACTGGCTCTGAAAACGGGAACTGCGGGGACACAGTACACCGTGTTTCCGCAAGACAAGCCTGCATTTTGTAAAAATTCTGTAAAAGCGTTGACAACGCAAACTGAATGTGATAAAATAGAAAAGCATGCGGCAGACTTGTCTGCTGCGGCAAATTCATTTTTTTGCAAAGGAGGAAAATTATGCCTACTTTTAATCAGTTGGTTCGGAAGGGAAGAAAGGTACAGCAGTACAAGTCTACCGCACCGGCACTGCAGAAGGGCTATAATGCCAAGAAGAAGATTACTACCGATCAGAGTTCTCCGCAGAAGAGAGGCGTGTGCACCGCAGTTCGTACTGCTACACCGAAGAAGCCGAACTCCGCTATGAGAAAGATTGCCAGAGTAAAGCTGACAAACGGTTATGAGGTAACTTCTTACATTCCGGGTATCGGTCACAACCTGCAGGAGCACAGCGTGGTTCTGATCCGCGGCGGTCGTGTAAAGGACCTGCCTGGTGTACGTTACCACATCATCCGCGGTACTCTGGACGCACAGGGCGTTGCAAACAGAATGCAGGCTCGTTCCAAGTACGGTGCGAAAAGACCGAAGGCTGGCAAGAAGTAAGATCTTTTTTCGATCTGCAACTTACCGACAAAAATCAGGGGCAGCGTGAAAACTGCTCCGGCGTAACAGGAAAACTGAGATCACCACGGGAACTGTGGAGATTTGAATATAGATTGGCACCAGTTCGGGTGCCGGCGTATTCCTCTCCATTGGCCCTACGGTCGGCGGAAATTCCGCCCGATTGAGTACCTGTGAATTCATGAATTATTGTGAAGGAGGGAAGCGAAAATGCCAAGAAGAGGTAAAATCGCAAAACGTGACGTGCTGGAGGATCCGATTTACAACTCCAAGCTCGTAACCCGTCTTATCAACAATGTAATGGTAGACGGCAAGAAGGGTGTTGCCCAGAAGATTGTTTACGGTGCATTTGATATTGTCGCTGAAAAGACCGGCAAGGACGCACTGGAAATGTTCCAGGAGGCTATGGACAACGTAATGCCTGTTCTGGAAGTTAAGGCTCGCCGTATGGGCGGTGCCACATATCAGGTTCCGATGGAAGTTCGTCCGGAACGCCGTCAGACTCTGGGACTGCGTTGGATCACCAAGTATTCCAGACTGCGGAACGAAAAGACCATGAAGGAGCGTCTGGCAGGAGAGATTCTCGATGCACTGAACAACACCGGCGGTGCCTGCAAGAAGCGTGACGATACACACAAGATGGCAGAAGCAAACAAGGCGTTTGCACACTACCGCTGGTAAGCACTTTGTGCTGCTGTATAAGGAGGATCATCTATGGCTAGAGATTGTTCCCTGGAAAAAACCAGAAATATCGGTATCATGGCTCACATCGATGCCGGTAAAACAACAACAACAGAACGTATTCTGTTCTACACCGGTATCAACCATAAGATCGGTGAAACCCACGAGGGTGCCGCAACTATGGACTGGATGGAACAGGAACAGGAACGTGGTATCACAATCACTTCCGCTGCAACAACTGCTCACTGGGCTGGTCACAGAATCAACATCATCGACACTCCGGGACACGTGGACTTCACTGTAGAAGTTGAGCGTTCTCTGCGTGTACTGGACGGTTCTGTTACCGTACTGTGTGCAAAGGGCGGTGTAGAACCGCAGACTGAAACTGTATGGCGTCAGGCTGATAAGTATCAGGTTCCGCGTATGGTTTATGTCAACAAAATGGACATCATGGGTGCTGACTTCTACAACGTTATCAACATGATGAAGGATCGCCTGAAGTGTAATGCTGTTCCGATCCAGCTGCCGATCGGTGCCGAGGACGAGTTCAAGGGCATCGTTGACCTGGTTGAGATGAAGGCTTATGTTTACTATGACGATCTGGGCAAGGACATCCGCGTAGAAGAAATTCCGGATGACCTGAAGGAAAAGGCTGAAGAATATCATCAGGAACTGATGGAACACGTTGCAGAGCAGGACGACGCTCTGATGGAAAAGTTCTTTAACGAAGAAGAAATTACCATCGACGAGATCAAGGCATGCATCCGTAAGTCCACCATCGCAAACAAGATGGTTCCGGTTACCTGCGGTACTTCTTATCGTAACAAGGGCGTACAGAAGCTGCTGGACGCTATCGTAGATTATATGCCGTCCCCGCTGGACGTACCGTCCATCAAGGGCGTAGATCCGGAAACCGGCGAGGAAGTGTTCCGTCATTCTTCCGACAGTGAACCGTTCGCTGCTCTGGCATTCAAGATCGCAACTGACCCGTTCGTTGGTAAGCTGTGCTTCTTCCGTGTATATTCCGGTACTGTCAATGCTGGTGCAACTGTCCTGAACGCTACCAAGGACAACAAGGAGCGTATGGGACGTATCGTACAGATGCACTCCAACCACAGAAAGGATATCGAAACTGTATACGCAGGCGATATTGCTGCCGTTGTTGGTCTGAAGAACACCACCACCGGTGATACTCTGTGCGACGAAAAGGCTCCGGTTATTCTGGAATCCATGGAATTCCCGGAACCGGTTATCCAGCTGGCAATCGAGCCGAAGACCAAGGCTGGTCAGGACAAGATGGGTATCGCTCTGGCAAAGCTGGCAGAAGAAGACCCGACCTTCCGTACCTGGACAGACGAGGAAACTGGTCAGACCATTATCGCCGGCATGGGCGAACTGCATCTGGACATTATCGTAGACCGTCTGCTTCGCGAATTCAAGGTAGAAGCAAACGTTGGTGCTCCGCAGGTATCCTATAAGGAAACCATCAAGGGTACTGCTGACGTGGACTACAAGTACAAGAAGCAGTCCGGTGGTTCCGGTCAGTACGGTCACGTTAAGATCCGTGTGGCTCCGAACGAATCCGGTAAGGGCTATGAGTTCATCAACAAGGTTGTCGGCGGTGCAATTCCGAAGGAATACATTCCGGCTGTTGACGCTGGTATCCGCGGTGCAATGCAGGCTGGTATTCTGGCTGGCTATGAAGTTGTAGACGTAAAGGTTGAACTGTACGATGGATCTTATCACGAAGTCGACTCCTCTGAAATGGCATTTAAGATTGCCGGCTCTATCGCTTTCAAGGAAGCAATGAAGCAGGCACAGCCGATTCTGATGGAACCGATCATGAAGGTTTCCGTTACTGTTCCGGACGATTACACTGGTACCGTTATCGGCGACCTGAGCTCTCGTCGTGGACAGATCCAGGGTCAGGAAGCTCGTCCGGGCTCTGTACAGGTAGACGCTCTGGTGCCGCTGTCTGAAATGTTCGGCTACACCAGCGACCTGCGTTCCAACACACAGGGCCGTGGTCAGTATGCTATGGAACCCCACAGCTATCAGGAAGTTCCGAAGAATATTGCTGAAAAGATCATGACAGACCGCAAGAAGTAATCTTTTTTGAAAAATTCTCTGTTTTTTTCAAAAAAGACTTGCAATTTGCTTTGAAATCTGGTACAATATGTGTAACACTTCTCGTAAGTGCATTACGCTGAATTAAAATTCATTATTGAGGAGGATTATTCCAATGGCAAAGGCTAAATTTGAAAGAACCAAACCGCATGTAAACATTGGTACCATTGGTCACGTTGACCACGGTAAGACCACTCTGACTGCTGCTATCACAAAGACTCTGGCTCTGAAGGGTCAGGCTCAGTACGAAGCTTACGATATGATCGATAAGGCTCCGGAAGAAAGAGAACGTGGTATCACAATCAACACCGCTCACGTTGAGTATGAAACTGACAAGCGTCACTACGCTCACGTTGACTGCCCGGGACATGCTGACTATGTTAAGAACATGATCACTGGTGCAGCTCAGATGGACGGTGCAATTCTGGTAGTTGCTGCTTCTGACGGCCCGATGGCTCAGACCAAGGAGCACATCCTGCTGGCTCGTCAGGTAGGCGTACCGGCAATCGTTGTATTCCTGAACAAGGCTGACCAGGTTGACGATCCGGAACTGCTGGAACTGGTTGAAATGGACGTTCGTGAAACTCTGAACGAGTACGACTTCCCGGGCGATGACACTCCGATCATCGTTGGTTCTGCTCTGGCTGCTCTGGAAGCTCCGGACGATCTGAGCGATCCGGCTTACAAGCCGATCATTGAACTGATGGACGCTGTTGACGAGTACATTCCGACTCCGGAACGTGACGATGCAAAGCCGTTCCTGATGCCGATCGAAGATACTATGACCATTTCTGGCCGTGGTACCGTTGTTACCGGTCGTGTAGAACGCGGAAAGCTGAACGTTAACGAACCGGTTGAAATCGTTGGTCTGTCTGAAGAAAAGCTGAACACCGTTGTTACCGGTCTGGAAATGTTCCGTAAGTCTCTGGACTTCGCAGAAGCTGGCGATAACGTTGGTGCACTGCTGCGTGGTATCACCCGTGACCAGGTTGAACGTGGTCAGGTACTGTGCAAGCCGGGTTCTATCCACCCGCACACCAAGTTCAAGGGTCAGGTTTACGTTCTGAAGAAGGAAGAAGGCGGCCGTCACACACCGTTCTTCAACAACTACAGACCGCAGTTCTATTTCAGAACTACTGACGTAACCGGTATCATCACTCTGCCGGCAGACGTTGAAATGTGCACACCTGGCGATAACGTTGAAATGGACGTTGAGCTGATTCAGCCGATCGCTATCGAAGAAGGTCTGCGTTTCGCTATCCGTGAGGGTGGTAGAACCGTAGGTTCTGGTGTCGTTACAGCAATTAACGAATAATTGAATCGCATTTTTGCGGTTTCTCTGAAAGAGGACGGGCTTCGGCTCGTCCTTTTTTGTTTGTGCAAGGTGTATAAAAAAAGCACATTTTTTCTGGCATATTTTTTTCGTTTTCTGCCGCTGCCGCCTTGCAATTTCGGGTTAGATACGGTATAATAATAACTAGCGGTGAAAAGTGGGGAGGATTCCCTGAAAGTGGAACGTTTTTCACGGAAAACCGCAGCTTCTTGCAGAAAGGCGGCGGCGTTTGTGGCTTCCCTCATGGGTACATATTATCATAATATTGACGCAAAGGGACGCATGAACTTCCCCACGAAACTGCGGGAGATTCTGGGCACAACATTTTATGTGACAAAGGGGCTGGATCAGCCCTGTCTGACGGTCTGCTCCGCTGCGGAGTGGGAACGCCTTGCCGCAAAAGTGGCTGCCATTCCGGAATCCAAGGGCGGACAGCTTCGGCGGTGGCTCTTTTCGGGAGCTGGTGTTCTGACACCGGATAAGCAGGGGCGTGTGCTGATTCCGCAGGATCTGCGGCAGTTCGCCGGACTGGAAAAAGATGTTGTGGTCATTGGTGCCAATACCAAGGCAGAGATCTGGGATCGGGCTCGGTGGGAAGCACTGAACGCCGCATGGGATCCCGGGGAAATGCTGCAAACGTTAGAAGAAATCGGATTTTAGGAGAAGCTTATGGATTTTGTACATATTCCCGTGCTGCTGCATGAGGTGCTGGAGGGACTGGCAATTCGTCCGGACGGCATTTATGTGGACGGAACCGTAGGCGGAGCCGGACATTCCACGGAAATTGCAAAGCGTCTGACGGCAGGCGGAAAACTGATCGGTTTTGACCGCGACCCTGATGCTGTGGAAGTTGCAACGCAGCGACTGGCACCTTATCCGGCAACGGTGGTGCACCACAATTATGATGAAATGGCAGAGGTGCTGACGGAGATGGGCGATGTGCCGGTGGACGGCGTGCTGCTGGATTTGGGAGTTTCTTCCCACCAGCTGGACGAGGAGTCCCGCGGTTTTTCCTATCATCACGATGCACCCCTGGATATGCGTATGAGCCAGACCGGCATGACGGCGGAAGATCTGGTCAATACGGCTTCGGAGGAGGAACTTTCCCGTATTCTCTATACCTACGGGGAGGAATCTTTTGCCCGCAGCATTGCCCGCAATATCGTCCGTGCCAGAGCCGAACAGCCCATTCATACCACGCTGGAACTGGCAGAGCTTATCAAAAGCGGTGTGCCGCAAAAGGTGCGTCGCATGAAAAATCCCTGTAAAAAGTCGTTTCAGGCGATCCGCATTGCGGTAAACGGGGAGTTCGAACATCTGGAAAACGGGCTGAAAGCGGCATTTTCCGTGCTGAAGCCGGGCGGCAGACTGGCGGTTATCACGTTCCATTCGCTGGAAGACCGCATGGTCAAGCGGCAGTTTGCCCAGTGGTGTCAGGGCTGTATCTGCCCGCCGGATTTCCCCCAGTGTGTCTGCGGCAGAACGCCGGAGGCGAAGCTGGTTTCCCGAAAGCCCATTGCACCCAGTGCGGAAGAAGTGGAACAGAACAGCCGCAGCCGTAGTGCAAAACTGCGGATTCTGGAAAGGAGTCGCTGATTCATGGCAGGAAACGCAAAAAAACAACCGGAAAAACCTGCGGAAACTGACAGCAAAAAGAGTACTTCCACCAGATTTTTGATGTTCCGGTTCAGCCCCGAAAAGCGGGGTGCTGCCATTAAGGTGTTTATCGCCGGCGTGCTGGCACTGTTGATGTTCAGTCAGGTCATCAGCAGCTATATGCAGCTGAACGAAGTCTATTCGTCCATCTCCGATGCCAACTCGGAACTGAGCAACCTCCGCAGCGAAAACGTGCGGATGCAGACGGAACTGGAGGGCAAGGCTTCCATTCGCAACATCAAGGATTACGCGGAAAATCATCTGGGGCTCCAGAAACTGGATCAGTCCCAGATTCAATATATTGAGATTCAGAAAGAGGATACCGTAGAGATCGATGGGGAGGAGCAGAATATTTTCGTTCGGCTCAAACACAAGTGTGAGGATATTTTAGCATATCTCCGTGGCTGACCGCCATACAATGAGATAGGCGGCAGACAGCGGCTTTTGCGGAATCACGATCCCCCATTTCTGCATGCGGGAAACACGCTTTATGCAGTGTTTTCTTAGGGGGTGTTGACACGATAATGATATGTGAATTTTGTGAGGTGATTTTTCTCCGTTCTAGGCAAAAATTCGCAGGCGTGCTTTCGCACGGCAAGGATTTTTAACGACGAACGGGGAAAAATCACCCCAAAAGACACGTGTCAGGCTTCGTGTCAACACACCCTAGGTTTGATTTTGCGGCAAGGCAGACTTGCTGCCGCAGAATGGGAAATTCCCGTCTTGGCAGGCGGTGGAAACAGGCGGGGTAATGGTAACGATTCCCTGCCTGATTCTATTTATAATGGTATGTCATCGGCGGCGAATGCCTGCCGGCAGAAGTTCATCGGGGTATCAGAAAACGGAGGTGTGCTGCACGTGGAGATGATCCATAAAAAGCGGAAAGAAAAAAAGGAAAAGAAAACAGAAGCAAAGCCTCGTTCTGCATCTGCGGTGATGCGTCGCCGGTCGGCGGTCTGCATGACCATTCTGGTGGTCTGCGGTGCAGCAGTTGCCGGAAAGCTGCTGAAAGTTTCGGTGGTGGATAACCAGAAGTACGAAACGCTGGCGAACAACTACCATTTCGGTACTATGACCCTGCGGGCGAACCGCGGTGCCATTTATGATGCCAACGGCACGGCACTGGCGTGGAGTGCAACGGTGTACAACGTGTACATCGACCCCAAACAATATCAGGACGAAATGGACGCGATCGAAAAGGCAAACGCCAAAAAGGAAGAAACTGCGGCGAAGAATAACGAAGAAGCGGCAAATCTGGTGGACGTGGATCAACTGAAGCAGTCCATCACCACATTTCTGGTGGAAACGCTGGGCATCGATCGGGCTGAGCTGGAGGAATCCTATACCAAAAGCGGCCGCTACTACGTGCTGAAAACCCAAGTGGAAAAAGATGTGGCGGACGAGATCACCACATATTTCGATAAACTGAAGTTGTCCTTTATCGGCGAGGAGGCGACCACACGGCGGTACTATCCCCAGAATGAACTGGCAGCCGCAGTTATCGGCTTCACCAACGGCGACGGCGACGGACAGTATGGTCTGGAATATCAGTACAACGACTACCTCTCCGGCGTGGACGGCAGAATCATTTCGGCACAGAGTGCCAACGGCGAGGAAATGCCCTACCGGTATTCCACCACCTATGATGCGGAGGACGGTGCGTCCCTGTATCTGACACTGGACTCCACCTTGCAGTACTATCTGGAAAAGAGCATGTCGGAAATGGTGGAGAAATTCGAGGTCAACGACCGTGCCACCGGCATCATCATGAACCCGAAAACCGGTGCGATCTACGCCATGGCGACCTGCCCGTCTTTCGACCTGAACAATCCCTCGGAGATCTACGATCCCGTTGTGGCGGCACAGCTGAAAGAATTGCCGGAATCGGAGTATCAGGACGCATATCTGGAAGCCAGAGAAAAACAGTGGCGGAACAAGTCGATCAGTGAGATCAACCCGCCGGGTTCTACCATCAAAATTGTAACTTCGGCATCGGCGTTTGAGGAAAACCTGATCGATCTGAACAGCGACACGTTCTTCTGCTCCGGCTATTTGCAGGTACAGGACGCGAAAATCGGCTGCTCGCTGCGTTCCGGTCACGGCTCGCAGACGTTCACACAGGCACTGACTAACTCCTGCAACCCTGCCTTTATGGAAATTGGTCTGCGGCTGGGCGTGCAGAAGTTCAGCTATTATTTGCAGGGCTTCGGTCTGACGGAAAAGACCGGCATCGATCTGCCGGGCGAGGTTTCCAGCGTGGTCGTACCTGAGGATAAAATGACACAGGTCGATCTGGCTTCCGGTGCATACGGACAGACCAACGAAACCACGGCATTGGAACTGATTACCGCGTACTCTGCGGCGATCAACGGCGGCTATGTGGTTGAACCGTATGTGGTAGACCATGTAATAGACAGCAGCGGCAATACCGTGCTGCAAAATACCAGAACGGTGAAGCGGCAGATCGTTTCGGAAGAAACCTCTCAGACCATGCGGGAACAGCTGGAGGCAGTCGTTTCCTCCAACCCCTCTCACAATGCCTATATTCAGGGCTATCGCATCGGCGGTAAGTCCGGTACAGCGGAAATTCGTGCCACCAGAGACATCGAAGATGACTATGTGGCATCGTACTGCTGCTTTGCACCGGCGGAAGATCCGGAACTCATTATGCTGATTCAGGCGGACTATCCGAATCCGGAAATCGGCTACTACGGTTCCAAGGTCGTAACGCCCTATGCACAGGAGATCATGGAAGAAATTCTTCCGTACATGGGCTTCTATCCGGAGTATACTGACGAGGAAGCCAAGGAAATGAACGTCAGTGTTCCGCTGCTGCAAGATGCAACGCTGGATACGGCGAAATCCACACTGGAACAGCTGGGGCTGACGTATGAAGTTGTCGGCAGCGGTTCTTCTGTGGTTTCCCAGTCCCCGACGACCGGCACCAGCGTAGTCAAGGGCGGCAAGGTGCTGCTGTATACCGAGCAGAATGCAACACCGGATCTGGTTTCCGTACCGAATCTGGTGGGCATGACGGCTTCACAGGCGAATGAAACCATGGCATACTATGGCTTGAACTACGCTCTGGTGGGTGCTTCTGCCAGCAGCGAGGGTGCACTGGTCAAGAGCCAGTCCGTACCGGAGGGCACCCAGATCCAGCGTGGTTCGTCAGTGACTTTGACACTGTCCGCCGGTGAGGCAACGGACTGATCGTTATAGATAAAGGAATCACTGAATAAAGCCCGCCTGACGGCTTTACACGCAATCTGCGTGCAGATTTTCCGTCATATTGCCCAGAAATCCCTTGCCATACGACAGTATGCCTGCGGAATTTCTATGCAATCTGCCGAAAAATCTGACTACGCATCTTACGCACAAGCTTTATTCAGTGTTTCCATAGATGTAAATTTGAGAATCATGCCTTCACACACAGAAAGGATGAGAGAAATGCAATTGTATACGCTTTTGGAAGACAATGCGAAAACCAGTCTGGAGAATCTGGAGATCACCGGACTGACGGACGATTCCAGAAAGGTGCAGTCCGGTATGGTGTTCGCCTGCATTCGGGGTGAACGCTTTGACGGACACACTGCCGCAGCGGAGGCTCTGGAAAAGGGAGCCGCGGCGGTTCTGGTAGATCATGATCTGGGACTGGGCGACCGGCAGATCCTCACCGAGGACACCCGTGCCCTGTACGGAAAACTCTGTGCCGCATGGTTCGGGCATCCGGAACGGAAAATGCGTTTCATTGGTGTCACCGGTACCAACGGCAAGACCACGATCACCAATCTCATCAAGCATATTCTCACGGAAAACGGCAGAAAAGTGGGGCTGATCGGTACCATTCAGAACGAGATCGGGGACGAGATCGTCCACACCGACAACACCACGCCGTTTGTCTACGACCTGATGGCTCTGTATGCGAAAATGGCAGAGGCTGGCTGTGATGATGTGGTCATGGAGGTTTCTTCTTTCGGGCTGGTGCAGCAGCGGATCGGCGAAACCCATTTCGCGGCGGCGGTGTTTACCAACCTGACGCAGGATCACCTGGACTATCACGGCACCATGGAAAATTATTATCAGGCAAAGAAACTGCTGTTCAGCCGGTGTGATACGGCAGTGATCGATACAGACGATGACTACGGCAAGCGGCTGTACAGCGAAGTGACCTGCCCGAAAATCGCCTATGGCAGCAGTAATCAGGCAGATTTCTACGCCGATGCCATTAAGCTGCGAGCAGACGGCACCAGCTTCTGGCTGTGCTGCGGTGGAAAGTCCTATCCGGTAGACCTGCACCTGACCGGCATGTTCAACGTGTCCAATGCACTGGCAGCGGTGGCTGCATGCTGTGCCGTGGGTATGTCGGTGGACGATGTCCGCAAGGCTCTGGAAACCTGCACCGGTGTGCGGGGCCGCTGCGAAGTGATCCCCACCGGACGGGACTTCACCGTGATTTGCGACTATGCCCACACGCCGGACGCTGTGGAAAATATTCTCCGCAGTGTCAAGGAATACACCAAAGGCAGACTGATCTGTCTGTTCGGCTGCGGCGGCAACCGCGATGCCACAAAGCGTCCGAAAATGGCAAAGGCTGCGGCGAAGTATGCTGATTTTCTGGTGGTCACTTCCGACAACCCCAGAGATGAGGAGCCGGAGGCGATCATTGCCGACATTCTCGCCGGACTCACTGACAGCGATGTGCCCTATGAGGTCGTAACAGACCGAAAGGAAGCCATTCTGCGGAGCATGCAGCTGGCACAGCCGGAAGATGTCATTGTGCTTGCCGGAAAAGGCCATGAGGATTATCAGGTACTGAAAGGCGGCGTACATATTCATATGGACGAACGGGAAATCGTGCGGGAGTGCCTGCCGCTGGTACCGAAGCGATAAATAGGACTGGGGGATATATTGTACATGAAACCTTGGAAATTGTCAGAGTTGGAAGCGGTGCTGCACTGTGCTGTGCCGGTAGAGGCAGAGATCACCTGTGTCAGCACAGACACCCGTGACCTGCCGGCAGGCTGTCTGTTCGTGGCACTGCGTGGGGAAAAATTTGACGGCCACGCTTTTGTGGAACAGGCGATCGCGGCGGGAGCCGTGGCAGCCGTCACAGACCGGCAGGTGGGGGACTGTCCCTGTCTGGTGGTGAAGGACACCGGTCGGGCATTGCAGCAGATCGCACGGTTCTATCGGGAGAAATTTCACCCGATTCTGGTGGGCATCACCGGCAGCGTGGGAAAGACGACCACCAAGGAAATGATCGCCTGCGTACTGGAATCCCAGTTCTGCACTCTGAAAACACAGGGCAATCTGAACAACGAGATCGGACAGCCGAAAACACTGCTGGGGCTGGAGGACTGTCATCAGGCGGCAGTCATTGAAATGGGCATGTCCCACTTCGGCGAGATCAGCCGCATGGCACGGACAGCCGAACCCAGCATTGGTGTCATTACCAACATCGGCTATTCCCACATCGAAAACCTCAAGACACAGGAGGGGATCCGGCAGGCAAAGCTGGAGATCCAGGACGGCATGGCGGCAGATGCTCCGCTGGTGGTCAACGGCGATGATCCGCTGCTGGCACCGCTGAAGCGGGAGCTCTCCCGTCCGGTCATCACCTACGGCATGCACAGCGAAAAGGCTGATGTCCGTGCGGCAGACGTGGAGCGAAAGGCACAGTCCACCAGCTTTTCCATTCTGGCACAGGACGGCAGCACCTATCCGGTGGAACTGCCCTGTGCCGGTGACCACAACGTAATGAATGCCCTTGCGGCGTTCTGCGTGGGACGGCTGGCAGGCATTGCACCGGAACAGATCTGCAAGGGTCTGGAGCAGTATCACACCGTAGGACTGCGGCAGAATATTTACCGGCGGGGTGCATATACCATTATTGCAGACTGTTATAATGCCAGCCCTGACTCCATGAAAGCAGCTCTGACTGTGCTGCGGGATCTGCCGTGCAAGGGCAGACGAATCGCCGTGCTGGGGGATATGCTGGAACTGGGCGAAATGTCCCGCCAGCTGCACACACTGGTAGGCGATATGGCAGCAGAAAGTGAAGTGGACGCTCTGTTCTGCTACGGGAAAGAATCTTTTTATCTGGCACAGCGTGCCGCAATGCAGGAAGTTGCCGTGTATCACACCGAGGACAAACGGGAACTCTGCCGCGTGATCCGGCAGTATCTCCGTCCCAATGATGTGATCTTGTTCAAGGCAAGCCGCGGCATGCACCTAGAGGATTGTATCGATGTGATTTTTGAGCAGGAGGAGGACGCAGATCATGCCGTTCTGGATTAACATATTGGTGGGACTGCTGGCGTTTGTCGTGGCAGCCCTCGGAGGAAAAGCACTATTGCCGTGGCTGCACAAGCTGAAATTCGGGCAGCCCATTAAGGTGGACTTCGGTCCCAGCTGGCACGCCAACAAGCAGGGTACGCCTACGATGGGCGGACTGCTGTTCATTTTCGGCAGCATCATTGCCACCGCGGTGGGCTATGCCCTGTACCGCTTTTTCGGTACCACCGATTTCGTTTCCACATTCAGTAATCGGGAGGCACTGCGGCTGTTGAGCTGCATGATCTTCTGCCTGCTGTTCGGCGTGATCGGCTTTATCGACGACTTCGCAAAGGTTGCCAAGAAGCAGAACGAGGGGCTGAAGCCTATGCAGAAGATCGTACTGCAAGTGGTGGCAGCAGTGCTGTGGCTGGCGGCAATGTACTGGCTGGGCGATCGGGACACCCATATTGATCTGGGCTTTGTCCGGTTCAACATCTCGTGGTTCTACTATCCGCTGATGGTGCTGGTAATTCTGTACCTGACCAATGCGGTGAACCTGACTGACGGCGTGGACGGTCTGTGCGGCACGGTGACACTGGTGGCAATGCTGATCTTTACCCTGATTTGCAGCAAGCTGCAAATGGGCTGCTACACCCTGTTTACCATGGCACTGGCAGGCGGCTGTCTGGGCTTTCTGGTGTGGAACCTGCACCCGGCGAAGTGCTTCATGGGGGACACCGGCTCGATGTATCTGGGTGCCTCTGTGGCAGCTATCGGACTGGCAAGCCACCAGCACCTGAGCATGATCCTGGTGGCTCTGGTGTACATTCTGGAAGCACTGTCCGTTATGATCCAGGTGACTTATTTCAAGTATACCAAGAAGAAGTACGGCGAAGGCCGCCGCATCTTCAAGATGACACCGATCCACCATCACTTTGAGATGAGCGGATTCAGTGAGTATAAAATTGTGATCACATTTTCGCTGTTCGGTGCAGTTACCGGACTGTGCGGACTGCTGCTGGTACTGCTGTAAGGCAGAAGGAGGTTCTATATGGCGGAAAAAGAAACTGCCGGAAAAAAACGCAGACTGGGGGATATGCAGCTTTTCTGGAGGCGTGGGGTACAGTACGGGGAAGTCGATCTGCCGTTTTTCCTCATTGTCATTGCACTGCTGGTCATGGGCATTGTCATGATGTTCTCCGCCAGCTATGCGTGGGCAATTGCCGAGGGAAAAGAGGGTTCTTACTATGCCGTCAGCCAGATGAAAAATGCCGGACTGGGTCTGGTGCTGATGCTGTTTTTGTGCATGGTGGACTATCATTTCTTTCAGAAAAAACTGATCGCGATCGGTGCGTATGTGCTGCCGCTGATCCTGCTGGTCATGGTGTTTATTCCGGGAATCGGCGTTACTGACGGCGGTGCGACCCGCTGGATCGCCATTGGCAGTTTCAACTTTCAGCCTTCGGAAACCATGAAGATCGGCATGGTGATCTTCTACTCCTATGTCATCACCAAGAACTATGACAACATGCGGTATTTCCTGCGGGGCATGCTGCCGATGCTGCTGGCACTGCTGGTACCTGCGGCACTGCTCATCAAGGAACCGCACATCTCTGCAACGGCTCTGATCGTCATGACTTGTATCATTCTGATTTTTGTGGGCGGTGTCAATCTCAAGCAGTTTCTGCTGATCGGTGTTATCGGTGCGGCAGGTGCTCTGCTGTTGGTTTCGATCATGTCCCGCAACTACGACTACATTCAGAAGCGTATCCAGTCATGGGTAGATCCGTTTGCAGACAGTCAGGGCAATACATGGCAGACCTGTCAGTCCCTGATCGCCATTGGCTCCGGCGGACTGTTCGGTCTGGGACTGGGGGAATCCCGCCAGAAGTATCTGTACCTGCCGGAAACCAAAAACGACTTTGTATTCTCTATCGTCTGCGAGGAACTGGGGCTGGTGGGAGCACTCACAGTAGTGCTGCTGTTTACCCTGCTGGTCATTCGCGGATTCTATATTGCTATGCGTGCCAAGGATAAGTTCGGCATGTTAATGGCAATTGGTCTGACATCTCATATCGGACTACAGGCATTTTTCAACATTGCGGTTGTCAGCAACCTGATCCCCAATACGGGTATCAGTCTGCCCTTTTTCAGCTACGGCGGCACGGCGTTGATCTTGCAGCTGGCGGAAATGGGCATTGTCCTGAACATCTCCCGTGTACGGTATCAGTCGCCCCAGCGGGTACCGGCAGCGGAGAGAGCACCACAGGCAGAAGTACAGCTGCAGGGAGGTAACGCGTGAAAGTATTATTAGCAGGAGGCGGCACCGGCGGTCATATCAATCCGGCACTTGCCATTGCCTCGATCATCAAAAAACATGACCCGTCCGCAGAGTTCCTGTTTGTGGGAACGCCTAACGGCATGGAGGCACGTCTGGTGCCGGCGGCGGGGTATCCGATGGAAACCATGCATGTGGCAGGCTTTCAGCGGAAGCTGACGCTGAAAAATATTCGCCGGAACTGTAAGGCGGTGTATTATCTGGCAACTTCGCAGCACCGTGCCAAGCAGATCCTGAAGCAGTTCCAGCCGGACATTGCCATTGGCACCGGCGGCTATGTGGCAGGACCGATCCTCCACGCCGCAGCCCGCATGGGGATTCCCTGTGCCATTCACGAGCAGAACGCATTCCCCGGTGTCACCAACAAGATGCTGGCAAAGGAAGTAGACCACGTGATGCTGACTGTGGAAAAGGCGTTGGAATTCTTCCACCTGAACTGTCCGTATACCGTCACCGGTCTGCCGGTGCGTGGCGGCATTTCCGGCATGGACAGAGCCGCAGCACGGAAGCAGCTGGGCTTTGATGACGGTATGTGCATTCTCTCGTTCGGCGGCAGTCTGGGAGCAGGCTGCATCAACGAAGCAATGGCAAAGGTGATCCCGTGGCACGTGCAGAAGGGGCTGTCGATCAACCACATTCACGGCTACGGCGGCATGGGAAAGGAAACCTTCCCCAAGGCAATGGCTGCGGCAGGCATTCCGCTGAAAGGCGACCGTCTGCGAATCACGGAATACATCAATGACATGGACGTTTGTCTGGCGGCGGCAGATCTGGTCATCTGCCGTTCCGGTGCGTCCACGCTGGCGGAACTGGAGGCTGCCGGACGGGGTTCCATTCTGATCCCGTCCCCCATCGTCACCGGCAATCACCAGCTGCACAACGCCAATGTGCTGGGCGATGCCGGTGCGGCTGTGGTCATTGAACAGAAGGACGTTTCGCCGGAACGCATCATTGCAGAAGTGGAACAGCTCTATGCCGATCGGGAACGCCTGACGGAAATGGGGCACAAGGCGAAGTCGCTGGAAATTGCAGACACGGACGACCGCATCTGGAACGTGGTCGCCCAGCTATATCAGAAAGCAAAATCCAAGTAAGACCGCGGGAAACACTGTAGAAAGCCCGCCTGCCTGCACATTTCACCAATTCTGTCGAAACTGCATACACTGAAAATAAAAAGAGGTGATGCAGTTTGCAAAAACTGGTGATTGAGGGCGGCAAACCGCTGGAGGGAGAAATTTTTCTCCATGGGGCAAAAAACAGTGCCCTGCCCATTCTGGCGGGAACACTGCTTTGTGACGGCGAAACGGTTCTGGAAAATTGTCCCCGCCTGACAGATGTGTTTGCGGCATGCCGGATCCTGACGCATCTGGGCTGCCGGTGCACCGTGCAGGAACATACCGTGACAGTACAGGTGCGGGACTTGTGTGCGGATACGATCCCCGAAGTGCTGATGCAGGAGATGCGGTCTTCGATCATTTTTCTGGGGGCTGTGCTGGGACGCTCCGGCAGCTGTCATCTTTCCTATCCCGGCGGCTGTGAGTTGGGTCCCCGTCCCATTGATATGCACTTAGATGCCCTGCGGCAAATGGGTGCACATTTTTCTGTACATGGGGGACAGCTGGACTGCACCGTACCGGAGGGACTGCACGGAGCAGGCATACACCTGCCGTTCCCCTCGGTGGGGGCTACGGAAAATGTCATGCTGGCGGCGGTGCTGGCAGAGGGCAGAACGGTGCTGCATAATGCGGCAAGAGAACCGGAGATCTGCGATCTGGCGGCATTCCTGCGAGGCTGCGGGGCAGACATCTCCGGCGACGGCGAAAGCACCATTGTGATCTCCGGTGTCCGGAAGCTGCGGGGCAGCCGTCATACGATCATGCCCGACCGCATTGCCGGTGTGACCTATCTGGGGGCGGCGGCAATTACCGGCGGGACGCTGTGCCTGCGTGGTGTCAGCACTCAGCCTATGGAGAATATGCTCCCTGTGCTGGAACAGATCGGCTGTCGGGTATTTCCAGAACCGGATCGGCTGCACCTGCTGGCACCGCGGCGGCTGCGGGCGGTGCCGTTTCTCCGCACCATGCCCCACCCCGGCTTTCCCACTGACGCACAGGCGATTTTTATGGCAATGCTGAGTCTGGCGGACGGTGTCAGCGTGCTGGAAGAAAACATCTTCGAGAACCGCTATCGTCATGTGGACGCTCTCGTGAAAATGGGGGCGAAAATTCGCGTGTCCGGCAGAATTGCCGTAGTTACCGGTGTGCGTTCTCTTAGCGGTGCTTCCGTTGCCGCCACTGATTTGCGGGGCGGAGCTGCCATGGTGCTGGCGGGGCTGGGAGCACAGGGGAAAACAGAGGTGCGGCAGATCGCACACATTGACCGCGGATATGAGGCGATCGAGCAGACATTGCAGGGCGTTGGGGCAAAAATTTTCCGCGTGGAAACTGCCCCTGTATCGGAATCCGCCGGCAGAACAGACACCAAAACGTGTCGGATAGAAAAGAAGTGAGGAGCAGAAGTCATGCAGGACGTGGAAAAAACAGAGATCCAGAGCCAGACCAGTTCGAAACGCCGCCGCCGCCGGAATCGGTTCCGACCGCTGTACGGGCTGCTGGTGGCAATTCTGGTGATTGGTGTGGGTGTGTCGCTGTCGATGACAGTGTTCTTTAATATTGAGCAGATCGTCGTTGCCGGAGATGCCGACCAGCCGTATCAAAAAAACGACGTGGTAAAGGCTTCCGGTGTACATACCGGTGACAATATGATGCGGCTGAACCGCGAAACGGTCAAGGAAAACATTCTGAGCCGGCTGATCTTTGTGGACAGCGTTTCGATCCAGAAGGACTTCCCCGACCGGCTGGTCATCACCATTGAACCCAGCAAGGCGGCGTTTAATGTGACGGATTCCAGCGGTACGCTGCAAGTCAGTGCCGCCGGAAAAATTCTGGTCAGCGGTCCGGACAGTGATCCGTCCCTGCCGACGATCACCGGCTTCGAAGCTTCCGTGCGGGAGCCGGGGAAAACGCTGGCATCGCGGGACAGCCAGAAGGACAAGATCTTTCAGTCCCTGTCCGAACGGATCGCCAAGGGGCTGGACTGTCCGGTGACTTCCATCGACCTCACAGATAAATACAACATCAACCTGATCTTTGACGGCAGAGTGTCCTTTCAGCTGGGAAACTGGAGCGATATGGACTATAAGATCACGCTGGCGGAAACTGTGCTGGGACAGCTGTCCCCCGACAAGGTGGGCTATCTCTCTATGGTGGGCGACCACCAGTGTTCCTATCGGGACAAGGAGGCGGTGGAACAGCAGACCACGGCACCGCTGCAAACCACTGCAACGGACGAATACGGAAATCCTGTGACGGAAACCGACGAATACGGCAATCTCGTTACCACAGAAACCCAGACAGAAACCACAACAACAGCGGCAGGCTGGCAGTAACGAAAATGTCCTTACGGAATCTGTATGAAATTGTGAAATTCAGGCGGATTTTCCCTTAAAATCTTGTGGGAAAGGGAAAAACCCGATTTATTTCAAAAAAAAGCTTGCAATGCTTTCGGAAATGTGTTAAAATAATAAGTGTATTTCTAAAGAAGGTATCCGTATGTGCGGAAGACGGACGATGCGGAAAATATACAGCGTACCACAGAAGTTCTTGTAGGAGGAAATGTTGAGATGACTGATTTTATCTATGAAGATGCGTTTGATCCCGATGTAAATATTAAGGTGATCGGTGTCGGCGGCGGCGGCGGCAACGCCCTGAACTGCATGGCATCTTCTGATGTACATGACATCGAGTATATTGCAGTCAATACTGACGCAAAAGCATTGAATAATTCCAAGGCAACCACCAAGATCCAGATCGGTTCGAAACTCACCAGAGGCCGCGGTGCCGGCAACAAGCCGGAAGTTGGACAGAAAAGTGCAGAGGAAAACAAAGACGAGATCGAAGCAGCTCTGAAAGGTGCTGACATGGTATTCATCACTGCCGGCATGGGCGGCGGTACCGGTACCGGTGCGGCTCCGGTCGTTGCACGTCTGGCACAGGAAGCCGGCATTCTGACTGTTGCAGTTGTCACAAAGCCGTTTGCGTTTGAACGGGAACAGAAGATGTTACAGGCAGAAAGAGGTATCGCAGAACTGCGGAAGTATGTGGATTCCCTGATCGTGATCCCGAATGAAAAGCTGCTGGAAGGTCTGGACAAGCCCCTGACCATGCGGGAATCTTTCGCACTGGCAGATGACGTGCTGAAGACTGGTGTCAAGAGCATTTCCGATCTGATCGTAGAAGAAGGCTACATCAATCTGGACTTCGCAGACGTTTCCACCATTATGAAGGGTGCCGGCTATGCCCACATGGCAATCGGTCACGGCTCCGGCAAGGACAAGGCAAAGGAAGCTGCCAACGCTGTTATCGCAAGTCCGCTGCTGGAAACTTCGATTGCCGGTGCAAAGCGTCTGTTGATCAACATCGCAATGAGCGAGGACATTATGTCTACCGACGTAGATGTTGCCACCAAGATGATTACCGACAAGGCGGCAGAAGATGTGGAATTCATCTTCGGTACGGCATTCAAGGAAGACATGCAGGACGAAATGGTGATTACTGTAATTGCGGCTGGTTTCGATATGGTAGATCCGGACGCTCCGGAAGAGGAAGAAGCACCGGAGGAAGAAGCTGCTCCGGCAGAAGAACCGATTCCGGTAGATAACCCGCTGGTAGATGACGTTAAAGTCAGCGGCAGCACACCGAATCCGGCACCGGCACAGCCGGCAGCTGCTCCGAAGCAAGAAGCACCGCAGCAGCAGTCCAAGCCGGTAGATGACGACCTGATGGCAATCTTCAACATTCTGGATCGCCGCTAAGCACAACTGGATACGATTTACAAAATCCCCGCTGTGGAAAAGCAGCGGGGATTTTTTGGTTTTGTCAAAAACGCCCCGAAAAGCAGTGACCTTTCGGGGCGTTGATTGCCTAAGGAAACACTGCATAAAGCCCGCCTGACGGCTTTGCACGCAATCTGCTTGCAGATTTTCCGTCATATTGCCCAGAAATCCCTTACCATACATACAGTATGCCTGCGGAATTTCTATGCAATCTGCCGAAAAATCTGACTACGCATCTTACGCACAAGCTTTATTCAGTGTTTCCCTAAGATTGAAAATTGCCTTTACTTGGCGGCGGCTTCCTGTCCTTCTTCTACGAGGGCGAAGTCTACGTTGCCGCTGTTGACATCGATTTTCGTGCACTGTACCCGCACGGTGTCGCCCAGACGGTAGCATGCACTGCCCTGTTCTTCCTTGAAAGCAATGCTGTCGTCGTTGATCCAGTCGCTTTCCGGCAGGGTGGAAACGTGTACCAGACCTTCTACGGTGTTGGGCAGAGCCACGTAGAAGCCGAAGTCGGTCACGCCGGCAATGATGCCGTCGAAAATTTCGCCCAGATGCTGCTGCATGTACTCTGCCTTGTAGCAGTCGTCGGCGTTGCGTTCAATGGTAATGGCACGTACTTCGGTGTCGCTGGAACGCATGGAAGCTTCGATCACGAAAGCATCGTACTTTTCGTGCATCGCTTCGGCGTTGGGGTTCTCGCAGTAGTTGCTGAGGATCCGGTGAATTGCCAGATCGGGATAGCGGCGGATCGGGGAAGTGAAGTGGGCATAGTCTTTCAGTGCCAGACCGAAGTGTCCGATCGCTTCCGGAGCATAGGCTGCCTTTGCCATGGAACGCAGCACCATGACATTCAGAACCGGATACAGTTCAGTACCTCGTGCGTTGTCCAGAATCTCCGCCAGATGACGGGGCTTGATGTCGGTGAATACCGGCACTTCGACACCCAGCCGCAGCAGGACCTGTTCCAGACGCTCGATCTTTTCCGGAGAGGGCTTGTCGTGCACACGATAGACAAAGGGCAGGTTCTTTTCCCGTGCCATTTTTGCGGCAGCTTCGTTTGCCAGCAGCATCATTTCCTCGACGATGCACTCGCTCTTGCCCCGTTCCCGTGCCACAACGTCCACGCAGACACCCTCGTCATTGATGACCAGTGCACCCTCTGCGGTTTCCAGTTCCGGAGCACCGCGGCGTTTCCGTTCCCGCAGGCGAATGTCGCACAGTTCGTCCATCAGCGGGATCATGTGCTGAACAGCTTTGTACTTTTCCAGCAGCTCCGGAGAAGCGGTGCCGGCGAGGATTTCGTTGACCTCGCTGTAAACGCCCTTGACAGCGGAACGGATCACAGTCTTCCGGAACTCGTACTTGACGATCTCGCCGTTTTCGTCCAAGTCCATCAGGGCGGAGAATGCCAGACGGTCTTCGCAGGGGTTCAGGGAGCAGATGCCGTTGGACAGGCTGGTGGGCAGCATGGGAATGACGCGGTTTGCATAGTAGATGCTGGTGCCGCGATCCAGAGCTTCGTTGTCCAGCGGGGTGTGCGGGCGGACGTAGTGGGAAACGTCTGCGATGTGCACACCCAGACGGTAGCCGGTTTCGGTCTTTTCCAGAGAAACGGCATCGTCCAGATCCTTGGACTTGGCACTGTCAATGGTGAAGATCGGGGTTTCCCGCAGGTCCAGACGCTTTGCGTATTCCTCCTGCGGAATGGGAGCATTTGCCAGCTGGTCGGCTTCGGCAACGACTTCTTCCGGAAAGTCCACGTTGACACCGCGAACGGCAACCATTGCTTCGGCACAGACGCTTGCACGGGTGCAGACACCAAAGCTGAACACGATCTTGACCTTGTGCTCGGCGTGCCGCTGACCGCGGTAAACCACTTCTGCCAGCACCTTTTCGCCCTCGTGATAGATCACGCTGTCCTTTCGCTGGATCTGAATGGGAGTCTTGGACATGGAGTCCGCACGGAACATCAGCTTGCCGTTGTCCTCAATGATAACGCCGGTCATCTTGCTGTCTGCTTCCTCCAGAATCGCCAGCACTTCGCCTTCAGGCTTGCCGCTGCGGGAGGGAATGTTGCCGATGAGGACACGGTCCCTGGTCATGGCACCCTGTAAGAACTTGCCGGGGATAAACACGTCCTGAGCCCCTTCTTCTTCGGGACGGGCAAAGCCGAATGTGCGGCTCAGCCGGACGATCGTTGCCGGATAGTAGCCCATGTTTGCGGAGGAAACATAGCCGCGGCGGCGTTCACAGATCGCACCCTCTTTGCAGAGTTCCTGCACCGCTTTGCGGAAATTGGCAGCCCCGCCGCGGTTGGTGCGGCACTTGGTAGCCAGATCGCGGTCGCTGACCGGTGTGCGGCCGCTTTTCTTCAGGATCGTCATGATCTTCTTGCGGTAGCTGTCGATCGTTTCAGCCCCGCCCAGTTGGGTATTAGCCATAAAATAAAAATCCTTTCACTTCTGCCGCCCTGTGCGGCTTTCTCATTGCTGTTGTTTTTCTGACGATATTGCCGAATGTGCAGAAAGAAGATGTGCAGTCAGAAAAAAGTCCTGTACTTGTGCTGTTCCGGACGGAAAACACATAAGAGCCTGTTCCGCCTAGATAACCTAGAATCGAAACAGGCTCCTGAAGCACAGGACGATCTGCCGTTTACTTGGTCAGCAGCGGCATTACAATATCCATAAACAGAATCAAAACAAAGAAAACGACTGAGCAGATGAATGTGATCTTCTTCAGACGTGCTTCCTTTGTGCGTCCGCGGTTTTTGTCATAGAACGAATCGTTGCTTGCACCAGTCAGTGCAGCAGTGGCGTTCTGCGGCTTCTGCTCCTGCATCATGCAGATAATAATCAGAACAACGCTGATCAGCAGTACCACAGCACCAACAATGATTTCCAGTACGCTCATGGGAAAGTCCCTCCTCCCGTCTAGTTTCGAGTACACAAAGCGGCAGCATAACAGCGGCGGCTTCGTGCTGAACGATGCAGAAACCTGCAAACATTCATTATCTTTCACATTATACCACATTCCCGAAAAAAAAGCAAGCCCTTTTCAGAAAAAAATCCCACATGTCAAGAAAAATAAAATTGCCTCCCTTGAAAAGGGAGGGGGACCGCCGATAGGCGGTGGAGGGGTTCTTTGTGGAATCTTTTGCTTCATGTATCAGGTTTTACAGAAGTACCCCTCAGTCACCTGCGGTGACAGCTCCCCTAAAGGGGAGCCTATGCACAAAAGTGAGAGTCTGAATAAAATCAGCCTCCCCTGAAAGGGGAGGGGAACCGTCGTCAGACGGTGGAGGGGTTCCTACGTGGAATCTTTTTCTTAATGTGTTGGGTTTCACGGAAGTACCCCTCAGTCACCTGCGGTGCCAGCTCAGCACAAGGCACGCCCTGCGGGTGCCCTTTCAGGGGAGCCTGTTTTGAAAAGGGTGCCTGAATACCGCCGCAAGCATGTTTTCACTCCTCGCCGCATACACTGAAACGAATGCAAGACCATGTGACAGGAGGAAATTGATATGACCAAAAAAGAACAACTGCCTGCACCCACCGGACACCACAACCTCATTCTGGAAGATCGTGCCAAGCTGACGCTGACGGGTGTGACTGATGTGGACTGCTTTGATGAACGCATGATCAATCTGTTCACGGGGCTGGGGGAGCTGACCATTAAGGGGCGGAATCTCCACATCAATGATGTCAGCGTGGAAACCGGCGACATGACCATTACCGGCGACATCTGGCTGCTGCAATACGGGGAAAAGGATCGCCGCGGTCCGCTGTCCCTGCTGGGAAAGCTGTTCCGATGATGCAGCTGGAAACTTTTTTCACCGTGCCGGAACAGACACGGCTGCTGATCTTTGCGGTGCTGCTGGGGATCCCGCTGGGCGTGGTGTTCGATGTGCTGCGGACGCTCCGGCTGCTGCTGCCCCATGGCAAGCTGGCGGCGGCTCTGGAAGATGTGGCGTTCCTGCTGCTGTGGGCGGGAGCACTGCTCTGTTTTTCCACCGTGCTGGCACGGGGAGAATTCCGCGGCTATTATGTCATGGGCAGCGTGCTGGGATTTTTGCTGTACCGCTGTACGCTGGGCTGCGTCACAGTGCCCCTTCTGGGACGGGTTCTGGCGGGGATTTTCGGCAGTTTGCGGCGGCTGTTTCGCCCGTTTTTCCACGGTGTCGTGCGTATTTGCACTCCGTTGCACCGGAAATTTGGACATTTCGCCAAACTTTTTCGAAAAGCATCTTTTTTTTCGCATTTACCCTTGCAGAGAGATAGAAAAATGTTGTATAATGATAGTGGAATTTTGAAACGAAAGGCGGCGTTATCATGGCAGAGGAAACAAAAACGGAAAAAAAGCGGTCACGCTTGATCTTTCGGATCATCAGCCGGACAGCGGTAGTTCTTGCGATCGCCGGCTGTACCATCAGCATTGTGTCGAATCAGTCCAGCATCGCGGAAAAGAAAACGGAACTGGAACAGGTGCAGAAGCAGATCGACGATCTCACCGCGGACAACGAGGATTTGCAGCGGATCCTCGAAAGCGGCGATATTGACGGCTATATGGAGCGTCTGGCACGGGAAGAATACAACTATGCTTATCCGGACGAGTACCGGTTCTATGACACATCCAGAAACTAGGGCAAAACCGCACAAAGAGCGTCTGGCGACTTTGCACGCCATCTGCTTGCAAATTTCCCGTCATATTTCACAAAAATTCTCGTGAATACAGCAAGTATTCACTCCGCTTTTTGTTTCATCTGACGAAAAATTTGATGACGCATCTGTCGCACAATCTTTGTGCGGTATTGCCCTAGGAAAACACCCAGCAATGAAATGCGAGAGAAAGGGATACGGAGTTACATGCAGGTCGAAATCGGAAAAATTTATGAGGGAACAGTAAAAAATATCACCAAGTATGGTGCATTTGTGGAGCTGCAAATGCCGGAGGAGGAAAAGGTGATGGGCATGGTGCACATCTCTGAGATCTCCCGCAGCTATGTCAACGAGATCCGCGATTTCGTGACAGAGGGGCAATCGGTACGTGTCAAGGTGATCGGCACCAATCCACAGGGGAAGATCAGCCTTTCCATGAAGCAGGCGGAAGAAAACAAAGAGCACGGCGGCAGACGCAGTGACTCTGACCACGCTCCCCGCGGAGAACGCGGCGGCAAGCCGTTCCGCGGAAACGGTGACGGACAGCAGTCCCGTCCGCCCCGCCGCAGCAAGCCCAACGTCTGGGAGCCGAAAAAGCGGCAGGATCCCTCTGAAATGTCTTTCGAGGATATGCTTTCCCGCTTCAAGCAGACCAGCGAGGAACGCATGTGTGACATCAAGCGTGGAACCGAACGCAAAAATCGTTCGAAGCGGAAGTGAGAAAAATATTCCCTGAAAAAGAACCAGCGGCAGCCCGACACGGCTGCCGTTTTGTGTTGCCTTTCATAAAACTGTACATATTGTCAGAAAAGCCGCCGGCAAAACTGGGGGAAATGCCGGTTTTCCCAAGGGTTTCAAGATTTCTGAGGATAGATATTGACAATTCTGCCGTTTTCCGATATAATAAGAAAAGTGCAGTGCGTGCCGTCAACGGGTGCGTGCCGCACTTCCTGAGCAATAGCAAACTGAATAATTTCACGGATTGATAGGGGAATGCGTATTGAAGCCGGTACCTTTTGAGCAACTACCGGATCAGGAGCTTGTGCTCCTGGCGAGAAATGACCGTGGGGCAATGGAATCGCTGGTGAAACGCTATACCGGTGCCGTCTGGCATCAGGTGCGGCAGTTTCAGGGCATTTCTGAACCGGAGGATCTCGCACAAGAGGGCTTTTTGGGTCTGATTTCTGCGGTATGTCGGTATGATTTCATGCGTGGCGTACCTTTTTCTGCCTATGCGGGCAAATGCATTACAAACAGCATTGTATCTGCGTTGCGGCACTGCCGCAATTTACCGTTACCTGTGGGGGCATCGGACATGCCTCCGCTTTCTCAGGTACAGGACACCGCCCTGCCGCCGGATTCTGTGGTACAGAGCCGGTCACAGGCGGCGGAGATGTTCTGTGCAATGGTGAACCGCTTATCCCGGCGGGAATATCAGGTTTGCATGCTGATCTACGGAGGAGCGTCCTATGCACAGGCTGCGGAACAGCTCGGAATCTCTGTAAAATCAGTGGATAATGCACTGCAGCGTGCCCGACGAAAACTTCATTCGGAAGGCGTTTTGCAGTAATTGCACCGGGATTCTCCGGACGGTATCCTGCCGCCGGAACATTTTTCATGGAACAGCCGGAAAGACCATTCCGGCACGAGGAATCCCAAGCGGACACCCTCGAGAAAGGTAAGGTTATACTATGTACGAAGATAAGACTTTGGTATGCAAGGACTGCGGCAATGAATTCGTTTTCACTGCTGGCGAACAGGAATTCTACGCAGAAAGAGGCTTCACCAACGAGCCGAAGCGTTGCAAGGCTTGCCGTGATGCAAAGCGTGGCGGTGCTCCCAGACAGGAACGCGAAATGTTCACTGCTGTCTGCGATTCCTGCGGCGGCGAAGCAAGAGTGCCGTTCCAGCCCCGTGAAGGCCGTCCGATCTACTGCAGTGCATGCTATGCAAAGATGAAGGAAGAAGCATAAGGCTTACGGACTGCATTGAGATAAGGCAATACCGCACAAAGAGCGTCTGGCGACTTTGCACGCCATCTGCTTGCAAATTTCTCGTCATATTTCACAAAAATGCTCGTGAATACATCAAGTATTCACTCCGCTTTTTGTTTCATCTGACGAAAAATTTGACGACGCATCTGTCGCACAATCTTTGTGCGGTATTGCCATAAGAAACGACTTTTTCTTTTTGTCTGTATAGTGCTTTCCGGAAAGGGAACGCTATGGATTGTCACGGCAGGGAACTCTTGAAAAAAGGTTTCCTTTCCGTGCAGGACTGCGGCACTTTGCCGTATGATATACAGACAGGAGGTGTAAGACTATGGTAACGATTACAAAAGAAACCATCATCGGTGATATTTTGGATATTGCACCGCAGACAGCTCCGCTGTTTATGGCAATCGGCATGCATTGTCTGGGCTGTCCGGCTTCTCGCGGAGAAACTGTAGAAGAAGCCTGCATGGTGCATGGTATCGATACGGACGAACTGCTGGAAGAACTGAACAAGCAGATCGCAGCCGGCGATGCACAGTAAATTGGTTTTATGAAATTGCTCCCCGTGTGACTCTGCCGCAGCAATGGTGGTTCTCCGGTGGGGCAATTTTTGTTTTTGGGGCAGTGTAACAGCTGAAGCTGATGGAGGGATTTGTGGAATCTTTTGCTTGCTGTAAAGGGATTACGAGATAACCCCTCAGTCAAGCCTGCGGCTTGCCAGCTCAGCACAAGGCACGCCCTGCGGGTGCCCTTTCAGGGGAGCCTGAAAAAAGCCTCCCTTGAAAAGGGAGGGGGACCAGCGAAGCTGGTGGAGGGATTCTTTTGTAAAATCTTTTGCATAATGTTTCAGGTTATACGGAAGAATCCCTCAGTCAGCCTGCGGCTGCCAGCTCCCTTTTCAAGGGAGCCTATACACCAAAAGGGAGCCTAGTAGAATAAGCCTCCCCTGAAAGAGGAGGGGTTTTCTGAAATCTCTTGCATAATGAAATGGAGGATACGAACCATGCTGACGAAACGGCTTGCCGCATGTGCGGCACAGGTGACACCGGCGGGAGTTGTCTGCGATGTAGGCACTGATCACGCCTATCTGCCGGCGGAACTGCTGCAAAGCGGACGCTGCACCCGTGCTGTCGCCACCGATATTCACGCTGGACCGCTGGAGGCGGCAAGACGGACACTCACAGAAGCCGGCGTGCTGGAACAGGCGGAACTGTTCCTCTGCGACGGCTTGGAACAGGTGCAGCCGGCAGGCATTACCGATGTGGTGATCGCCGGCATGGGCGGCGAAACCATTGTGCACATTCTGGAAAACTGTCCGTGGCGGCGGCAGGTGCACCTGATCCTTCAGCCCATGACCAAGATTCCCGACCTGCGGCTCTGGCTGGCACAGCAGGGGTTCGGCTGGTCGGAACAGGTGGTGCAGGAGGGCGAAAAATTCTACGTGATATTGAGTGCCCGTCACACGGGAACTGTCCGCATCCTGTCGCCGCTGGAACAGGAGATCGGCTGCGTGGACTGGCAGTCGGAATCCGTCCGCCGCTATGCCGGCTGGAAGCAGCAGCGTTTTCAGAAACTGGCACAGCAGCTGGAACAGGCAGGGCGTGCAGAAGCCGCAGACTGGGCGGCACTGGCACAGGCAATTCAGGAGAAACTATAAGGCAATACCACACAAAGAGCGTCTGGCGACTTTGTACGCCATCTGCTTGCAAATTTACCGTCATATTTCACAAAAATGCTCGTGAATACATCCAGTATTCACTCCGCTTTTTGTTTCATCTGACGAAAAATTTGACGACGCATCTGTCGCACAATCTTTGTGCGGTATTGCCATAAGAGTCTGTTCGGCATAGACAGAAAAGGAGAGATCACATGCTGACTGTAAAAGAAGTATATGAAGCCATTGACGCATTCGCACCGTTTGCCTCGCAGGAATCGTGGGACAACTCCGGCTTGCTGGTGGGCGGTATGGCACAGCCTGCCGACCGCATTCTCACCACGCTGGATATTTCCGAAGCCATTGTGGCACAGGCGGTGGCGGAACAGGTGCAGCTGGTGGTGGCACATCACCCTGTGATTTTTTCGCCGCTGAAAACGCTGCCGCCGGACAGTCCGGTTTACCAGCTGGCGGCTCACGGCATTGCAGCGATCTGTGTGCACACGCCGCTGGACATGGCACCGCTGGGTCTGAACACCTTTGCACACACCCTTTTGGAAAAGCCGCTGGCTCTCCAAGGCACACAGGAAGTGCTGGAGCCGTCGTGGACGGACGGCAGAGGCTTCGGGTGGATCGACACCAGTGCCCGCACATGGACACCGCAAACGCTGGCACAGACGCTGCAAACGGCATTCGGGGAAGTGCGGTATTCCGCCGCAGAGCGTTCCATTCGGAAAATTGCCTACTGCTCCGGCTCGGCTGCGTCCATGCTGGAACTGGCTGCGGCAAAGGGCTGTGATGCTCTGATCACCGGCGACATCAAGCATGACCGGTGGTATGCGGCAGAGTTTTCCGGCATCGCTCTGTTCGACTGCGGGCACTACGGTACGGAACGCTTTGCCGCCGGCATTCTGGCGGAACAGATCCGAAAGGCGTTGCCTGCGGCACAGGTGACAGAGAACGCCGGCAGAAATCCGGCTGAGTTTTGCAGGGGAGTGGAAAAAGCATGAGTGTTTGGAAGTGTCCGGTATGCGGTTCGTTTATGCAGCACCGCGGGAAATCGTGGAGCTGTGCACAGGGACATAACTTCGATATGGCGAAAAGCGGCTATGTGAATCTGCTGCCGGTGAACCGGAAGCACGCCAAGAATCCGGGGGACAACGCCGTGATGATGCGTGCCCGCAAGAATTTTCTGGACGCAGGGCATTATGCTCTGCTGTTACAGGCTCTGGAACAGGCGGCAGTGCGGTACGGCAGAGCCGGCGGCGTGCTGTTAGATGCGGGCTGCGGCGAGGGCTATTATACCGAGGGCGTTTCGAAAGCACTGGCACAGGCGGATCTGCAAATGGAAACCTACGGCGTGGATATTTCCAAGAGTGCGGCAGATGCGGCGGCGAAACGCTGCCCGAATGCCCATTTCGCGGTGGGGAGCGTGTATCACTTGCCGGTGGCAGACCGGTGCTGTGATATGCTGATGACGATTTTTGCTCCCTACTGCGGCGAGGAGTACCACCGTGTGCTCCATAAGGGCGGCACTATGCTGATGGTGATCCCGGGGCAGCAGCATCTGTGGGGGCTGAAAGAAGCGATCTACGATGTGCCCTATCCCAACGCGGTGCGGGACTATGCACTGGACGGCTTTGAACTGATACAGGCGGAGTATGTGGACAGCTGGCTGAAGCTGGACGATCCGGCAGATATTCAGAATCTGTTTCAGATGACACCGTATTACTATAAGACCGGACGGGAGGAACACGCCCGACTGGAACAGCTGGAAAGCCTGTCTACGCAGATCTCTTTCGAGATCTTGCAGTATCGGGCGGTGGAAACGGAGTAGGTGTGTAAAAGATTTTAGGCAATACCCCTCCGCTTCTTGCTGTTATGAACGAATATTGTTTGTCTGGTTTTACATGGGGCGATGTGGGCATCGCCCTCTACTCTCTCATAGGTTTTCACCAACAAAACTCCCCCGGCGGGGCGAACAGGCGGCTGCTGCCGCCGTAACACTACCCGTTTCACATTTGAAATTGGGGCGTAAGGTCAGCGGCGACTCGCCGCCCGCCGTAACACTACCCGTTTTACACTTGAAATCGGGGCGTAAGGTCAGCGGCGACTCGCCGCCCGCCGTAACACTACCCGTTTTACACTTGAAATCGGGGCGTAAGGTCAGCGGCGACTCGCCGCCCGCCGTAACACTACCCGTTTCACACTTGAAATCGGGGCGTAAGGTCAGCGGCGACTCGCCGCCCGCCGTAACACTACCCGTTTCATACTTGAAATTGGGGCGTAAGGTCAGCGGTGACTCGCCGCCCGCCGTAAGAAAGGACGAATCAAACATGGCATTAGATGGTGCATATTTACACGTGGTGCGGCAGGAACTGCTGCCGTTGCTGGATTCCCGTATTGAAAAAATCCACCAGCCGACACGGGAAGAACTGCTTGTCGCTTTCCGCGGGCGTACCGGCGGGGCAAAGGTGCTGTTTTCCTGTGCGGCAGACCGTGCAAGAGTGCACCTCACACAGGTGACTGTGGAAAACCCCAAGGCTCCGCCTATGTTCTGCATGCTCCTGCGGAAACGGCTGGGAAACGGCAAGTTGCTGGCAATTCGGCAGGACGGACTGGAACGGGTGCTGTACTTCGACTTCTCCTGCGTCAACGAACTGGGGGATATTGTGCAGCTGACTCTCGCGATCGAGATCATGGGGCGATATTCCAACCTAATCCTCATTGACGAAACCGGAAAGGTCATCGACAGCATGAAACGTGTCGATGCCACCATGTCCAGCAAACGGCTGGTGCTGCCGGGGCTGCCCTATGAGATGCCGCCGCGGGACGAACGGCTGAACTTTTTACAGGCGGCACCGGAACAGATGCTGGCGGTGCTGTCCACCAAAACGGGAGAACTTTCCAAGGCTCTGCTGCAAACTTTTGAGGGCGTTTCGCCGGTTCTGGTGCGGGAATGGGCATACTATACCGGAAAGGGGCAGCCCTGTCGGGCGGAATCCCTCACCGATGACCAGAAAGACCGGCTCTGTTACACCATTGGCAGAACGCGGGAGATTCTGGAACAGGGCGAGGCCGTCTATACCATTGTCAGCACACGCGAGGGACAGCCGAAGGATTTCTCGTTCCTGCCGCTGCACCAGTATGGCACGTTGATGGTGACAAAAGTCATGCCCTCTGCCTGTGCTCTGCTGGACGAATTCTTCGCCAGCCGCGACCATATGGCACGGCTGAAACAGCGGGCAAACGACCTGTTCCACCTGCTGCTCCACGCAACAGAGCGAATCCAGCGGCGAATCGTTTCCCAGTCTGAAGAACTGGAAGCCTGCGGGGAAAAGGACGCAGACCGCCGGAAAGCGGATCTGATCTCCGCCAACCTCTACCGGCTGCACAAGGGCGATACAGAGGCGGTTCTGGAGGACTTCTACGAGCCGGACTGCCCGACGGTGCACATTGCACTGGATGCTCGCCTGACACCGCCCCAGAACGCCCAGAAGTACTATCAAGCGTACAAAAAAGCCTGCACGGCGGAGAAGATTCTCACGGAGCAGATTGCCAAGGGCAGGGAAGAACTGACGTATCTGGACAGCGTGCTGGACGCTCTGAGCCGTGCGGAAACGGAAAACGATCTGGAACAACTGCGGGCGGAACTGGCAGAGCAGGGTTATCTCCGGCTGCTGCGGCGAAAGGGCAAGCCGCCGAAATCTCTGCCGCCGATGGAGTTTACCGCTTCGGACGGCACACGGATTCTGGTGGGGCGGAACAATCGCCAGAACGACCAGCTGACCTTGAAAACGGCAAACAAGAACGACATCTGGCTGCACACCCAGAATATCCCCGGTTCACACGTGATTCTGGAAACCGGCGGAAAAGAGCCGTCCCAGAAGGTACTGGAAGAGGCGGCACAGCTGGCGGCATATCACAGCAAGGCACGGGATTCGGCACAGGTGCCGGTGGATTACTGTGCCGTGCGGTACGTGAAAAAGCCTGCCGGAGCCAAGCCGGGCATGGTGATCTTCACCAATCAGCACACATTGTATGTGAAGCCGGAGCAGAGATAGCGGAATAGCCGGACAGGGAATTTGCGGGCAGACTGCGGCTAGCTTTGTTTTTGGGAATGCGTAGTGGGCGATGTCCACATCGCTCCGCGGGAACTTCTGGGGCTGCTGTGTCGAAACCGTCCGGCGGAATTCGCTCGTTGCTCTCGCTGTCTGCCTGTGGCTTGCCAACGCCGGTGGTTGCCCTTGTCTGTATCGGTAATGTTGATATTCAGGTGTTTTCCTGTGCAGACGGTGAACCTTATTTTTTACGGCGTTTGCAAGCTTGCATATAGCCTCCCCTGAAAGGGCACCCGTAGGGCGTGCCTTGTGCTGAGGGGAACCGCCGTTAGGCGGTGGAGGGGTTCTCCGTGAAGCGTATCTTCTAGTGCAGTCAAGCCGAAACCGTCCGGCGGAATTCGCTCGTACCTCGCTGTCCGCCTAGGGCTTGCCAACGCCGGTGGTTGACCTTGCCTGTATCGGTAATGTTGGTTTTTTGAGGTATTGCTTGTGCAGGCGGGTGACTTTATCTTTGCGGCGTTTGCAAGCTTAAACTTCGTATGCTACAGCAATCAACCGGTTTCACAAAGAGTTACGCTTCTTTTTTTCTTTACTGAAAAGAAAAAAAGAAGCAAAAAAAGAAAAGAGTTCGCATTTCACTTGTACTGTAAGATTCAAGTATCACACGAAGATTACACAAGAGATTCTCATCAACAAAACTCCCCCCGGCGGGGCGAACAGGCGGCAGCCGCCGCCGTAACACTACCCCTTTCACACTTGAAATTGGGGCGTAAGGTCAGCGGCGACTCGCCGCACGCCGTAACACTACCCTTTTTACACTTGAAATTGGGGCGTAAGGTCAGCGGCGACCCGCCGCTTCTTTACTGAAAAGAAAAAAAGAAGCAAAAAAAGAAAAGAGTTCGCGTTTCACCTGTACTGTAAGATTCAAGTATCACGCGAAGATTACACAAGAGATTCTCATCAACAAAACTCCCCCGGCGGGGCATACAGGCGGCTTGTCCGCCGTAACACTACCCGTTTCACATTTGAAATTGGGGCGTAAGGTCAGCGGCGACTCGCCGCAAAAGGAGGTATTTCTCATGGCACCTATTCGTTTAACGGAATCCTTCTACCACCGCGACTGTCTGGAGGTCGCTCCCGATCTGGTGGGGAAGCTTCTGATGCGGCGGCTGCCGGACGGCACGATTTTACAGGAACGCATTGCCGAAACCGAAGCCTACCGCGGGCAGGAAGATCTGGCGTGTCATGCCTCCAAAGGGCGAACACCCCGCACGGAACTGCTCTATCGGGAAAGCGGTGTGATCTACGTCTACCTCTGCTACGGCATGCACTGGCTGATGAATGTCATCACCGGCGAACGGGAACAGCCACAGGGCGTACTGCTTCGTGCCGGAGCCGTCCACAACGGCCCTGCCAAGCTGACCAAGTATCTACAGGTGGACAAACAGTTCAACGGGGACAGCTTTCTCACCTGTCCGGAACTGTGGATCGCAGATGACGGCTTTCGTCCGGCTCTGCGTACCGATGTGCGTGTAGGCATTGATTATGCCGGAGAATACTGGAAAAACATGCCATGGCGTTGGATCGCCGATGAAAAATAAACCGCCCCGGTCGTAAACTGATCGGGGCGGTATTGCCTTAAAACAAAAAGCGGCAGTACCGGCACAAAACCGATACTGCCGCTTCTATTTTACAAGCTTACGCTTTCGTGTTCGGGGAAATTAGTCCTCGTAGTCAGCGTCGTTGTTCTCCTCCAGCAGTGCACGCATGGAGATAGAGATCCGCTTGTTTTCGATGTCAATGTCAATGATCTTTACCCGTACAACGTCACCAACGGAAACGATGTCCTTGACATTTTCCACACGCTTGTCAGCCAGCTGAGAAATGTGGATCAGACCGTCTACGCCGTCAATGATCTGTGCAAATGCACCGAACGGAGTGATGGAAACGATAGTTGCATCGATCTCGTCGCCAACCTTGTAGTTTGCCTTGAACTTCTCCCACGGATTGTCTTCCTGCTTCTTGTAGCCCAGAGAGATGCGGTTGTTTTCCTTGTCCAGATCCTTGATGTATACTTCGATGTAGTCGCCAACCTTGACAACTTCGCTCGGGTGCTTGATCCGCTTCCAGGACAGCTCGGAGATATGAACCATACCGTCGATGCCGCCCAGATCTACGAATGCACCGTAGCTGGTCAGGGACTTGACTTCGCCCTTGTAGGTCTTGCCGACCTCGGCAGTTTCCCAGAAAGCTTCCTTTGCAGCGTCCTTTTCAGCCTTCAGAACAGCCTTGATGGAGCCGACAGCCCGTCTGCGGTGTTCGTTGACTTCCAGAATGACGAAACGCTGGGTGGTCTTTACCAGAGAATCCATCTCTGCACCTCTCGGCAGACCGCTCTGCGATGCCGGAATGAATACGCGAACGCCGGCATAGTTGATGATAACGCCGCCCTTGACAGATGCACTGACAGTGCCTTCCAGAACAGCTTCCTCATCCTTGGCCTTGATGATCTCCTCAAAGCCCTTCATCTCGTCGACCTTCTTCTTGGACAGGGTAACGATACCTTCCTGATCGTTGATCTTGGTAACGATCAGATCCAGAACATCGCCGACAGCGACAACGTCAGACGGCTTCTTGGATGCGTCGTCTGTCAGTTCGCTGCGAGGAACATAACCGGTGTGCTTGGTGCCGACATCGACGATCGCTTCAGAATCGTTGACAGAGCAAACGGTACCCTTTACCTTCTCTCCCGTATGTATTTTTTTGAAGGACTGATCCAGAGCTTCTGCGAAGTTGATATCCTCCTCCACGGCGTTGTTATCCATGATTTCAGTCATAGTTTGTTGAACCTCCTTAATGATATGTGCCGGTGTGGACGCGCCGGCGGTAATGCCGATTTTCTCGGCGTTACCAAGGTCTAAAGTGTAAAGCTCATCCGAATTCTCAATATGATAAGACCTACAGTTTCTGTTGCAGACATGATACAGCTTCACGGTGTTGGAACTGTGTCTGCCGCCCACAATGATCATTAAATCTGACTTGCGAGAGAGTTTGTCTGCGTCGGACTGCCGCACCTGTGTGGCGTGGCAGATTGTATCGTAAACCATAATATTCGGGTTGTCCTTGGGAAGAGCTTCTAAACACTTTTCCCATACTAATATATTATACGTTGTTTGTGCAACAATTGCAAGTCTTTTGCGAGAATTCACTAAATTTTTTTGAAAAAAATTGTTTAACGCTTCTTCACTTTCAAAAACAAAGCAATTGCCTTTACAATGCCCCACAATTGCGGCAACTTCCGGATGATTGGCATCTCCGGCGATCAAAATAAAATCGCCGGCTCGGGTGTGTTCTTCCACGATCCGGTGGATCTTCGCCACAAAGGGGCAGGTGGCATCGACATAGGGATTTCCAGCCTGTTCCAGCTGGTCATAGACCGCAGCACTGACGCCGTGGGAACGGATCACCACGCATTCGTCCGGCTGGAGATCTGCGATGCTGTCCACAATGCGTGCTCCGCGGCGGGTGAGATCGTCCACCACGTTCTGATTGTGGATAATGGGCCCCAGCGTTGCCACATGGGGGTGCTGTTCCAGAGCCTGATAGCAAAGCTTGACGGCACGGTCTACGCCGAAGCAGAAGCCGGCGGATTCCGCCACAGTGATTTCAGCCATACGCGATCATTCCTCCGTAGTGTCGGCAGCTTGTTCTGCCTGTTTTTTTTGTTCCAGAGCCGCCCGTTTTTTGTCCTGAGCGATCTCAATCGAAGTGCGGTGTTTCGGCACATCGTGAAGGATCGGGAACGGCGGGTTCTCCTCCACCATAGATTTGATGCTGTCCATGATGTCTTTTCGCATGGCATGCATTTCGTGGGGGGTGGAGTCGGCGTTCAGTCCATAATCTGCGGCGTACAGGGGCTTGCCCACGCGGACACAGATGCGGCTGCGGAAGTGCAGGTTGTTGGAATCAAAGACCAGCCCGATGGGTACTACCGGCTTGCCGCTGCGGGCAGCCAGTACGCAGACACCGCTTTTTCCTCTGCCGACCTTGCCGTCGGTGTGGCGGGTGCCTTCCGGAAAAATGGTCAGATGCCGCCGTTTTTCCAGCCGTTTGGTGGCTTCGGAGAGCATGTCATAATCGGGGTGCTTGGCATCTGCGGTGGGAAAGGCTCCCATGAGCCGGATAAAACCGCCGAAAACGGGGTTCCGGAACAGGGGCTCCTTGGCGATAAAGTTGAACGGGTGCGGGGCAGCCATTGCTACCAGCACCGGATCCAGATAGCTGCGGTGGTTGGAGGCGAAGATGACGGCAGTGCCCTTCGGGACATTTTCCCGCCCCTCGAAAGAAATGCGGTAGTAAAAGAAAAATGCGATCCGCACCAGATAATAGGCGATGCGGTAAAAGAAAAAGACAATGGGATACGGCAAAAAATGACCTCCTTTTTCAACAGCAACAAAGGGTAGGACGTGTGCATAAAATAGTTTCCTTGAGTGAGAAATTTATATAAGCTTGAAACAACATGCAAAAGATTTCATATGAGAAACCCCTCCACCAGCTTCGCTGGTCCCCCTCCCCTTTCAGGGGAGGCTAATTTTGAGGAAACCAATGTTTGCTTACAAATTATTCTGCTGGAAATAAAAATTATTCCACGTCCAGACGCTGTTCGATCAGATCCATGATCTCCTCGCAGACTTCGTGAAAGCCCATGGTGGTGCTGTCGATCAGTACGGCATCATCTGCCTGTCGCAGGGGCGAAACGGCACGGTGCATGTCGTTGTAATCCCGCTGCTTGATGTCCTCCAGAATCTGGTCATAGGTAGGCTTGTCGGGCTTGTCCTCCATTTCCAGATACCGGCGGCTGGCACGTTCTTCTGCGGAAGCGGTGAGATAGATCTTCAGGTCTGCGTCCGGCAGAACGACTGTGCCGATGTCCCGTCCGTCCATGATGACGTTGTATTCCCGTGCGATGTCCTTCTGGGTTTCCAGCAGGAACTCCCGCACTTCCGGCAGGGCAGAAACCTCGGAAGCTTTCATGGAAACCTCCGGTGTGCGAATGCTTTCGGTCACATTTTCGCCGTTGAGGAAGATGCACTGGGTGCCGCCGAAGTATTTCAGTTCCAGATGACAGTCGTCCTCCAGATGCTTCAGAAAGTCCTTTTTCGTCGGGTACTCGGTGGAGAACAGGGCGATCGCACGATACAGTGCACCGGTGTCCACGTAGACAAATCCCAGCTGTGATGCCACTTCTCTGGCAATACTGCTTTTGCCGGCTCCCGCAGGCCCGTCAATGGCGATGTTGATCTTTTTCATAAAAATGACAAACTCCTTTATGTATCATAGAAATTATCATGCCTGTTCTGCCATTGCCAGACCGGCACTATAGGCAGTTGCAAAGGCAATTTGTAAGTTGAAACCGCCGGTGTATCCGTCCAGATCGAGAATCTCTCCGGCGAAATACAGCCCCTCACAGCACCTGGAAGTCATGGTGCGGGCATCGACTTCTTTGACAGAAACGCCGCCGCGGGTGACAATGGCTTCTTCAATGGGACGGAATGCCCGCACATGCAGGGGAACCGCCTTGATGCAGCTGCCCAGATGCAGCCGCTGTGCCTTGGTGAGGGCGTTGGCTTTGGTGTCCGGCGAGATCCCCGCCAGCCGCAGCACCGGCAAGATCAGCTTTGCCGGCAGCAGGGCGTGGAGAATGTTGCCGAGGTCGCGGTTGGGACTGTCGGCAAGATCCCGCTGGATCCGTTTGTCCAGCTGTTCCGGAGTCAGACCGGATTTCAGGTCGATCTCCAGCCGGTAGTCCTGTGGGCTGCCCTTTCGCATCAGGGCACTGGCACTGAGTACCAGCGGACCGGACACGCCGAAGTGGGTGAACAGCATTTCGCCCAGTTCCTCAAAGATGCACTTGTTTCCCCGATACAGCCGCAGGATCACGTTCCGCAGGGAAAGCCCCATGGCTTCCTGACACCACGTTTCCTGTGTGACCAGCGGGATCAGAGAGGGCATTGGCGGCACAATGGTGTGACCGGCTGTTTCTGCCAGACGATAGCCTGAGCCGTCAGAACCGGTCTTGGGGTAGGACATGCCGCCGGTGGCGAGCAGTGTCGTCCCTGCCCGATATTCTCTGCCGTCTGCGGTGCGGACACCGGTACATCTGCCGTTTTCCAGCAGCAGTTCTGCTGCGTCGCCGTGCACTACGGGGATCCCCGCCAGCCGCACTGCCTTTTGCAGAGCCTGTACGATGTCCTCCGCACGGTCGCTGACGGGAAATACCCGATTGCCCCGTTCGGTTTTCAGCGGAACGCCCAGCTTTTCGAAATAAGCCATGACGTCCTGCGGGGTGCAGCGGGAAAATGCACTGTACAGGAATTTCCCGTTGGCGGGGATATTTGCCATCAGGGTGTCGCGGTCACAGTTGTTGGTGAGATTGCAGCGACCTTTGCCGGTGATGCGAAGCTTGCGTCCCAGCTGTTTGTTGTGTTCCAGAATGATACAGCGTTTGCCGTGTTCGGCGGCGGTCAGTGCCGCAAAGACACCTGCCGGTCCGCCGCCGATGCATAAATGGTCTGTTTCCATATTACCTCACTTTGTTTGATGCATTTCATGTAAGCAGATACAGCTGCTGCTGCACGCTTATGGATAGTATAGCACATCGTGCTGAAAAATGCAAGGGAAACGATGCATAAACGTGCAAATCAATTTTTTGGCAATACCGCACAAAGATTGTGCGGCAGATGCGTCGTCAAATTTTTCGTCAGATGAAACAAAAAGCGGAGTGAATACTTGATGTATTCACGAGCATTTTTGTAAAATATGACGGAAAATTTGCAAGCAGATGGCGTACAAAGTCGCTAGACGCTCTTTGTGCGGTGTTGCCCAAGGGAAACGATGCATAAACATGCAAATCAATTTTTTGTCTTGATAGCTTCACCGGAAAGATAGGGTGAGGGGTGAAGCTGGTGGAGGGATTTTGATGAAACTTTTTCTTGAACTATAGATTTTACGGCAAAATCCCTCAGTCAGCCTGCGGCTGCCAGCTCCCTTTTCAAGGGAGCCTGAAATAAGCCTCCCTTGAAAAGGGAGGGGGACCAGCGAAGCTGGTGGAGGGATTCTTCTGTGGAATCTTTTGCTTAATGAAAAAGACTTACGAGATAACTCCTCAGTCAGCCTGCGGCTGCCAGCTCAGCACAAGGCACGCCCTACGGGTGCCCTTTCAGGGGAGCCTAAGTAAAGCCTTCCCTGAAAGGGGTGACTCCCCGCGGGGTGGGGAGATTTTTTTGCTTCATGGTTTTCTTTTCGTCAAAAACTCTTTCTCCACACCGACGGAGCCAGCAGTACCAGAATGGGGAAGATCTCCAGCCGTCCCAGCAGCATGTCCGCGGACAGCACCGCCTTGGAAAAGTCCGACAGGAACGAGAAATTCTCCATGGGGCCTACGCTGTTGATGCCCGGGCCGATGTTGTTGGTGCAGGTGATGACGGCAGAAATTGCCGTGCCGAAGTCCATGTCGTCCAGCGACAGCAGCAGGAACGAAGCCAGCAGCACACCCAGATACAGAATGAGGTAACTCCACACATGGTGGAGTGCCTCCGGACGGAGAATTTTGTTGTCGGATTTGACTTGGTTCACGGAGTTGGGGTGTACCATTTTCCGCATGGCAGCAGAGCCGCTTTTCCAGAGGATCACACACCGCTGCACCTTGAATCCGCCGCCGGTAGAGCCGCCGCAGGCACCGATAAGCATCAGCAGGATCAGCAGCATCTGGGAGAACAGCGGCCACTGGTTATAGTCTGCCGTGGCGAAGCCGGTGGAGGTGATAATGGAAGCCACCTGAAAAACGGCATAGCGGAAGCACTTTCCCACGCTGTGGTAAACGGGGCGGATATTCAGCATAATGAGTGCGGTCGAAATGGCAACAATGCTGAAATATACCCGCAGTTCCGTGTTCTTCCGCACTTCCCGAAACCGCCGTATCAGCATGTAGTAGTACAGGGTAAAGTTCACCCCGAACAGAAGCATGGTCACTGTCACCACGCCATCCAGATAAGGAGAGTTGTAATAGGACAATCCGTCGTTCTTGATGCCGAAGCCGCCGGTGCCTGCAATGCCCATGCCGTGGCATACGCTGTCAAACAGGGGCATGCCGCCGGTGAACAGCAGCACAATGGTGATAAATGTCAGGGCTCCGTAGATGAGGTACAGGTATAGGGCGGAGTTTTTGCCCTTGGGCACCAGCTTGCCTACCTGCGGACCGGGGCATTCTGCCTGCATCAGATACAGGGCATTCCCCGAGGAGGGGAGAATGGCGATGGCAAGCACCAGTACGCCCATGCCGCCGACCCAGTGGGTGAAGCTTCGCCAGAACAGGATCCCCCGCGGCAGAGCCTCTATATCAGTCAGAATGGAAGAACCGGTGGTGGTGAAGCCGGATACGCTTTCGAAAAGAGCGTCTATGTAGTGGGGAATGCTGCCGCTGCAATAAAAGGGCAGTGCTCCCACTGCGGAAAAAATGATCCACATCAGGGCAGCAATGACCATGCCCTCCCGTGCAAACATGTACTTGTGCCTGGGACGGTAGAACACCCCCGGCAGCGATGCCAGAGCCATGCCGCCGCCTACGCCCAGAAAGATCAGCATGAAGAAATATTCCCGATAGTACAGGCTCACCAGAGCCGGCACCAGAAACAGTGCTGAGGAGAGCAGCAGTGCCTTGGACAGATAGTGGAATACAATGCCTTTATTCATACTCGTTCACCGCCTAGTCCAGAATGTCTTTCATGCTGGAGAAGTGGTGTTCCTTGGAAACGATCACCACGGAATCCCCCAGTTCGATGACAGCACTGCCGTCCGGAATGATGATCTCCCGCTTCCGGATAATGGCACAGATCAGGATATTCTTTTTCAGCTGCACGTCTTTCAGCGGTACGCCTACCAGATCGGGGATCCGTTCCTTGACGCGGAACTCGATCGCCTCCACCTGATCGCCTACCAGATGATACAGGGATTCGATCTCGCTGCCGGCGGTGCTCTCCAGTGAACGCACGTAACTCAGCACGTTGCCCATGGTCAGGGACTTGGGGGAAACCACGCAGTCCAGCCCCAGTTCGGAGGACAGGTCGATGTAGTTTTCCCGACTGACTTTTGTGACTACCTTGGCGTTGGTGCTGTCCTTGGCGAACAGGGAGATGATCATATTCTCCTCGTCGATGCCGGTCAGAGCCACAAAGCCGTCCACTTCCAGTACGCCCTCCTCGATCAGCAGATCCTGATCGGTGCCGTCGCCGCAGATGACGATGGCCTTGGGGAGCAGATCGGACAGCTTTTCACAGCGTTCCCGATCTTTTTCGATCAGCTTGACTTTCATGCCCACCGCCAGCAGCTGCTTCGACAGGTAATAGCCCACTCTGCCGCCGCCTACGATCATGACGGTACGCACCTTGTCCTTCATGAAGCCGCTGGCACGGAAGAACCGTTCAATGTTCCGGTGCGAAGCCGCCACGTGAATGCGGTCGCCCTCTTGCAGAGCGAAGTCGCCGGAGGGGATAAACACTTTCTCGTCCCGCTGTACGGCACAGATGAGGAATTTCGTCTTGATCTTTTTGTAGAGTTCCACCAGCGTGATGTTTTCCAGCCACGGGAAGTCCGGCAGCCGGTATTCCACCAGCTCCAGCTTGCCCTTGCCAAAGACCTCCACCTTTGCCGCGGAGGGGAACACCAGTACCCGCATGATCTCGTCTGCGGTGGAAAGTTCCGGATTGATGACCATCGACAGCCCCAGATCTTCCCGAATCAGGTGCATCTGCTGGTAATACTCCGGCATACGCACGCGGGAAATGGTCTTTTTCGTGCCCAGCCGCTTGCCGATCAGGCAGCAGAGAACATTCACTTCGTCATAGGGCGTTGCCGCGATGAGCAGGGTGGCTTTGTCTGCTCCGGCTTCCAGCTGGGTTTCCGCCGTTGCCCCGTTGCCCTCGATGCACATAACGTCCAGTGTGTTCTGGCTCTTTCGCAAGTGGGTTTCATCACAGTCTACCACGGTGATGTCGTGTCCCTCCTGCACCAGCAGGGCAGCCAGATTGCTGCCGATCTTGCCGTTCCCAATAATTACGATTTTCATAGTTGATTCACCTGTTGTTCCACCCGTTATTTTCCCATGAGCCGCCGTGTCCGTGCGGCAAGCTTTTCCCGCCGTGCCTGTGTGGCGGCGGTGTCGGTCTGATAGCTGCCGTCCGGATTCTGCCGGAGAATGTCGCCCTCTCTGGCATCGCCCAGAATCTGGCTGCGGGGGATCTCTGTCATACCGTCGTCGGTTTCGATCACGGCAATGGTTTCTTCGAACCGGTCAATGATCCACATCAGAAGCACCTCACTTTTCAGTTGTCACGGTGAGATTGGAGCCGTCGGACGAAATGGTCACCGTGCCGCTTTCGTCTGTCCGCCAGATCTGTTCGCCGCAGTATTGCTGCAAGCGGGATACCGCCTCGCTGTGGGGGTGTCCGTAGCTGTTGCCTGCTCCGCAGGAGATCACCGCATAGCTGGGCTGTAACTGTGCCAGAAATGCATCTGTGGAGGATTCACGGCTGCCGTGGTGTCCCACTTTCAGCACGTCCGCCTGTATGCCGTCCAGTTCGCCTTTTTCCAGCAGGTCTTTTTCCTCCGGCTTGGACGCGTCACCGGTGAAGAAAAAGCTGGTGTCCCCGCAGGTGAGATAGGCACAGATGGAATAGTCGTTCAGAGAACTGTAGTCCTCGGCGGGAGAAGGTATGATCTCCAGCGAAGCCGTTCCCATGTCAATGGTCATGGAGGTGGCAGGTGTCAGGATCAGTCCGTTGGCTTCGATGCCGTCCAGAAACTTTTCGTATGTACGGGTGGTCGGCACCATGCTGTCCGGCAGCTGGGGGCTCATGGCGTTGCAGATCGTCAGGTCACTGTTCTGTGCTGTGTAGTTTAAAATCGTCGGGAACCCGCCGATGTGATCGGCGTGGGGGTGGGTGCCGATGATCCAGTCCAGCTTGGTGATGCCGTACTGCTGTAAGTCGGCGAGAATGTCGTCTGCGGCACTCTGTTCGCCGGCATCGATGAGCACAGCGGCGGTGTCGGTGACGATCAGTTCGCTGTCGCCCTGTCCCACGTCCAGAAAGTGGACGGTACAGCTTCCGGTGGCAGAGCCGCCGCCGGTTTCGGCTTCCTCACCGCCGAACGCCTGCTGTACGGTGTCGGTGAGATATTGTTCGGCATCGTCCAGTGAACAGCCGCCCAGCAGGGGCAGGGCTGCCGCAGTCAGGATCGCCGCGATTTTTTGGAAGAATGCTTTGGTTTTCGTGGGAATACGCCTCCTTTGGTGTGGGGATTCCGGTTTTTGTCGGCATGGCTGCGTTGGCTGTCGGATCTTTGTTCCGGAGCCACCAGACAGTTCGGCTTGGTGCCGATGAGATCCTGCCGCCCCGCCTGCTTCAGTGCAGACAGCACCAGCTGGCGGTTCTGGGGCAGGTAATATTGCAGCAAAGCCCGCTGCATGGCTTTTTCTTTCGGCGTTTTCGGCACATAGACCGGCTCCATGGTGTAGGGATCCAGTTCCGTGTAATACATGCAGGTGGAGATCGTCCCCGGCGTGGGGTAGAAATCCTGTACCTGTTCCGGATGCATGCCGTTGTCCCGCAGGAACAGGGAAAGCTTTACGGCTTCCTGTAGGGTGCTGCCGGGGTGAGAGGACATGAGATAGGGCACCAGATACTGTTTCTTGCCGATGCTCTTGGTGATCTCATAGAACCGCTTCTGGAACGCTTCGTAGCACTCGATGTGGGGCTTGCCCATTTTGTCCAGCACCACGTTGCTCACATGCTCCGGAGCCACTTTCAGCTGCCCGCTGACGTGCTCCGCCACCAGTTCCTTGAAGAAGGTGTCGTCCTTGTCCGCCATGACATAGTCGAACCGGATACCGGAACGGATAAACACCCGCTTCACCTTGGGGAGTTTCCGCAGCTTCCGGAGAATGCGGAGATACTCGCTGTGATCCACCTGCAACGCCTTGCAGGGTTCCGGAGCAAGACACTTTTTCCCGACGCACATGCCGGATTTCGCCTGCTTTTTGCAGGAGGGCAGCCGGAAGTTTGCCGTCGGGCCGCCGACGTCATGGATATAGCCCTTGAAGTTGGGCATTTCCGTGATCTTTTTCGCTTCTTCCAGAATGGACTCCTCGCTGCGGCAGGTGATGCGGCGGCCCTGATGCAGGGCAATGGAGCAGAAGTTGCAGTAGCCGAAGCAGCCGCGGTTGTGGGCAATGGAGAACTGTACCTCCTCAATGCCCGGCACGCCGCCCTGTGCATCGTACATGGGGTGGGGCTTCCGCTGATAGGGCAGCCGGTATACTGCGTCCAGTTCTTCCTGTGTCAGGCTGACTGCCGGCGGGTTCTGCACCAGCATCTTGTCCCCGTGCCGCTGGAGCACGGTCTTTCCGGTGATCTCGTCCTGCTGGTCGTACTGCTGGCGGGTTGCCTTGGCGTATGCCTTTTTGTCGCGGCAGACCTGTGCATAATCCGGACACTGCACGCCGCCCCACGGGGTGTTTTCCGGTGAGGTGAGATAACAGGTGCCGCGAATGTCCGTGATCTCCTGTATGGGCACGCCCTCTGCCAGCAGCTGTGCCAGTTCGGTGATCTGGTGTTCCCCCATGCCGTACATCAGCAGATCTGCTCCGCTGTCTGCCAGAATGGACGGGCGGACGGTGTCGTCCCAGTAGTCATAGTGGGCGAACCGCCGCAGAGAAGCTTCCAGTCCGCCAATGGCAATGGCGGCATCGGGGTAAGCCTCCCGAATTTTCCGGCAGTAGGTGATGACGGCACGGTCGGGACGAAGCCCGGCCCTGCCGCCGGGGGAGTACATGTCAGTGCTGCGTTTCCGCTTGGCGGAAGTGTAGTGGGCAACCATGGAATCGATGTTGCCGCCGGTCACCAGAAACGCCAGTCTGGGCTTGCCGAATCGGGTGAAGTCTTTTACTGTGTGCCAGTCCGGCTGGGCGAGAACGGCGACGCTGTAGCCCTGCGACTGTAACAGGCGGGTGATAATGGCTGCCCCGAAGCTGGGGTGATCCACGTAGGCATCACCGGTAATATAGACGAAATCCGGCTGGGATACGCCGGTTTCCAGAAGTTCCTGCATGGTGACAGGGAGAAAATTGGTCATGTATTTGCTCCTTATAGATGAGGTTTTTCCGTTTCGGCTTTCTTGAAAAAGGAGGCTATGAAATCGAATACATCAGGAAAAATTTTTACACAGAATGGTGTAACAGCTAAAACTATAGGAATAAGCCTCCCTTGAAAAGGGTGGCTCCCCACGGGGTGGGGAGATGCCCGCAGGGCAGAGGGGACCGCTCAGTACGAGGGGGACCAGCGAAGCTGGTGGAGGGATTCTGGTGCAATCTTTTTCTTGAATTGCAGATTTCGCGGCAAAATCCCTCAGTCAGCCTACGGCTGCCAGCTCCCTTTTCAAGGGAGCCTAATCTATAAAGCTTTAAAAATTACAATATAATATTACGGTGTGGTTTTTTATTGCAGCCGCCGCATTTTCCGTTCGGCAAACTGCTCCTTGGACATCAGCACTCTGCGGGGCTTGGCACCCTCATAGGGGCCGATGATGCCCTTTTCCTCCAGTTCGTCCATGATGCGTGCGGCACGGGCATAGCCCAGCTTCAGCCGCCGCTGGAGGGAGGAGGTGGAGGCCTGTCCGGCTTCTACGACCACTTCAATGGCACGTTCGAAAATGTCCTCGTCGCTGCCCGGTTCCGGCTCGCCGGAATCTTTTCGCTGTTCCTTTGCCTTTCCCTCTGCCTTGGTGACGGGAATGTTCTGTTCTACCTGCTCCATGATCTCGTTGCTGTATTCGCTCTGAGTCTGGGACTTGATAAAGTCCACCACCTTTTCGATCTCCTTGGTGGAGGTGAAACAGCCCTGTACACGCACCGGCTTGATCTTGCCGTTGGGCAGGTACAGCATATCGCCGTGTCCCAGCAGCTTTTCCGCACCGCCGGTGTCCAGAATGGTGCGGGAGTCCACCTGCGACATGACAGACAGGGCGATACGGCTGGGGATATTTGCCTTGATAAGTCCGGTGATGATGTCCGTGGTAGGCCGCTGTGTCGCAATGATGAGGTGCATGCCTGCCGCACGGGCTTTCTGTGCCAGACGGCAGATCGCATCTTCCACTTCCTTGGACGTGGTCATCATCAGGTCGGCAAGCTCGTCGATAATGACTACGATCTGGGGCATAGGCTCCAGCGGACTGTTCGGCTGGGCAGCCGCGGCGTTGTAGTCGCCCAGATCGCGGACGCTGTTTTCGGCGAACAGGTTATACCGCCGCTGCATCTCCTGCACTGCCCAGTTCAACGCTCCGGCAGCCTTTTTCGGGTCGGTGACCACTGGGATCAGCAGGTGGGGAATGCCCTCATAGACGGTGAATTCGACGATCTTCGGGTCGATCAGGATCAGCTTGACTTCCTCCGGTGTGGCATGGTACAGGATACTCATGATAATGGAGTTGGTGCAGACCGACTTACCGGAACCGGTGGCTCCGGCGATAATCATATGGGGCAGCCGTGCAATGTCGCCGATGACGGCGTTGCCGGCAATATCCCGCCCCACGGCAAACGCCAGCTTGCTCTTGGAACTGCGGAAGCTGTCGCTCTCCAGAATCTCCCGCAGGGAAACGGTGTCCTTGTGGCTGTTGGGGACTTCGATGCCGATCGCCGGCTTCCCCGGAATGGGGGCTTCGATGCGGACACCCTGTGCCGCCAGCGACAGGGCAATGTCATCTGCCAGTCCGGTGATCTTGGAAACCTTGATGCCGGCGGCAGGCTGTATCTCATACCGCGTGACGGAAGGACCGCGGAAAATACCGGTAATGCGGACAGTCACGCCAAAGCTTTTCAGCGTGTCCACCAGAATGCCCGCTTTTTCTTTCATCTCCTGATCTACCGCGGGGTCGCCGGCACGGCTGACACCGTTCTGCAAAAAGTCGATGCTGGGGATCTGGTAGGGACGTGCCGGAACCGTCGGTGCTGCCGGAGCAGCCGGTTCTGACGGGTTCTCTGTTTCTGCGGCAGGCTCAGCCAGTTCCGGCGGATCTTGCAGCAGTTCATCCGGTGATACGATCGCGGCGTTGTCCGGCTCGCTGTCCGGAAGGGGAATGTCAATGTCCATGTCATACGCCGGCGTATAGGGGGCATCGTCCTGCGGCTGGGAATAGCTGTTCCGGATCATGTCGTCCAGTTCCGACGGCAGCGGCTGGTCGGCAGCCACAAAGTCCGGAATGTCCGCGTCCAGAGCCGGTTCTGCGGCAGCCGGTTCCGGCTGTGGCTGGACAGTGCCCCTGCGGTGTACCTTTGCAATTTTCGGGGCGTGCTGTTCCGGCAGCAGGAATTCCGGTTCTTCCTCTGCGGCGGCATCTTCGGGAATATCGTCTGCCCATTCCGGATCACGGTTCCACAGTTCCCTGAGTTTCCGGAACGGAAAGCCTATGTACCACCACAGCTGCCGGATACTCAGATCCATCAGCCGCATAATGGTGAGAAAGAGCAGGCAGATGATGATGATCTGTGCTCCGGGCGTGCCGATGATCCGCAGGAACGGATAGGCGAGGAACGCACTGATCGCTCCGCCGCTGGCGAAAGCGTTTTCCGTGCCTGTCACAAACAGATATTTGAGGCAGCGGAAAAAGCCCTTTTTGCCGATGTCGCCCACGAATATGATCTGGAAAAAACTGCTCACCAGCACGGTCAGCCCCAGACTTAGCAGCAGCCGTTTGGTGAGGTTCATGCCGGACTGGCGTTCGGTAAAGTAGGCAGCCGCCATGAGCAGAATCGGCACCAGCAGAATGGAAAAGCCGAAAATGCCGCGGATAATGCAGTGCATGAGATACCAGCCGGCGTTGCCGTGGACGAATGCCAGCAGAAAAAATAAAATGGCACTGGTGAAAAGTACCACTGACTGAAATTTGGTGTTGCCGTTCTGCTGCTGGTTCAGCTTTGCCAGAGCCTCCTCCTTGGAGGTCTGTGCAGCAGAAGTGCCGGCAGTCTTTTTCTTGGCTGCCGGCTTCTTTTTCGCTGCGGGTTTTGAAGTCTTCTTTTTCGAAGACGCAGATTTTTTTGCCAATGTTACGCCTTTCTGAAAAGAACTGCAAGCCGGAAATTCGCCTGATATTACCTCAGGCTTTTGCGTTTTCGGACGGTCGCAGTTCCTGTGTTTCTATCCGATGATAGAGTGCATCAATGGCATCGCGGAGGGAACCCAGCCGGTCGATCAGCCCGCATTCCACCGCTTCTGCACCGGAGATGACCGTTCCCATATCGGTTGCCATTTCCTGTGTGTTCAGCATCATGTTTTCCAGCCGAGCCTTGGAGATGCGGCTGTGGCTGGTGATGAAGCCTGTGATACGCTCTTGAATTTTTGAAAAGTAAATGGTTGTCTGCGGCACGCCCAGCACCAGTCCGCTGGTACGGACAGGGTGCACAGTCATAGAGGCAGAGGGCACGATGAGGGAAACGTCTGCACTGACGGCGAGAGGGATCCCGATGGAGTGACCGCCGCCCACCACCAGTGAAACCGTGGGGGTCTGCATGCCGGCGATGACTTCCGCAATGGCAAGCCCCGCTTCCACATCGCCGCCCATGGTGTTGAGCAGGATCAGCAGCCCTTCAATGCTGCGGTCCTGTTCGATCGCCACCAGTGCCGGCAGGACGTGTTCGTATTTGGTAGTCTTGGTGTCCTCCGGCAGCACGTTGTGTCCCTCCACCTGACCGATGATGTTCAGGCAGTGGATCAGGTGCTTGGCGTTGGGTGTCCGGACGCTGCCGGTTTCTTCGATCAGCTGTGCCTGATCCAGCTGTTCTTTTGCGGGGGACATGCTGTCAGATGGTGTCGTGTTAGCCATAGTGCTGCTCCTTTGGGTAAAGGAAACACTGAATAAAGCTTGTGCGTGAAAAGCCGTCAGGCGGGCTTTATTCAGTGTTTCCTAAAATATCGGAAACGTTTTTCAGTGCGTCCTTAGTTTGCCCAGAGAAGCAGCAGTTATGCAGACAACAGACAGGGACTTCTGCAAGATGTTCCTGTACACCTATATTATAGCAGATTTTGTGGAAAAGTCAAGGCGGGGGAGGAACCGCCGTTAGGCGGTGGAGGGGTTCTTTCGTGAATTTTTTTCTTGGTGTAAAAGAGTTACGAGATAACCCTTCAGTCAAGCCTGCGGCTTGCCAGCTCCCCTTTCAGGGGAGCCTATAGCTACCGATTCAGCACAAGGCACGCCCTACGGGTGCCCTTTCAGGGGAGTCTAATTATTAAAGATTTTAGAGCTTACTTCTGCGGCTTCTGCTTCTTGTGTTCGGGGCGTTTTTTCTTCTTTTTCCGGACGGAATCCCCGAAGTTCCCCAGCTTTCTGCCCAGAGCGAAGTATTCGCCGTGGGCGTATGCCATCAGACCGCACTGCTGGAGATTCAGTTTGCCCTTGCTGTCGAGGTACTGTTCCTCGACGTTGATACCGGTGATCTCCGCTTCGAATACCGTATGGGTGCCCAGTTCCTTGGTGGCGGTGACGCGGCATTCCAGACTGACGGGGCACTCTGCGATCAGGGGAGCCTTAACGGTCTGTGCCGGCTCCGGTGTCAGGTGGCACTGGGCGAACTTGTCCACGTCCCTGCCGCTGCGGACACCGCAGAAGTCGGTGGCTTTCATCATGGCAGAGGTGGGGAGATTGATGACGAATTCGCCGGATTCCCGAATCAGATCATAGGAATAGCGGGAGGGACGAACGGAAATATATGTCATGGGCGGGTGCGTTGCCAGCACGCCTGTCCATGCAATGGTCAGCACGTTGGGATGTTCCATGGTGCCGCAGGTGACCAGCGTGGGCGGAACGGGTGCCAGCAGGACGCTGCCTTTCCAGTGTTGTTTTGCCATAAGTATCTGCTCCTTGCTTTCGGTTATAATAGGCTATTGTATCACGGAGCGGGCGGTGTGTCAAGTGCCGGCGGGAATATAGCACGGAAATCAATTTTCATGATAGCCTCCCCTGAAAGGGGAGGGGGACCGCCGTTAGGCGGTGGAGGGGGTCTTTTGTAAAATCCTTTTATGGCGTTTCCGGCATAAGTGGAAACCCCTCAGTCAGTGCTATGCACTGCCAGCTCCCCTTTCAGGGGAGCCTTCCTTGTCAAACTTCATAATTTGGCACAATTTAAATCAACATATTTTTGAAAATTGATTTCCGTGGGAATATTTGGGCAATACCCCTCGTTGACATCTTCTGCAAAACCTTGTATAATACAGGTAGCATTTGAACAGCACCGTCTGATGCCGTGCTGTCTGAAAAAACAACGAGGTGGAATTCATATGATACATTGTGCAGCCATTTTTACAGACCACATGCTGCTCCAGCGGGGCAAGCCCATTGCCGTTTTCGGGACGGGCACCGCAGGGGAGCCGGTGACCGTTTCCATTCCCCAGCGGCACTGTACCGTTTCTTCTGCGGTGCGGCAGGACGGAACATGGCGGGTGACGCTGCCGCCGATGCCTGCGGGCACGGGCTGTACCCTGACGGTAAACGAACGGGAATTTTCCGACGTGGCATTCGGGGAAGTCTGGCTTGCCGGCGGACAGTCCAACATGGAATTTATGCTGAAAGATGCCAGGAACGGAACGGCGGAACTGGAACAGTGCCGGAACTCCAACGTGCGGTATTTTCAGGTGCCGCGGAATACGTTTGCAGACGATGCCTACACTGCTGCATGGAACGCTGCCCGCTGGGAACTGCCGGATCCGGAAACCAGCGGTACATGGTCTGCGGCGGCGTATCTGGCGGCGAAGGAACTGGCACAGACACAGGGCGTTCCTGTGGGGATTATCGGCTGCAACTACGGCGGCTCATCGGTCAGCTGCTGGCTGCCGGAATCCGATCTACAGGCACACACTGCCGGTCACCCCTATTTGCAGGACTACGCCGATGCCGCTGCCGGAAAGACGGACGAGGAAATGATCGTCGAGTATGACGAATACGTGGCATATCATACCGCATGGGAGAGCCGCATGCAGAAGTGCTATCAGGAGGACAGCAACATGCCGTGGGACGAGATCATTCGCCGCTGCGGGGAAAACCGTTACCCTGGGCCGCTGGGCATCAAGAGCCCCTACCGTCCTGCCGGCATGTATCACACCATGCTGCAAAGGGTAGTGCCCTATACCATTCGGGGATTTTTCTATTATCAGGGCGAAAACGACGAGATCCGACCGGATACTTATGGTACACTGCTGACAATGCTGATCGCTCGCTGGCGGCAGGATTTTGAAGATGCCCGGCTGCCGTTCATTCTGGTGCAGCTGCCCATGCACACCTATGCGGACACGCCGGAAAACGGGGCGTGGAGCCGGCTGCGGGAGGCACAGATGCAGGTATACCAGACGGTAAAGCATACCGGCATTGCCGTGATTCTGGACTGCGGCGAATACTGCAACATTCACCCTGTAGACAAGCACCCTGTGGGACACCGGCTGGCGTTGCAGGCTCGGCAGCTGGTCTACGGGGAACGGGAACTGGAGGCGTTCGGACCGATCTTCCGCAGCTTCGTTGTGGAGGGCAGTACGCTGACGGTGTTCTTTTCCCATGCGGCACAGGGCATGGAGTGGCACGGGGAACCCTGCGGCTTCCAGATCGCCGGTGCAGACGGGGTGTATCACGATGCCAGAGCAGTGCTGGACGGCGACACGGTGCGGCTGACGGCGGCAGAAGTGCCGGCTCCTGCTGCGGCACGGTACAACTGGGTGAACTACGGTGCAGTTACGCTGTTCGGGAAAAACGGGATTCCGGCGGCACCGTTCCGGACGGAAGCTTCTCCGCTGCCGCTGACGGCAGTTTGTGAATAAAGGCAATACTGCTTTTTGTTTCATCTGACGAAAAATTTGACGACGCATCTGTCGCACAAGCTTTGTGCGGTATTGCCTAAAATAAAACACTGTTCAAGCGTTCTCCACCAGATTCCACAATAGGGGACAGACTGGAAAAACCGGACGTTTTCCACAGTTTCCACAGAGTTTTCCACAGAAATTCCTGTCGGAACGGGGGACTTTGTGGAAAAACAGGTTTGTTCTGTTTGAGTGGTTTACAATGTGCACATACTTCCTGTGAAATCATTCGGCAGTACCGGCATGTACCGGCTGCCGCAGGAGGAATGGCTATGGTAAAAGGCGTACAGAAAAAAATCATCGAAGTGAACCGTCCGGACAGTCTGTATTTTGAACGTGCGGTGTTCTATCTCAAGCCCGGCGTGACCAAGCTGCCCCAGCAGCTTTCGCAGGCGGACGCGGACGCACTGCTGCGGGAAGCGGCACCGGAACGGGCAGAAAAACGCTTCTGGCTTCGGACGCTCCTGCTGGTGCTGCTGAGCTGTCTGGGCACGGCGGCGGTTTGTTTGCTGGTGCTGTAGTGGGAGATGGTGATTGTTGAAAGTGTCCCTGTAATGTAAAAAGCTTTTCTGAGAGATTCTTTTGTAGAGCCTGATGCGTGAGGGAAAAGATTCCACGGAAGAACCCCTCCACCAGCTTCGCTGGTCCCCCTCGTACTGAGCGGTCCCCTCTGCCCTGCGGGCATCTCCCCACCCCGTGGGGAGTCACCCCTTTCAGGGGAGGCTAGGGCACCCGAAGGGCGTGCCTTGTGTTGAATCGGTAGCTTATAGGCTCCCCTGAAAGGGGAGCTGGCACCGCAGGTGACTGAGGGGTTCCTGTGCAATCTTTCTTGTCAATTTTCCCTCTCACACGAAAAACCTTGTATTTTCTCCGGAGATATGTTATAATGGATAGCATCGTAAAAAAACAGACAGTGTCCTGCAACGGGCGTGGGGAAATGCCATGCCGCAGGAGATACGGAGGAATATATGAGCCAGAGAAAACCACAGCCCCGCCGGCAGAAGCCTGCGGAAATGCCGGAAACGGAAAACGACCGGATCGCCGGCAGAAATCCCGTTATGGAAGCACTCCGCAGCGGTGCCAGGATCGACATGCTCTATGTGGGGCAGGAAAGCGGCGGCTTGCAGGAGATCATCAGCCTTGCCAAGGAGCAGGGCATTCCCGTAAAGGTTGTGACAGAGTCCAAGCTGACCCAGCTGACCGGCGGGGCAGTGCATCAGGGCGTTGCGGCGGAGGGTGCCTGCGGCACATACGTTTCGCTGGAAGAACTGCTGGAGCGTGCTGCTGAAAAGGGCGAACCGCCGCTGCTGGTGCTGTGTGACGGGATTCAGGATCCTCACAATCTGGGTGCCATTATCCGGACGGCAGAAGCTGCCGGTGCACACGGCGTAATTATTCCCAAGCGGCGGAGTGCGTCCCTGACGCTGACCGTGGGCAAGACCTCTGCGGGAGCCGCAAGCTGGCTGCCGGTGGCACGGGTGCCCAATCTGGCTTCCGCTATGGAGATCCTCAAGAAAAACAATGTCTGGATCTACGGCACCGATGCCGCAGGCACCAGCTATACCGATGCGGACTTCACCGGCGGCACGGCGTTTGTCATCGGCTCGGAGGGCTTCGGCATGAGCCGTCTGGTTGGGGAAAAGTGCGATGCCATGCTGAGCCTGCCCATGCGTGGAAAGGTCAACTCGCTGAACGCTTCCGTGGCAGCGGGCATCTTCCTGTATGAGGCAGTGCGGCAGCGGCTGGCGAAGTGACGGACGGGGAGGGTGCCGTGGGTGACTGAGGGGTTATCTCGTAAGTCTTTTTCATTAAGCAAAAGATTTCACCGGAACCCCTCCACCAGCTTCGCTGGTTCCCCTCCCCTAAAGGGGAGGCTATTTCAGGCTTCTCTATAGGGACGTGCATGCGTTAAACCGGTAGCTTATAGGCTCCCTTGAAAAGGGAGCTGGCAGCCGCAGGCTGACTGAGGGATTTCTTCCGTGAAATCTAACACATCAAGCAGAAGATTCCACCGGAACCCCTCCACCAGCTTCGCTGGTCCCCCTCCCCTTTCAGGGGAGGCTTATTTCAGACTTCTCTATAGGGACGTGCCTGTGCTGAATCGGTAGCTATAGGCTTCCCTTTAGGGGAGCTGGCAAGCCGTAGGCTTGACTGAGGGGTGCTTCTGTAAAACCTGATATATCAAGCAAAAGATTTCACATGAGAACCCCTTCACCCCTTCAGGGGAGGCTTGTTTCAGGCAGTTTTAGGGCATCGGCGGCAACAATCATTTTCGGAGAATCACTTCTCAAGGCAATACTGCACAAAGAGCGTCTGGCGACTTTGCACGCCATCTGCTTGCAAATTTCCCGTCATATTTCACAAAAATGCTCGTGAATACATCAAGTATTCACTCCGCTTTTTGTTTCATCTGACGAAAAATTTAACGACGCATCTGTCGCACAATCTTTGTGCGGTATTGCCTCAAATTTTCACAGGAGTGTATTATGGCAGACCATAAATTTACATTAGAAGAAATCTTAAACGAATACAGTGCGGACGGCAAACGCTCCGGAATCCGGCACACCTCGGAACAGCCCCTGTCCCGCGGGACACTGGAAACCGAAAAGCTGGTGAATGCGGCAACGTCTGAGCGTCCGCTTTCGCGGGAACGTGCCGGCTATGACACGGTTGTCCCGCCGCCGGAGAATGCGGAAGAACTGGTGGACATCAAGTCTACGATCTCCCACATCAAAGCCAGCAAAGCGGCACAGGCAGCACAGGAAGCAGATGCGGCACCGGTGCTGCGGGAACGCTTTCCCACCCAGCATCTTCGGCGGGAAAACGTGTCCTTTGTCAACGCCGCCGGTGCCGGACGGTATCAGGCTTCTTACACCGAAACCGGCGACAGCGGCTATGACGGTGCAGTCAAGCTGATGGAAGAAGATGCCGCCGCACCCCAGCGGCACCGCCCCAATGTGCGGCAGATGGAAGATTCCACCCGTGCACGGGAAAAGAAAAAGAAACGCCGCCGGAATGTGCCGGACAGTGCCTACCTCAAGGAATCCGTCACCGGTGAATTCCAGCGGGCAGAGCCGGTGGGAACGGATGAAGAACCGCCGGTTTCGCGGCGGCACTGGGAGGAAGAACAGGACTATTACTATCAGGGCAGCCAGCAGACCAGCCGGTTTCGCCCTGTCCGCCAGCGGGTGCGGAGCCACACCTTTGGGGCAGATGCGGAAAAGCGGCAGCCCGACAATTTGGAACTGGTGAAGAAAACGCTGGAAAATCTCCGGAATGTGGTATTTTTCCGGTTTATCGCCGTGCTGGTGCTGACTGTGGCAGGGGCGGTGCTGGCGTGCACGGAAGTGCTGGGGAACGGTGCCTTTACGGCACTGGTCACCCCCCGCGGCTACGGTATCATTCAACTGGCACTGGGACTGCTGGGGCTGGGCGTGATGTTCCCCACCGTGAAAAACGGGCTGTGGAACCTGCTCCGGTTTCATGCGGACAGTGACAGCATGGCAGTGCTGCCGCTGGTGCCGGCGTTGCTGGGGGCAGTGTGCGTGGTGATCTCGCCGGACGTGCTGGCAATGGACACGGTGCACCTCTATGTGCCCTGTGCTCTGCTGGCTCTGTTCTGCAATATCATCGGGCGGCTGCTGATGGTACGCCGTGCTCTGCGGAACGTGAACGTCATTTCCCGCGAGGGACAAAAGCGTGTGCTCTCCTATGTTTCGCAGGAGGAAACTGCGGAACTGCTCACACGGGGCGTGCTCCACGATATTCCCATTGTGACGGCAGTGCGGAAAGCGGACGGCCTGTGCGACATTCTCCGGTACTCCTATTCCACGGATATGGCGGACGGGCTGTGCCGGACAATGACGCCGATCTGCGGCATTGTCACCCTGCTGATCGCCGTGGGCATGACCTTGATCCGCATGGGAACGGCGGTCGGCATGCCGTGGATCAGCTTCCTGTGTTCCATGCTGGCACTGCTCCAGACGGCAAGCTGCTGCACTGCCAGTGCACTGGTGGTCAATCTGCCGCTGGAACGGGAGTCCCGCAGGGCGGCGGCTTCCAACAGTGCCATGCTGGGCTATCAGAGCGTGGACGACTTTTTCGACACCAACGCCCTGCTGGTAGAGGCGAACGACCTGTTCCCCAAGGGCTCGGTACAGATCGAGGGCATGAAGGTCTTTTCCGGTGCCAAGGTAGACGATGTGCTGCTGGACGCAGCCAGTCTGGTGCACCACGGCGACAGCATGTTACAGGGTGCCTTTGCGGAGATGATCCCCGATGTGGAAACGCTTCTGCCGGTGGACGAGTTCGTCTGCGAGGACGGACAGGGCTTCTGCGGCTGGATCGCCAATCAGCGGGTGCTGTTCGGCAGCCGTGAAATGATGGCGAACCACAACATCGAAGGGCTGCCTACCAAGACCAGAGAAGCCGAACTGGCGGAGGGCAACGGCGATGTGCTGTATCTGTCAGTCAGCGGCATGCTGGCGGCACTGTTCTCCATTCGCATTACGGCAGACCCCCATGTCAAACGGCAGATGCAGGCACTGCGGCAGGAGCGTGTGGCACTGATCCTGCGGAGCGTGGACTGTTCCGTTTCGCTGCGGCGGCTCTCTGCTCTGTTTGACTTTCCGGAGTCCTATCTGAAAATTATCCCCACCTCGATGCACCACCTGTTCCAGCGGGAAACCGGTGGTCTTGGCTGTGTCAGTGCTTCCATGACCGTAGGGGACAGCGGCTTCGGTGCCGGTGCACTTCTGCTGGGAGCAAGACGGGTACGCCGTGCCGCAGTGATCGGCGTGATCCTGCTGGTAGTGGCAGGACTGCTGGGGCTGTCGCTGGCGATGATCCACGTGGTGACCGGTGCCTATGAGAAGATGACGGCATACTTTTTCCTGATCTATCACGTGATCCTCACTGTTGTCACAGCTTTGGCTGTGCGGCTGCGGTAGGTGAGAGCGAAAAGTTTTATGAGATAAGAGGAGCCTGAGTAAAGCCTCCTCTGAAAGGAGAGGGGGACCAGCGTAGCTGGTGGAGGGGTTCTTCTGTGGAATCTTTTGCTTGTTGTGTGAGGCTTCACGGAAATACCCCTCAGTCACCTGCGGTGACAGCTCCCCTAAAGGGGAGCCTAAATGTAAAAGAGCCTCCCCTTTAGGGGAGGGGAACCGTCGCAGACGGTGGAGGGGTTCTTCTGTGGAATCTTTTGCTTAATGTAAAAGATTTACGAGATAACCTCTCAGTCAAGTCTGCGGCTTGCCAGCTCAGCACAAGGCACGCCCTTCGGGTGCCCTTTCAGGGGAGCTTTCCCCGCAGTATCATTCACTCGCAGATTTTCGCAAGCAGAAATCCCGCGGATGGCAACGGGCAACTGTTGCCGCCATTTCCACTGGGCGACGGGCTGACCGCCGCAAGGAGTTGATTATTATGGAACGCAATCATAAACATCAGGACAATACCGACGGCGAAGAAACCATGTTCTTCCGTGCCGCTGAATCCGGCGGTTCGACCGACCAGTATGACACCCAACAGCTGAACGCCCAGCAGGTTCGCCGTCAAGCCCAGAACGGCTACGGCCAGCAGGGATACTCCCAGAATGGCTACGGCCAGCAGGGGTATCCCCAGAACGGCTACGGGCAGCAGGGATACCCCCAGAATGGCTACGGCCAGCAGGGATACCCCCAGAACGGCTACGGCCAGCAGGGATACCCCCAGAATGGCTACGGCCAGCAGGAATACCCCCAGAACGGCTACGGGCAGCAGGGGTACTCCCAGAACGGCTACGGCCAGCAGGGGTACTCCCAGAACGGTTACCGGCAGCCGCAGGGCGGCGGATATGCTTCGCACACCGGCGGACAGCCGCAGGGGTATCGCCAGCCGGCACGGCAGCCCCAGCAGAATGTCTACCGCCAGCAGCCGCGGCAAAGTGCTCCCCGACAGGGACAGAGTGCCCCGCGGCAGAGCCAGCCCAGACCGGCACAGCAGCCTCGTCCCAGTGCACCGCCGCGGCAGGAACCGCCCCGCAGACAAAGTGCACCGCCGCAGAGTGCTCCCCGTCAGCAAACGGCTCCCCGACAGGAGAACAGCCGCCGTCCGACTGTGCACCGCCGCCGGAAAGGCTCGTTTCTGGGCAGGCTGTTTCGGGTGCTGCTGACGATCGTGGTGGCGGTGTTCCTCCTGTACTCGGCAGTTGCCATGATCGGCATTCTGGGCATGAATCGGGTGAGCACCGGCGACCGCGGCGTGACCAGCGGCAGCATGGACGCTGCCTATGTGAAAAGCGTGCTGGTGATCGGCACGGACACCCGTGACCCCAACGAGGAACGGGGGCGTTCGGACTCTATGATTCTGGTGTCCCTGAACTCCCGCACCAATCAGATCTATATGACTTCCTTTATGCGTGATGCCTATGTGGATATTCCGGGATACGGCAGCGACAAACTGAACGCGGCGTATTCCTACGGCGGGCCGGAACTGCTGATGGACACGCTGGAGGAGAATTTCGACGTACATATTGACGATTATGTGATGATTACTTTTGCCGCGTGTGCCGCCATGATCGATGCGGTGGGCGGCGTGGAACTGGAGATCTCCGACCGTGAGGCGGAGGCAGTCAACGAGATCCTCATCAGTGAAGTCAATGAAATCATGGGCGACGATCGGGAGGACGACCTGCTGGACGGCGGCGGCAAGCTGACGCTGGACGGCAAGCAGGCTCTCTCCTACAGCCGTATCCGCTATGTGGGCAACGCCGACTTTGAGCGTACCGAACGGCAGCGGACAGTGATGAGCCAGGTCATGAGCAAGGTCAAGAGCAACCCGTTTCGGCTGCTCCCCGTGTGCATGGGAGCACTGCCGAAGATGACGACCAACATGTCGGTGCCGGGGCTGTACGGCTATGCCCTTACTACGCCGTTCAAGCTGGCGACCTATGACATGCAGCAGCAGCGTGTGCCGGCAGACGGCACGTTTCAGGGGGCAGATGTCGGCGGGCAGTCGGTGCTGGAGATCGACCTCGATGCCGCCAAGCAGCAGCTGCAAAGCACGGTGTTTGCAGAGAAATAATGCAACGGCAATACCGCACAAAGATTGTGCGACAGATGCGTCGTCAAATTTTTCGTCAGATGAAACAAAAAGCGGAGTGAATACTGGATGTATTCACGAGCATTTTTGTGAAATATGACGGGAAATTTGCAAGCAGATGGCGTGCAAAGTCGCCAGACGCTCTTTGTGCGGTATTGCCGCAAAGGCAGTCACGCACCTGTGGAGGTGTGCGGCTGCTTTTTTTGTGTGTGGATTCTTTCCTTTAGGCGGTGGAGGGGTTCTTGTGGAATCTTTTGCTTGTTGTGCGAGGTTTCACGGAAGTACCCCTCAGTCACCTGCGGTGACAGTTCAGCACAAGGCACGCCCTGCGGGTGCCCTAAAGGGGAGCCTGAATGTAAAAGAGCCTCCCCTTTAGGGGTGACTCCCCACGGGGTGGGGAGATGCCCGCAGGGCAGAGGGGACCGCTCAGTACGAGGGGAACCGCCGATAGGCGGTGGAGGGGTTCTTGTGTGGAATCTTTTGCCTGTTGTGCGAGGCTTTACGGAAGGTACCCCTCAGTCAGCCTGCGGCTGCCAGCTCAGCACAAGGCACGCCCTACGGGTGCCTTTTCAAGGGAGCCATTTATGGCTTAACAACATAACAAAAACCGCCACACCCATGCACTTTTGCATCTGGGTATGGCGGTTTTGTAATGACTGGAAACGGAATGTTCTCACGTTCCCGCAGGAATCAAACGATTACTTGAAGTATGCGACACCGCTTTCGAAGATCTTCTGATCCTTTTCGCCCGGAACGTTCTGGTACAGGTTCTGTCCGATACGTTCGCTGTGTCCCATTTTGCCCAGCACTCTGCCGTCCGGAGAGGTGATGCCCTCGATCGCCATCATGGAAGTGTTGGGGTTGAAGTGAATGTCCATGGTCGGGTTGCCGTCCATGTCCACGTACTGGGTGGCGATCTGTCCGTTCTTCGCCATGTCTGCCAGCAGTTCCGGCGGAGCAACAAAGCGTCCCTCACCGTGGGAAATGGCTACGGTGTGCACATCGTCCACCTCGGTGCCGTACAGCCACGGGGACTTGTTGGAAGCGATGCGTGTCCGTACCAGCATGGACTGGTGGCGGGCAATGGTGTTGAAGGTCAGCGTCGGGGATACATCGGTCATGTCCATGATCTCGCCGAACGGTACCAGTCCCAGCTTTACCAGTGCCTGGAAGCCGTTGCAGATACCCAGCATCAGACCGTCGCGGTTCTTCAGCAGGTCGTGGACAGCGTCCTTGATGCGGGGGTTGCGGAAGAACGCCGTAATGAACTTACCGCTGCCCTCCGGCTCGTCGCCGCCGCTGAAGCCGCCGGGGATCATGATGATCTGTGCCTGACGAACCATTGCCGCAAAGGTGGTGATAGAATCTTCCATTGCCGCTGCGGACAGGTTGCGGACGATAAAGGTCTGCGGTCTTGCACCGGCACGCTCAAAGACGCGGGCGGTGTCGTATTCGCAGTTGGTGCCGGGGAATACCGGAATCAGCACGCGGGGCTGTGCACTCTTGATCGAAGCGGACAGCGTGGTCTTTCTCGGATAGGACAGCTTTTCCGGAACCTCTGTGGTGGTCTTGATGCGGCAGGGGAATACCGGCTCCAGCTTCTTCTCCCAGACGGACAGCAGCTTGTCCAGCTGGAGGGTGAACTTCGGGCAGACGATCTCCGGCTTTTCGCTGGTGGAACCGATCACGTCCTCGCCGTCCTCTGCATCGCCGCAGAGTTCCAGCAGGAAGCCGCCGCAGCAGGGCTGGAACAGTTCTGCATCTGTCAGCTGGCGGTCAAAGGTGAAGCCGATGCCGTTGCCGAAGCACATCTTGGCAATACCTTCTGCCACGCCGCCGTAGTCGATGACCCAGCCGGCACGAATGCGGCCGGCGGCGATCATTGCTTCGACCTTGTCGAATGTGGCACGAACGCTCTCGAAGCTGGGGATACCGTTTTCGTCAGTTTCCGGACGGAGCATCACGACCTTGTCGCCAGCCTGCTTGAATTCGGTGGAAACCACCTTGTCTGCCTTGGCGGTGGAAACGGCAAAGGATACCAGCGTCGGCGGAACATCAATGTTCTCGAACGTACCGGACATGGAGTCCTTACCGCCGATAGAGCCGCAGGACAGTTCCAGCTGTGCCTTGAATGCACCCAGCAGGGCAGCCATGGGCTTGCCCCAACGCTTGGGATCATTCTGGGTACGCTCGAAGTATTCCTGGAATGTCAGCCAGCAGTGGTGCCAGCTGCCGCCGGCTGCAACGACCTTGGCAATGGAGGTGATGACTGCGTCCATGGCACCCAGATAGGGGTTGCGTTCGCTGACCGTGGGATTATAGCCCCAGCCCATGAGCGAGCAGGTGTTGGTTTCGCCCTTGAGCACCGGAATCTTGGCAGCCATTGCCTGTGAGGGCGACAGCTGGTAGACACCGCCGAAAGGCATCAGCACAGTGCCGGCACCAATGGTGGAGTCGAACTTTTCGATCAGACCCTTCTGGGAGCAGATGTTCAGGCTGGACAGCAGTTCTGTCCATGCGTCTGCACTGTCGGTGAGGGTGGATTCTGCTGCCGGCTGCGGTGCTTCAATGGCAATGTCGGTGTGCTTTACGGCACCGTTGGAGTTCAGGAACTCACGGGACAGGTCAACAATGGTGTTGCCGTTCCAGTGCATCCGCAGGCGGGGTTCTGCCTGTACGGTTGCCACGATCGTAGCTTCCAGATTTTCCTTGCCGGCTTCCTTGATGAACTTGTCGGCATCTTCTGCGGCAACCACCACAGCCATACGTTCCTGCGATTCGCTGATCGCGATCTCTGTGCCGTCCAGACCGTCATACTTTTTCGGTACGGCGTTCAGATCGATCTCCAGACCGTCGGTCAGTTCGCCGATCGCAACGGAAACGCCGCCTGCACCGAAGTCGTTGCAGCGTTTGATCATCTGTGTCACAGTGGGGTTGCGGAACAGACGCTGAAGTTTGCGTTCTTCCGGAGCGTTACCCTTCTGGACTTCTGCACCGCAGTGTCCCAGAGATTCCACGGTGTGGGACTTGGAAGAACCGGTCGCACCGCCGCAGCCGTCACGTCCGGTCTTGCCGCCCAGCAGAATGACAATATCGCCGGGGACGGGGGCTTCTCTGCGGATATTGGAAGCCGGAGCAGCACCCAGTACCGCACCGATCTCCATACGCTTCGCCATGTAGCCGGGGTGGTATACCTCTGCCACGTGGCCGGTTGCCAGACCGATCTGGTTGCCGTAGGAGCTGTAGCCGTTGGCAGCACCCACGGTGATCTTTCTCTGGGGCAGCTTGCCGGCAATGGTATCCTCTACCGGCACCAGCGGATTGGCTGCACCGGTGACACGCATTGCCTGATATACGTAGGAACGTCCCGACAGCGGGTCACGGATCGCACCGCCCAGACAGGTCGCAGCACCGCCGAACGGCTCGATCTCGGTGGGGTGGTTGTGGGTTTCGTTCTTGAACATGAGGATCCAGTCCTCTTCTTTGCCGTCGATGTCCACCTTGATCTTGACGGAGCAGGCGTTGATCTCCTCGCTCTCGTCCAGATCGTTCAGCTTGCCGTCCGCTTTCAGCTTCTTGGCAGCGATGGTTGCCAAGTCCATGAGCGTCATGGGCTTTTCGCCTCTGCCCAGTTCCTGCCGGACGGTGCAGTATGCGTCATAGGTTTCCCTGATATAGTCGGTGGGAATGTCCACGTCGGAAATCTGTGTCAGGAATGTGGTGTGGCGGCAGTGGTCAGACCAGTAGGTATCGATCATGCGAACCTCGGTAATGGTGGGGTCGCGGTGTTCGGTATCGCGGAAGTATTTCTGGCAGAACTGAATGTCGCCGAGATCCATTGCCAGACCGTAGTCAGCGATGAACTGTTTCAGTTCGTCCTCCGACAGGGAGATGAAGCCGGTGAGGGTTTCTACTGTTGTCGGAATGGTATAGTTGGTGTCCAGTGTTTCCGGCAGTTCCGGAGAAGCTTCGCGGCGTTCCACCGGATTGATGAGATACTTTTTCAGACGGTCGAATTCTGCATCGGTCAGGTTGCCGGTAACGACGTAGACATCTGCTGTGCGGACACGGCAGCGTTCGCCCTGAAGCAGGATCTGGATACACTGCTCGCAGCTGTCGGCACGCTGGTCGAACTGTCCCGGCAGGTATTCGGTCGCGAATGTCCGCTGCCCTTCTTCCAGAGCCGGCAGTTCTGTGTAGGTGTGATCCACCGCCGGTTCAGAAAATACGGTGGGAACGGCACGCTGGAAAGCTTCTGCCGTCAGATGATCTGCATCATAGCGGTGGAAAATGCGAATGTCGGTGACATTCAGACGGAGTGCGGTCTGCACGTCGCTCAGAACAGAGCGGGCTTCTACCGCGAATTCCGGCTTTTTCTCCACATAAATACGAAAAACAGACATGGTAAATCTCCTTTATTTTGGATTTGCGGGTGCTGCGATTGTGGTGGGGACTACGGAAGCCAGCACATGTGGAAGAAGATTCCACAAGAAATCCCTCCACCGCCTAACGGCGGTCCCCCTCCCTTTTCAAGGGAGGCTTATTTCAGGCTCCCTTGAAAAGGGAGCTGGCAGCCGCAGGCTGACTGAGGGATTTTTTTATGTAACCTCGCACATTACGCAAAAGATTCCACGAAAGAACCCCTCCACCGCCTGTCGGCGGTCCCCCTCCCCTAAAGGGGAGGCTGATTTGGCAGACTGGTTCAAGGAAGCCTGATTTTGGGGCACACGGGGCGATGTGGGCATCGCCCCTTACAGGGCTGTCCTTTCGTCAAAACTGGATTCTGTCAGTATCCCATAGCAGCATTCCGCATCACTCTCTACTATTCTAACACAAAAAACGCGATTACGCAAACTTTTTTTTGGATTTTTTGCAGAAATTCGCACAACGGTGCCGTTCGGGGTATGTCCCACGTGGTAGCCGTCGCCCCGTTCCCGTTCAAAAAGTACTGGAAATTCCTTGCCAATCTGGCTTTTCAGGAAGTTTTCCTTTGCGGTTTTCGCCGCTTTCTGGGCACGTTCCATGCGGCTGGTTTTTTCGGCTCCGCTGCACTGGTCGGGGAACTGTGCGGCACGGGTGCCGGCTCTGGGGGAATAGCGGAACACGTGCATGGCGGCGAAGCCCATGCGTTCCGCAAACGCCAGCGAGGTCTGAAAGTCCACTTCGCTCTCGGCGGGAAAGCCCACCATGAAATCCGTGGTAATGGCACAGTCGGGGAAGTACCGCCGGATCCTCCGGCAGATCTCCGCGTATTCCGCACTGTCGTATTTCCGGTTCATGGCATGCAGTGTCTTGTCACAGCCGCTTTGCAGGGACAGGTGGAACTGGGGGCAGAACTGGGGCAGGGCTGCCAGTCGGGAAAGCTGTTCCTCGGTCAGCCGTTCCGGTTCGAGAGAACCCAGCCGGACACGCTCCACGCCGGCGGTGCGGGCACAGCACTCCACGGCTTCTGCCAGCGAGCCGCCCCACTCCATGCCGTAGAAGCCCAGATTGATGCCGCAGAGGACGATCTCCCGATAGCCGTTTTTCGCAAAGGCAGCGGCTCCGGCGGCAACGTCTTTCAGCGAAAGGCTCCGGCAGCGTCCCCGTGCGTAGGGAATGATGCAGTAGCTGCAAAAGCAGTTGCACCCGTCCTGGATCTTCAGGAATGCACGGGTGTTGTCCGGCATGGTGTCACAGGGGAGCACCTCGAAATCGTCCTGTCGGGCGTAGCTGTCCACGGCGGCGATGCGGGCGTGGTTCTGGCACAGCTGGGCGAGCAGTGCCGGCAGACGGCTGCGGTGCTTGGTGCCGATAATCAGATCGGCTTCGGGGATCGCCGCAGCCTGTTCCGGATACGCCTGCGGATAGCAGCCGGTGAGCACCAGCAGAGCGTCGGGGTGTTCCCGCCGGACTTTTCGCATGGCGTGGTGCAGGCGGCTGTCGCCGGAGGCGGTGACGGTGCAGGAGTTGAACAAAAAGATGTCTGCCTGCTCCGGCTGGGAAACCACGGTATAGCCGGCGTTTTGCAGCAGGGACTGCATGCCGGCGGTTTCACAGGTGTTCACCTTGCAGCCGAATGTGTAAAAATAACAGTTCAAGTTTGGGTGTGACCTCCTCGGGGGAAAGATCCGGCAGCTTTTTCGACGGAATCTGCGGAAAAACCACCGGATTTTCCCGAAATCTTTGTGTCATTTTCACCGGATTTTCATGAAAATTAACGTCACTGTCAAAAAAGCAGCGGCGATTTCATCATCTATTATACTATATCGACGAAAATGTTGCAATCATCTTGACAAGAAAAATTTTTCGTGGTAGACTATAAGTACAGAAACGGAAGGCGTCAGAAACTTCTAAAAGAAAGCATGATGCGGTGTGCACGTTGCCGCAGCGTGGAGTTTGCTTTTCGTTCTGCAATTTATTGTGACACCGGAAGGGCGAGAGGTAACCCCTTCAAGAGGAGGTAATTGTTATGTATGAAACCACAATTCAGCTGAATGCAATCAATGATGTAAAGGATTTCGTAAACAAGGTTATGCTGTTTAACTATGACATTGATCTGGTGTCCGGTCGTTATGCCATCGATGCAAAGTCGATCATGGGCATTTTCAGCCTGGATCTGTCCAAGCCGATCAAGCTGCAGGCACACACCGATGATCCGGAAAAGCTGGTAGAATCTATCGGCAAGTACATTGTCAAGTAAGCACAGATTATTTTGAGAACACACATCTTTTCAAAGATTGAGTAGAATAGTAAGAGGGAAAGACGGCACTCCGGCAACGGGGTGCCGTTTTTCTGTTTTGGGGTGTGGGAAGAGCCTCCCTTGAAAAGGGAGGGGGACCAGCGAAGCTGGTGGAGGGATACTGCTGAGATCTTTTGCATAATGTTTCAGATTTACGCAAAAATCCCTCAGTCACCTGCGGTGCCAGCTCCCCTAAAGGGGAGCCTGAATAACAAAGGGGAAGCCTAATTGATAACACAAACCCCAGCCATTCCGCCGCTGCAAAACACCGCATACCCGCACCCTGTGCGGCATATTTTATACAAAATACAAAACGAATTCGGGAGGGTGTGCTTATGAAACGTTATGCGGCGTTGCTGTGCTGCGGAGTGCTGTTGTTCTGGTGGCTGCTGCCGGGAAGTCCGGCGGCGGTTTCGGCGGCGGAGGAGCCGGAGATCCCTGCGGCTGCCTATGCCCTGCTGGAGGCAGAAACCGGCACGGTGCTGCTGGAATCCCACGGCAGTGACCGGCTGCCCTGCGGGGCGATGGCGAAGCTGATGACGGCATTGCTGGCGGCGGAGCAGCTGGAGCAGGGGGCGTGGACAACGGACACGGTGCTCACTGCCACAGACGCGGTGACCGGCACCAAGGGGGCTGTGATCTGGCTCACCGCCGGCGAGGAAATGACTGTGGGGGACTTGCTGAAAGGGCTGATCGTGGGGAACGCCAACGATGCCGCCGTTGTGCTTGCCGCAGCTGCCGCCGGTGACACGAAGCAGTTCGTCATGGACATGAACGCCCGTGCCTTTGATCTGGGCATGCGGGACACGTGGTTCACCAGCCCCCAGGGGAACACCGACACCAGCTACACCACCGCGGCAGATCTGGGACGGCTCTGCTGTGCTCTGGCGAAAAAGACAGCGTTGCAGCCCTATTTCCGGACGTGGCGGGATTTCCTGCGGGGAGAAGCCACGGAACTGGTCAACGAAAACACCTTTTCCCGTACCGACGAAACCAGCATCGGCTTCAAGGCTTGTCACAGCGAAGCGGAGGGCTGGAGCATTGCCGCCGGTGCCAGGCGGAACGGCATGCAGTGCGTGGCGGTGGTGCTGGGGTGCGGGGACACCGACAGCCGCTTCACTCTGGCGAAACAGCTGCTGCGGAAGGGCTTCGCCGGCTGGAAAGTGGTGCAGCCCCAGCTGTCCGGCGAGTTCCTCTATCCGGTACAAGTCCGCGGCGGCGTGGAACGGGCAGTGCTGGCGGAGTCGGGGCCGCTGAAAGGGCTGGTGGTACCACGCAGCTGCACGGAGCTGGAAACCGTTATGGTACTGCCCCGTTTTGTGCAGGCTCCCGTCCGGAAAGGGCAGAAGCTGGGGCATGCCGCGTTCTATCAGGGGAACACGTTGTTATATGAAACTGACGTGGCGGCGGCTGATGCAGTGCCGGTGCGGGACTTCTGGGACGCTCTGTATCAAATAACGGTCAAAATGCTTAAAATGTAATCGGAAAAATTGTGTAGATTATACAAGAATCCAGATACCCCTTGCAATCTGCCGCAGAATATAGTATGATATAAGTGGTAAAGTGGTTGGACAGCACCCGTATGTGCAGTTTCTGTCAGAGCGTTCCTGCGGTCACAAGGGAATGGTCTGGCGGAAGCAGCGTTTTTCGCCGTACTGTCCAACGCCTTGAGAAGAAAGTGGAGGGAAATTGTACTATGTCTTCTGTAAAGCTGAATACAAAATATCTGGCAAACTATGTGAATCCGGACGAACTGACCGGAATCCGTCATCAGGTGGAAGCATCTGCAAAGATGCTGCACGAAAAGAACGGTCTGGGTTCTGATTTTCTGGGCTGGCTGACACTGCCGACCGACTATGACAAGGAAGAATTCGCAAGAATTCAGGCGGCTGCCAAGAAGATCCAGAAGAATTCTGAGGTACTGGTCGTGATCGGTATCGGCGGTTCTTATCTGGGTGCCCGTGCGGCAATCGAATTCCTGAAGTCCCCGTTCTACAACAACCTGAAGAAGGACACGCCGGACATCTACTATGTGGGCAACAACATCAACCCCACCTACCTGAACGAAGTGATCTCGATCTGCGAGGGCAGAGATTTCTCTGTCAATGTCATTTCCAAGTCCGGCACGACCACAGAGCCGGCTCTGGCATTCCGTGTGTTCAAGCAGCTGGTAGAAAAGAAGTACGGCAAGGACGGTGCCAAGGATCACATCTTTGCAACCACAGATAAGGCAAAGGGCACACTGAAGTCCCTGTCCGACACAGAGGGCTATGAAACTTTCGTGGTTCCGGACGATGTGGGCGGCCGTTACTCCGTTCTGACTGCTGTAGGTCTGCTGCCGATCGCAGTTGCCGGCTGTGACATCGAAGCCCTGATGGCTGGTGCCGCAGAAGCACAGAAGGAACTCACCGCAGATTTCGACAACAACGACTGCTACAAGTATGCTGCACTGCGGAACATTCTGTACCGCAAGGGCAAGAACGTGGAAATGCTGGTTTCCTATGAGCCCAGCTTCGTGACCATGGCAGAATGGTACAAGCAGCTGTTCGGCGAAAGCGAAGGCAAGGACAACAAGGGCATTTTCCCGTCCTCCGCAGTATTCTCCACCGACCTGCACTCTATGGGTCAGTATATTCAGGAAGGCAGCCGCATTCTGTTCGAAACCGTTGTGGACATCAAGAAGCCGAAGCAGGACTTCTATCTGGAACCGGACGCAGAGAATCTGGACGGTCTGAACTTCCTGACCAACCAGAACATGTCTGTGGTAAACCGCAAGGCTCTGGAAGGCGTTGTTCTGGCACACACCGACGGCGGCGTACCGAATATGATCCTCGAGGTAGAGGACGTTTCTGAAAAGAGCCTCGGCTATCTGATCTACTTCTTCGAAAAGGCTTGTGCAGTTTCCGGCTATCTGCTGGGCGTAAACCCGTTCAACCAGCCGGGTGTAGAAAGCTACAAGAAGAATATGTTCGCTCTGCTGGGCAAGCCGGGCTATGAAGACCAGAAGGCTGCTCTGGAAGCAAAGCTGGCAGAATAACGGGCAAATACTTTATGTATTCAACAGCCGGTGATGCGGCTGTGAAGGAATAAACAAGTACCGGAATTCCGGTGCGAAAGGAGTTATCATCATGATTCGACTGATTACAGGTAAAAAGGGAAGCGGTAAGACCAAGATCATTATCGATAGAATCAACACAGCAGTCAAGAACACCAACGGCTGTCTGGTTTGCATCGAAAAGGGCGAAACACTGCGTCGTTCCATCAGCTACAAGGTTAGATGGTGCGATACAGAGCAGTTTGCGATCGACACCTTCGATGCATTCTATGGTTTCGTAGCAGGCATGCTGGCTGGCAACTATGACATCAAGGAAATCTATGTAGACGGTATCCTGAAGATCGCTGGTGCGGACTTCGAGGAACTGGGACGTACTCTGGAAAAGCTGGACAAGCTGACCGGCGACGATTCCGTTGTGACTTTCACCGTTTCCGCAGACGTTTCCGAACTGCCGGCTTCTGTGACCAAGTTCGTAGACTAATAGGTCTGGATTCCCGATAACAGGGAAAAATGCTGCTTTTTTCGAATTTTTTGAAAAAGGACTTGACAAGGCAGCTGGAAATTTGTTATAATAAATGATGCAATGCGTGAAAGGAACAGGTATGATTCTACAGTTACGGGAGATTTTTCAGATAGAGGGCATGCATCTGCCGGTGGATTATACGATCTCGCTGGAAGAACTGTCCGAGGTACGCGGCTATACATTTGCCGCACCGGTGTCTGTACAGGGCGAGTTTTCGAACCGTGCCGGTATCGTGACACTGAAATATACCGTTTCCTGTACCTTAGATGCGGTCTGTGACCGCTGTCTGGCGGAACTGCGGCGGGACTATTCGTATGACTTTTCTCACACAGTCGTACCGTCCCTCCAGAGCGAAGGCGACATCTATGATACATACCTCGTCGCACAACACGACAGCATTGATATGAATGAGACAGCAATCTCAGACCTTTTGCTCATGCTGCCGACAAAGATGCTTTGTCGGGAGGACTGCAAGGGTTTGTGCGATATTTGCGGGTGCAATCTGAACGAAACCACCTGCGACTGTCGAAAGTAGAAGGAGGTGCCAAAACATGGCTGTACCGAAGAATAAGGTCTCCAAGGCAAGACGTAACAAAAGACGTTCTGCTGTTTGGAAGCTCGATGCACCTGCAATGAGCACATGCAGCAACTGCGGTGCGTTCAAAGCTCCGCACAAGGTCTGCAAGAACTGCGGATTTTACAAGGGCGTTGCTGTTCTGAAGATGGACGATGCAGAATAAGTGCTGACTGACAAGACGATTTTGTTTTGTACGAGGAGGAGAGGCGGCTTGTGTCGCCTCTCTTTTTTGTATGCTGTCCTCGGATTGGGGGCATGATAGCGGGGAAGTCACTTTTGAAAAGTGAGGGGAACCAGCGAAGCTGGTAGAGTGGTTCTTCTGTGGAATCTTTTGCTTGGTGTAAAAGCTTTAGGGATAACCCCTCAGTCAGTGCTACGCACTGCTAGCTCAGCACAAGGCACGCCCTTCGGGTGCCCTTTCAGGGGAGCCTAATATGAAACCTTTCAAAGAAGGCATACTACAGTACAGCGTTTCTGACTGGAAATAGAACGAATCAAAAAATCAAGGAGATGAAAAATCATATGGCATTACCTGTTGTAGCGGTGGTGGGACGACCCAATGTGGGAAAGTCCACGCTGTTTAATAAGCTGATCGGACAGCGGTTGTCGATCGTCGAGGATACCCCCGGCGTGACCCGCGACCGGATCTATGCCAAGGGCGAATGGCGGAACCGTTCGTTCATGCTGGTGGATACCGGCGGTATCGAAACGGTGACCGATGACGTGATTCTGAAGCAGATGCGGCGGCAGGCGGAACTGGCGATCGAACGGGCGGACGTGATCGTGCTGGTGACTGACGTTCGCTGCGGCGTGACGGCTGATGACAGTGCCGTGGCAAGCATGCTCCAGAAAAGCGGCAAGCCGGTGGTTCTGGCTGTCAACAAGTGCGATTCTATCGGGGAACCGCCGATGGAACTGTATGAGTTCTACAATCTGGGCATCGGCGACCCGTTTCCGATCTCCGCGGCACACGGTCACGGCACCGGCGATATGCTGGACGCAGTTTACGATCTGCTGCCGCCGGAGGATCAGCTGGAGGACGACGAAGATGCCATTCATGTGGCAATTATCGGCAAGCCCAATGTGGGCAAGTCCTCGTTGGTGAACCGTATCGCCGGCGAAGAACGGGCGATCGTGTCCAATGTTGCCGGCACCACCCGTGATGCGACGGATACGACTGTGGAAAACGAGGACGGCAAGTTCGTGCTGATCGACACTGCCGGTATCCGGAAAAAAGCCCGCGTTACCGAGCGAATCGAACACTACAGTGTGCTGCGTGCCTATATGGCGGTAGACCGTGCGGACGTGTGCCTGATTCTGATCGATGCCACAGAGGGCTTCACGGAACAGGATTCCAAGGTTGCCGGCTATGCCCACGAACAGGGCAAGGCTTCCATTATCGTGGTCAACAAGTGGGATCTGATTGAAAAGGACAACACCACCATGAAGGAGTTCGAGGAAAAATTGCAGCGGGATTTCAGCTTCATGTCCTACGCTCCGTTCGTGTTCATTTCTGCAAAGACGGGGCAGCGTGTGCCCAAGCTGTTCGCAAAGATTCGCGAAGTCTACGAGCAGAACGCTATGCGGATCTCCACAGGCATGCTGAACGATGTGCTGGCATATGCTACCACACGGGTGCAGCCGCCCTCGGATAAAGGCCGCCGCCTGAAGATCTATTATATGACGCAGGCAAGCACCAAGCCGCCGACGTTTGTCATTTTTGTCAACCGTGCAGATCTGTTCCACTTCTCCTATCAGCGGTATATCGAGAACCAGATCCGTTCCACCTTCGGACTGACCGGAACGCCGGTGCGGTTTGTGGTGCGGGAACGGGCGAGAGATGAAAAATAACGGGAGAGAATATCATGCTGATTCTTGCAATACTCATTTCTGCGGTGCTGTCCTATCTGCTGGGCAGTTTCAACAGTTCCATTCTGGTGGTGCGGCTGCTGAAGCATCAGGATATTCGGGAGTTCGGCAGCCATAACGCCGGTCTGACCAACACGCTCCGCTGCTTCGGCAAGGGCTGTGCCGCGTTGACGCTGGTGGGCGATCTGGCAAAGGGCATTGTTGCCGTGCTGCTGTCCAAGGGCATCTGCGAACTGCTGGGTACAGGGCTGACGGCACAGAACGATGTGCATTTCATCGGCTATATTGCCGGTATTTTCGCAATTCTGGGACACGTGTTCCCGATCTATTACCACTTCAAAGGCGGAAAAGGTGTGCTGGTGGGCGTGTCGGTCTTTCTGGGCATTGACTGGAAAGTGTTCCTCTGCCTGATCGTCATTTTCGCTGTGGTGCTGGCAATCTCGAAGTACGTTTCCCTCGGCTCGATCATCGCGGCGGCATGCTGTCCGGTGGTGACGTTTTTGTTCCAGTTCTGGCAGCGGGGCGATCTGCCCATGTGGTACCTCTGGCTCAATACCGGACTGGCGGCACTGATGGGGGCGTGGGTCATCTATATGCACCGCACCAATATCCAGCGGCTCAAAGCCGGCAATGAAAACAAGTTTTCGTTCCATTCGAAAAAGGCGTAGGGGTTCCTTGTGGAATCTTTTGCTTGATGTGCTAGGTCTTACGGAAGTACCCCTCAGTCACCTGCGGTGACAGCTCTCCTTTCAGGGGAGCCTATGTACAAATAAGCCTCCCCTGAAAGGGGAGGGGGACCAGCGAAGCTGGTGGAGGGGTTCTGTGGAATCTTTTGCTTGATGTTTTAGATTACACGGAAGTACCCCTCAGTCAAGCCTGCGGCTTGCCAGCTCCCCTTTCAGGGGAGCCTGAATGTAAAAGCCTCCCCTGAAAGGGGAGGGGAACCGCCGCTAGGCGGTGGAGGGATTCTTTGTGGAATCTTTTGCTTGGTGTAAAGGATTTACGTAATAATCCCTCAGTCAGCCTGCGGCTGCCAGCTCCCTTTTCAAGGGAGCCTAAAATGAAAGAGAGAGCCCGAAATTGTAAAGGAGGTTCATATGGCAAAAATCACGATTCTTGGTGCAGGCGGCTTCGGTGTCAGCCTTGCCATTGCAGCATTTCAGAACGGGCATACCGTTACGGTCTGGGATATTTCCCAGCAGATCGTAGATGCAATTCTGCGGGACGGAGAGCACAAGACCAAGCTTCCGGGGGTAAAGATCCCGAAAGGCATCGGATTCACCACAGACCCTGTCTGTATGGAACACAGCGACATGGTGGTTTTTGTGGTGCCGTCCTTGTATATCCGTTCCGTGGCACAGCGTGTGAAACCCTATCTTGACGAAAATGTCATTCTGGTCAACGCCAGCAAGGGTCTGGAGGAAAAGACGTTTCTCACCATGAGCCAGGTCATTCAGTCGGAATATCCCGACAATGCGGTGGGCGTTATCACTGGCCCGTCCCACGCCGAAGAAGTGGGCAGAGGTGTGCCCACCACCGTGGTGGCTGCGTCCAAAAATGAAGCCGCTGCGGTGCAGATCCAGGAAACGTTCTCCAGTCACACCCTGCGGATCTACATCAACACAGACCCCGTGGGCTGCGAGATCGGTGGGGCATTGAAGAATATCATTGCACTGGCGGCAGGCATCTGCGACGGGCTGCACTGCGGTGACAACACCAAGGCGGCTCTGATGACGCGGGGCATTCACGAGATCACCAATCTGGGTGTCAAAATGGGCGGCAGAGCGGAAACCTTCGGCGGGCTGTCCGGTATCGGTGACCTGATCGTCACCTGTTGCAGCATGCACAGCCGCAACCGCCGTGCCGGAATCCTGATCGGCGAGGGAACTTCTCCCGAAGATGCGGTCAAGCAGGTGGGCACGGTAGAGGGCTATTACTGCTGCCACGCCGCGTGGGAACTGGCACAGCAGCACGGCGTTTCCATGCCCATTACGGAACAGCTGTACCATATCCTGTTCGACGGTGCTGAGCCGCAGCAGGCACTGAACAACCTCATGAACCGCCCGAAAAAACATGAGTATGAGGAGTTCTGATTTTCGCTCCTTTTCAAAAATGTGCTTTCTCTTTAGGGGAGAGTTTGTCGCAGATGGTGGAGGGGTTCTCTGTGGAATCTTTTGCTTGATGTGTTAGGTTACACGGAAGTACCCCTCAGTCAAGCCTGCGGCTTGCCAGCTCAGCACAAGGCACGCCCTGCGGGTGCCCTTTCAGGGGAGCCCTATATAAGCCTCCCCTGAAAGGGGTGACTCCCCACGGGGTGGGGAGATGCCCGCAGGGCAGAGGGGACCGCTCAGTACGAGGGGGACCGTCGCAGACGGTGGAGGGGTTCTTTGTGGAATCTTTTGCTTGATGTGCTAGGTTTCACGGAAGCACCCCTCAGTCACCTGCGGCTGCCAGCTCCCCTAAAGGGGAGCCTATATACAAATAAGCCTCCCCTGAAAGGGGAGGGGGACCAGCGAAGCTGGTGGAGGGGTTCTCTGTGGAATCTTTTGCTTGATGTGCTAGGTTACACGGAAGTACCCCTCAGTCAAGCCTGCGGCTTGCCAGCTCCCCTAAAGGGGAGCCTATATATAAATAAGCCTCCCCTTTAGGGGAGGGGGACCAGCGAAGCTGGTGGAGGGGTTCTTTGTAGAATCTTTTGCTTGATGTGTTAGGTTACACAGAAGCACCCCTCAGTCACCTGCGGTGACAGCTCAGCACAAGGCACGCCCTTCGGGTGCCCTAAAGGGGAGCCTAAAGTGAAAGCCTTTCTTTTCCATTCCTCACGTCCGCTTTCCAATCCACATTGCAGCGAGGTGCAGCATTATGCTAGATTATCGAATGGACACGTTTTTGTCCCTGTGTGAAACCAAAAGCTATACCAAGACGGCTGCGATTCTCCACCTGACACAGCCCTCTGTGACCCAGCATATCAAGTATCTGGAGCATTTCTACCAGTGCCCGCTGTTTCACTACGACGGCAAACAGGTGGAAATGACGGAGGCGGGGCAGTATCTGCGGGACAAGGTGATTCTCCAGCGTGCCCAGAATGTGGAAATTCGCAAACGGCTCCAGCAGATGCAGGAACCGATCTCCTTTGACATCGGGCTGACTCCGTCTGCCACATTTTCCTTTGCACTGCCGCGGCTTTGTACCTATGTCAACCGCAATGCAGAACCGCGGATACAGTTTCATGTGAGCAACACCCGCCGGCTGCTGCGGGGCATGCAGAACGGCATGCTGGATGCGATCATCATGGAGGGCGAAATTCCCGATATGCTGGTGGAAGCCACGGAACTGTGTCGGGAAAATATCATTGCCGCCGCCAGTCCGGAACTTTCGGAAGAACTATACGGCTGTACATGGAGCACTCTGCTGAAACAGCCCCTGATCGTGCTGGAAACCGGCTGCGGGATCCGGACGCTGGTACAGCGGCACCTGAGCCGCAGCGGCATTTCGCTCTACGATTTTCGGGAAGTCATTGAGGTGGACTCCTTTATTGTGCTGAAAGAACTGCTCCGGCAGGGGCTGGGGATCGCCTTTGTGCTGGAACCCACCATTCAGCAGGAACGGGACGAAAAACGGCTGGGGAGAATCTATGTGGACACCATGCCTATGTATGGCTCTCTCTATTTTGTCACCATGCGGGATCGTGCCGACAATGAACAGCTGTGGAAAATTCGCGACGTGCTGCTGCAAAAGACGTTTTCGGCGGGAAATTGATATTTAATAAAAGCCTCCCTTGAAAGGGGTGGTGGAGGGGCTCTGTGGAATCTTTTGCTTGGTGTAAAAGGTTTGTGAAAGCACCCCTCAGTCACCTGCGGTGACAGCTCCCCTAAAGGGGAGCCTATATACAAATAAGCCTCCCCTTTAGGGGAGGGGGACCAGCGAAGCTGGTGGAGGGGTTCTTATGTGGAATCTTTTGCTTAATGTGCTATGTTACACGGAAGAATCCCTCAGTCAGCCTGCGGCTGCCAGCTCCCTTTTCAAGGGAGCCTATGTACAAATAAGCCTCCCTTGAAAAGGGAGGGGGACCGCCGCTAGGCGGTGGAGGGATTCTTTGTGGGGAATCTTTTGCTTAATGTGTTATGTTACACGGAAGAATCCCTCAGTCAGCCTGCGGCTGCCAGCTCCCTTTTCAAGGGAGCCTGAATAAATGCCTCCCCTGAAAGGGGAGGGGGACCAGCGAAGCTGGTGGAGGGGTTCTGTGGAATCTTTTGCGTGATGTGCGAGGTTACACGGAAGTACCCCTCAGTCACCTGCGGTGACAGCTCCCCTAAAGGGGAGCCTATATACAAATAAGCCGCCTCTTTTCCGGAGGCTCATTTCCACACATACCAATTCATAAGGAGGTACTGTCCATGCAGGGAAACTATTTGGAACAAGCACTAGGCATGATTCACTCGCGGCGGCTCGCGGCGGAACAGCAGAATCGGGAACGCATTATGGAAATTGAAAGCCGCATTCCGGAGGTGTCGGAGGTCAACTACCAGATGTTCCGCACCAGCCGCGACCTGATGCAGATCATCGTCAAGGGCGAAAACACGAAAGAACGGGTGGCAGCCCTGCGGCAGCAGAATTTACAGGCTCAGGAGATGATCCGCCGGCTTCTGAAAGAACACGGCTATCCGGAGGACTATCTGGAACTCCACTACACCTGCGAAAAATGCCATGACACCGGTTATTTTCAGCAAAAATACTGTACCTGTCTGACCGATCTGATCGCCAAGCTGTCCGCCAGGGAACTGAACAAGAGCGTTCAGTTTGAGCAGTGCAGCTTCGAGAATTTCGACCTGAACTATTATCGGGGCTTCCAGACCGAAAACGGCGGCAGCTGCTATCAGGCAATGGAAAAGGTCTACTTCTTCTGTCAGGAATACGCCCGCCAGTTCACCAACCACTCCAGCAGCATTCTGATGTTCGGGAAGACCGGCCGTGGAAAAACCCACCTCTCTCTCGCCATTGCCAATCGGGTGCTGCAAAACGGATACAATGTTCTCTATGATTCGGCGATCAACTTTCTGCGGCAGGTGGAAAAGGAACACTTCGGCAGAGGCGGCAGCAATGACGACACGCTGGACACGCTGCTGTCCTGCGATCTGCTGATTCTGGACGACCTCGGCACGGAGTTCCACAAGCAGTTCTACCAGTCCACCGTTTACAACATCATCAACACCCGCATGAATCGGGATCTCCCCACCATCATCAGCACCAACCTGAATCACAACGAAATTTCCGCCCTCTACGACGAGCGAATCACTTCCCGCATTTACACCACCTACACCTGCCTGCACTTCGTGGGACAGGATGTGCGGGTGCTGAAAAAGTCGAGAATGCAGAACGGGTGAGTGTAGAAGAAAAGCCTCCCTTTTAGGGGTGACTCCCCACGGGGTGGGGAGATGCCCGCAGGGCAGAGGGGACCGCTCAGTACGAGGGGGACCAGCGAAGCTGGTGGAGGGGTTCTTTTGTGGCACTTTTGCTTGGTGTAAAGGGTTTGCGTAATAATCCCTCAGTCAAGCCTGCGGCTTGCCAGCTCCCTTTTCAAGGGAGCCTGAAATAAGCCTCCCTTGAAAAGGGAGGGGAACCGCCGTTAGGCGGTGGAGGGATTTCTTGTGGAATCTTTTACATGATGTAATAGATTTAGGGGTAACCCCTCAGTCAGTGCTACGCACTGCCAGCTCAGCACAAGGTACGCCCTGCGGGTGCCCTTTCAAGGGAGGCTAATGTTAGAGATTTTTTCACCGGAAACGCCACAGAAATTTGACAAATTATCCAACATATGCTATACTATTGTTGACTGGAGGAGGGGGCTTTGAACGTGGGCGAATATTTCTTCTGTCCCAGATGCGGGCAGGCTTTGCAAAATGGTACGGCCTACTGTCCTGCCTGCGGGCTGCCGCTGACATTTCCGGCGGGAGATCTGTCACCCCGGAAAAACAGCAGCAATTGTCTGGCAGTCACTTCGCTGGTACTGGGCATCTGTTCGATATTGTCCTGCCTGCTGCTCCTGATCGATTCGGTGGGAGGCTTCTTCTGTTTCAACAGCATTCCGCTGGGGGCTGCCGGCGTGGCGTTGGGTATCATTGCCCGCGGAGAGATCCGCAGCCGTGATCCCCGCGGCAGCACGGCTCTGGCAACCGGCGGCATGGTCTGCTCGATCATCGGGCTTTGCATCGGTGTGCTGCTGGTGCTCCTCTCCATAGCGACTTTGGCAGTACTGATTCGGCTGCTGTTTTCTTACATTTAAAACGAGTAAAATAAAACGAGTAAAAAATTCAATTACGGAGGTAAACCCTATGTTGACTTGTGAAACCTGCGGCGAGATCGTGCCGGAGGGCACCCAATACTGTCCCAACTGCGGGGCACGGCTTTCCGGCGGAGAGCCGCCTGTGCCGGACGCACCGGATTCCTTTGCACCGGATACGGCAGATGTTCCGGAAGATTTCGGCACACCGGACAGCACCGCAGATTCCGCGGAAAGCACTGCCGCACCGACACCGGAAACACCGGACGCTGTCGGCGTGACCGGTGACACGAACCCCTATTCCATGCCGTCCGGCGGTGCGGTTCCCCAGCAGGCACCGAGCCAGTCCGGCGGCACCTATCCGCCCACTGGCAGCGGGCAGAGCTACGGGCAGACACCGCCCCAGACACCCTATTCCCAGCAGCCCTACGGACAGGCGGGATACGGGCAGCCGAACAGCTACGGGCAGCAGGGCTATGGGCAGCCGAACGGCTACGGACAGCAGGGCTATTCCCAGAACAGCTACTATCCGCCCCAGTACAATCCGCCCAAGAAGAACGACGGCAAGGCAGTCGCCGGACTGATCCTCGGCATCGTTTCTATTGTGTCTTCCTGCTCCGGTTCCGGCGTTCTGTTCGGCATTCTGGGCATCGTCTTTTCCTGCATGTCCCGCAAGGAAGCCAAGAACAACCCCAACGGCACAACCGGCAACTCCGGCTTGTCCACTGGCGGTCTGATCTGCTCCATTATCGGCATCGTGATCTCGGTTATCGTGATCCTGTCTACAGTGGTGGGCATGGTCAGCGGCATGCTGGACAGCGGCAGCACCTTCGATTCCTCCTACGACAACTATGAGTACTACGGAGATTTTGAAGATGCCTGCCGGTATTTCTTCGGACTTTGGTAATTCCTAGGGCAAAGCCGTCAGGCGGGCTTTGTGCGGTGTTGCCCTATATCTGCACGCATGGGCGAATGAGTCTGTGCGTGCTTTTTTGTGAATTTTTTCAGTTGTGCTGTTTTTGAAAAACTGGTTTGGTATGATGGTGGGGTGGTGAGGGAATGGGGTTATTTTGTGGAATCTTTTGCTTAATGTGCGAGGTTACACGGAAGCACCCCTCAGTCACCTGCGGTGCCAGCTCCCCTTTCAAGGGAGCCTGAATGTAAAAAGCCTCCCCTGAAAGGGGAGGGGAACCAGCGAAGCTGGTGGAGGGGTTCTTCTGTGGAATCTTTTGCTTAATGTGTGAGGTTACACGGAAGCACCCCTCAGTCAGTGCTACGCACTGCCAGCTCCCCTAAAGGGGAGCCTATGTACAAATAAGCCTCCCCTTTAGGGGAGGGGGAACCAGCGAAGCTGGTGGAGGGATTCCGCGGACACAGCACAACTCGTCCTATAATCCCACTGATTCAGACAACTTCATATCTCCATAAACGCACAGACCGGCTCTCCAGTCTGTGCGTTCTGATTGTTGAGATGTGGCTTTTTCCAAAGGCAATACCGCACAATCTTTGTGCGGTATTGCCCAAACATTTTTAAATTATTCCTTGACACACATTCTGCAATATGGTACACTAAATTTAACCGAAAAGGCAATTCAGCGAAAGGAATGAACAACACGATGTTTCGAAGTTATGACCTCAGCGGCGTGTGGGACTTTTCCATGGCACAGATGGCAAAGGGCACTTTCCCCACGGCGTTTTCCGATACCATTTCACTCCCCAATACTACCTCTCTCGCCAAAAAAGGCACCCCAAATCCCAGACGGGAAACCGGTTTTCTCACCGATGCCTACGCTTTTGAAGGGCAGGCGTGGTTCCGCAAAAAAATCTATATCGATCCGGAACTGATCGACCCTGACATCGGCTGCTGCCCCATGAAGCTGACGCTGGAACGCACCCGCATGACGACCCTCTGGATCGACGGCAGGCGGGTGGGCAGCTGTGACAGTTTGTGCACGCCCCACGTCTATGACATCACCGCCTATGTGACCAAGCCGCTGGTGGAGATTCTGGTGCTGGTGGAGAACACCGGCTATCCCACCAAGGGCGGTCACCTCACCTCGCCGGACACCCAGTCCAACTGGAACGGCATCACCGGTCAGATGACGCTGGAAGTGTTTCCGGAGGTCTATGCAGACCATGTACAGGCGTATCCGAATCCGGCGGAAAAAAATGTCACCCTCACCATGCAGCTTCACGGGGCATCGACGGCAAGCTTTACCGCCACCGGCAGCGTCATGGAGGACGATGAGGAGGACAGCATTCCGCTGTTTCAGGCACAGCTGACGGCGGACGAAAACGGCACGGCTTCGGTGACGATCCCGCTGGACGAGGCGTACTATGCGTGGAGCGAATACCACCCCGCCATGTATTATCTGGTCTACAACATCGACGAGGCGGACTGCGGCTATGTCAGCTTCGGCATGCGGGAGTTCTGTGCTGACGGCAGCCGGTTCACGATCAACGGCCAGCCCACCATGCTCCGCGGCAAACACGACGGACTGATCTTCCCGAAAACCGGCTACGCTCCCACAGATGTGAACGAGTGGCTGCGGGTGCTGGGCATCGCTAAAAGCTACGGCATCAACCACTACCGCTTCCACACCTGCTGCCCGCCGGACGCTGCCTTTACTGCGGCAGATCTGCTGGGCATCTACATGGAGCCGGAACTGCCGTTCTGGGGCACCATTGCGGCTCCCGGTGAGGAGGGCTACAACGAAGCCGAACAGAACTACCTCATTGCACTGGGGGACAAGATGCTGGAAACCTTCGGCAATCACCCCTCGTTTGTGATGTTTTCGCTGGGGAACGAACTGTGGGGCAGTCCGGAACGGCTGGGGGAGATCCTGCGGCACTACAAGGAAAAGGACAGCCGGCATCTGTACACACAGGGCTGCAACAACTTTCAGCACTTCCCGCTGATGGTGCCGGAGGACGACTATTTTGTCGGCGTGCGGCTGAGCAAGGAACGGCTGCTCCGCGGCTCTTTCGGCATGTGTGATGCTCCGCTGGGACACGTCCAGACCGACCGTCCCAGCACCATGCACCAGTATGACGACGTGATCTTTCCCCGACAGACCGCCGGAGAGGACAGCGGCGACACGGAGGAGATCGAGATCCAGTACGGCACCGGCGTGAAGAAAGTGCAGGTCAGCAAGACTGCCGGCGGACTGATCCCCACCAAGCCGGTCATCACCCACGAGATCGGACAGTACGAGGTCTATCCGGATTTTCGGGAGATCGAGAAGTACACGGGGCCTTTGAAAGCACGGAATTTCGAAGTCTTTCGGGAACGCCTTGCTGCCAGGGGCATGCTGCATCAGGCGAACCGGTTCTTCCGGTGCAGCGGGGCACTGGCGGCTGCCTGCTACAAGGAGGAGATCGAAGCCGCCATGCGTTCCCGCTATATTGCCGGCTTCCAGCTGCTGGACTTGCAGGACTTTTCCGGACAGGGCACGGCTCTGGTGGGCATGCTGGACGCATTTCTGGACAACAAGGGGCTGATCTCGCCGGAGGAATGGCGAATGTTCTGCTCCGACTGCGTACTGCTGGCACAGTTCCCGTCCTACGTGCTGATTACCGGCGAGATGTTTGCGGCAAAGGTTTCTCTGCGGACAGTGCTGCCCCAGTCCGGCAAGGCGGAATGGCTGCTGATTCGGGAAAACGGCGACAAGCTGGGCGAGGGGAGATTTTCGGTACAGGCGGAATCTGGTCTGACGGAGATCGGCAGCATCTTCTGCCGCATGCCGGAGGAGTTGCAGCAGCCGGAACGGGTGCACCTCATTCTGTCGCTGGCGGACACCGATGTCTGCAACGTCTATGACCTGATGCTCTATCCGGCGATCGCCATGCCGGCACTGGAAGATCAGGGGGAACTGTGTGTCACGGAGCAGCTGGAAACGGCACTGGCGGCTCTGGCGGCAGGGAAAAAGACAGTTTTTTTCCCCAGGGAAACGGCGGAGAGCATACAGGGCTTTTACTGTACGGATTTCTGGTGCTATCCCATGTTCCGCGACATCTGCAACTGGATGAAAAAGCCGGTTGCTGTGGGAACCATGGGGCTTTGCATTCAGGACGACCACCCCGCACTGGAACTGTTCCCCACGCAGGAGTACAGCACGCCCCAGTGGTATGACATTGTGACTGCGGCGGATTGCACCATTCTGGACGACACGCCGGCGGGGTTCACGCCCATTGTACAGATGATCGACAACTTCGAACGCAACCACAAGCTGGGCATTCTCTGGGAAGCCAAAGTGGGCAGCGGCAGCTTGCTGGTCTGCACCAGCCGCCTGTCCGAGATCGCCACCCGTCCGGAAGTGCGTTGGCTGGCAAAGAGCCTGCTGCACTACGCGGCATCAGAGGCATTCGCCCCGCAGCAGAGTGTGACGGCGGAACAGCTGCGGAAGTGGTTTGGGGTGTGAGGGATTTTATTTAGGCTCCCTTTTGTGTATAGGCTCCCCTTTAGGGCACCCGCAGGGCGTGCCTTGTGCTGAGCTGGCACCGCAGGTGACTGAGGGGTGCTTCCGTAAACTCTTTTACGCCAAGCAAAAGATTCCACAAGAACCCCTCCACCGCCTGCGGCGGTCCCCCTCCCCTTTCAGGGGAGGCTGTTCCTGCATTCAGGCTCCCTTTTGTGTATAGGCTCCCCTGAAAGGGGAGCTGGCACCGCAGGTGACTGAGGGGTTAGTTCGTAAATCTTTACATTAAGCAAGAGGTTTTACGAGAGAACCCCTCCACCGCCTGCGGCGGTCCCCCTCCCTTTTCAAGGGAGGCTATTCTTCCAGCGGGGACACGGTGCAATCTGTCCCTACGATTCCACATTGATTCCACGATCTCAAAGGAGTATACACATGGAAAAATTATTACTCATTGCAATTCCCGACACGGACGGCGTGGAGCAGGTCGCACGTCGGCTGCGGCTGCGGACGGTGCTGGTACAGCCGGAACAGTATGCCCGCAGTCTGGGGCAGCTTGCCGGTTATCCTGCGGCGGCGGCAGAGGAAACACCGGCGTTGCCCCTGCCGGAAACGGGGCTGCTGGTGATGTGCGGGCTGAAAAATTCCCACATGGACAAGCTGCTGGCTGCCCTCCGGAACGCCGGCATCGTCATTCCCCACAAGGCAGTGCTGACCCCTACCAACCAGAACTGGAACGTCTACCGGCTGGCACAGGAACTGGAACGGGAACGGCAAGCGATGGGGGAGAAGTGAATGTTCGTTTGAAAATTTTCTGGGCGAGTAGGGCGTGTAGAAGATTTCACGGAAGAACCCCTCCACCGCCTAACGGCGGTCCCCCTCCCCTTTCAGGGGAGGCTCATTTTAGAGGTGACTGAGGGGTTTCCCTCTATCCCCACCAACGCAAAAACACGGCACACCCAAAGCGGGCGGTGCCGTGTTTTTGCATATAATGGAAGTCAAAAAAATGAAATTGGGAAATGTCGTAATTTTACGGGCTTTATGCAGCGTTTCCTTAACCCAGCAGGAACTTCATCAATGTGACAGCGTCCTGAATGTTGAAACTGCCGTCAGCGTTCATGTCAGCACGCTGGAAATTCGGATCAGTTTCCGACGGTACAAGTGCAACTTCTTTGAACAGCATATCCCGCATGATCGCCAGATCGAATCCGTTCAGCATACCGTCCTCGTTGACATCGCCGCGAATGACATTGCCGACCGGTTCGGTGATAGTGGTAGTGGTGGTAGTTTCCGCAGTGGTTTCTGTGGTGCTTGCAGTGGTGACTACCGGATCCTTGCCCTCTACGATGGCGTAGAACGACGGCTTTGCGGTGTAGTCTTCATTGAACAGCAACGGGGATTTTGCGGCTCTCCAACTCTTGTCGTCGGTGGTGCCCCAGAATACCACTGCGGAAATGCTGTCTGCATACTCTACGCATGCGTCCATGATGCCCTTGTACATCTCTGCCTGCTTCTCGAAGCCGGCTTCCGAAGTGTCAGAGGTGGTGATGTCCAACTCGGTGACCTGAATGTCCAGACCGGTTTCGACAAACTTTGCCAGAGCCTTCTTATAGGTGGAAACGTTAGGGAATCCAACGTCCAGATGGGACTGCATGCCGATACCGTCGATCAGTCCCTTCTCTTTCAGTTCCAGAGCCATTTTGCAGATCGCATCGGTTTTCTGCGGCATGTACTCGTTGAAGTCGTTGTAGTACAGCTTGGTGTTTGCCGGAGCGTACTTTCTGGCATACTCAAATGCCGGTTCGATAAAGGAGTTGTCGCCGAATACCTTGACCCAGCCGGAATAGTTGGCATTCTCGGACTGTCCGCCGCCGGTGCGGGGAACGCCGTTGTCCAGCCATGCTTCGTTGACCACGTCCCATGCGTAGAAGTCTACCGTCGGGTATTCTTCTTCCAGAGCCGCGAAAACGTTCTTGATGTAGTTCTCCATACGCTGGAGCATCACGTCCTTGGATACCCAGTCGCCGTCGTCCTGAAAGCCTTCCTTAAAGAACCAGTCCGGTGTCTGGCTGTGCCATACCAGCACGTGTCCGCGAACCGGAATGTTGTTGTCACGGCAGTAATTCAGAATGGTTCTGGCACTTGCCAGATTGATGACCGGATCGGTGTTGCTGCCGGAAGCGAGGGTAGCGGCTTTGTTCAGAATGGATTCCGGCTTCAGTTCGTTGCCCAGCGTGATGCTGTTGAAATGCTTGGCGATCAGATCCTTGGTGGACTGGGGAGCCAGTTCCGCAGTGGTCACTGCGGTGCCGATCTTGAAATCGTTGGCATACACGTCCTTGAGGGACGGAATGTCTTTCTGAATGGGGTATACCGGAGCCGTGCGTACTTCGAAATCGTCGATGTACATGGCGGCGGTGTCGTTGCACTCAAAGTACAGGTATACCTTGGAAACGTCCTCGGAGAAGCTGAACTTCACGTTGGAGAATGTTGCCCAGTCGCCGTTGCTGGTCTGTTCCTTCAAATTGCTGTAGTGGCGTTCGCCGCTGGCATCGGTGTATTCCATGCTCAGCTTGATCGAGTTGTACCACTCAGTCTTTGCTGCGGCACTGACAGTGTACTGCACGCCGGCTTCGCACCTGTCGTCCAGCAGGAACTGCGGGCCGTTCCAGTTTTTCGCTCTGTCGCTGACGCACATGGAGTAAGAGCCGCTGTATGCCTGCGAATCGGTTGCGGTAATGGTTTCTACGCCGCCTCTGCCGGTGAATGCCGAAACATCGCCGTCCTCGAAGCCATTGCTGTAGATCTCTGTGGTGCCGTCGTCTTCTGCCGCACTGACAATGCCGGCAGAACTGCTGCTGAACGCTGTCGTTACCGGAACTGCTGCACAGAGCATCACGGCACTCAGCACACCGGCAGTTACACGAGTTCTGATTTCCTTTTTCATGAATGTGTTCCTCCCTGCCACAAAAATATTCTATTTTATTGTAGCATGTGAAGCAGAAAAAGTCAACCAACCACACGGATATTTGTATGAAATCACAAAAAAGCACGCCTCATTTTGTGCAAAAGACGTGCTTTCCGGTTGGGGGAAGTGGCGGCTGCCACTTATATATAGGTATTGTAATTTGTTGTTTGACATTTTTCGCAAAGTGTGATATACTAAACTTTGAGGGCATACCTGAAACGGTAGGCGGTTTGTTTCTGCTCCCACTGCTCATTGGAACAGATGGGAGGTGATCGGTATGATGGATCAATACATCACTTTAGGTGATTTGCTGAGAATCGGCAGCTTTCTGCTGGATTGCATCAGCGTGATCTTATACATTTACTATAATCATAAAAATAGTAATCAGAATCACCACGGCAAGAAAAAGAAATAACCGCCCCAGCTACCAACTCGCGGCGGTTAAATCTTAACTCAAGCAGTGGGAGCAGACCGTCTACTGGTGTGCTCTCTTTACTTTTATTATACGCGATTTTGGCTGATTTGTCAAGTCATTTTTATTCTTGCGAAAACAACGGAAACTATGGTTTGACATTTTTCGCGTAGTGTGATATAATAAAAAACCGAGGGCATACCTGAAACGGTAGGCGGTTTGTTTCTGCTCCCACTGCTCATTGGAACAGATGGGAGGTGATTGCATTGGATAGTTTTGTTACATTTCGTGATTTGCTGGAAATCGGAACATTTCTGATTTCTCTGGCAACATTCATCGTTTCATTGTGTAAAAAACATGACAACCGTGATCACAAGAAGAAAAAGAAATAACCGCCCTAGCACCCAAACTTGCGGCGGTTAAATCTTTTTAACTAAAACAGTGGGAGCAGACCGTCTACTGGTATGCTCTTTCCATCTTTATTATACGCCAGAACGCCGCATTTGTCAAGGGCTTTTTTGCCGGGAAATGCGGTTATTTTTATGCCATGGGATTCCGCAGAAACAAAACTGCGTACTTTTGTACTTTTCTACAATGCAGTTTGCACCATGCCGCAATGCCCCTACAGACTGCCAAAAACCGCACCTCCGCCGTTCCTGCCGCATACGATAAACCAGCAGAAGGAGGAATGCATATGCCTTTGATCAGTCTTTGCATGATCGTGCGAAATGAAGAAGCGGTGCTGGGGCGGTGTCTGGATTCGGTGGCAGATCTGGTAGATGAGATCATTCTGGTGGACACCGGCTCCACCGACAACACCAAGGCAGTGGCTGCGGAATATGCCGCCAAAATTTATGATTTTCCGTGGTGCGACGATTTTTCCGCGGCACGGAACTACGCCGTTTCCCAAGCCGTAGGAGATTACTGGCTGTGGCTGGACGCGGACGATGTCATCGAGGGGGAAAACCACGAAAAGCTGCGAAAAATCCTGGAGGCTCCGGAAGCAGACATGGTATTTCTCCCTTACTGGCTCAGCTTTGACGCTGCCGGAACGCCCCAGATGATCTCCCGGCGGGAACGGATTTTCCGGCGGAGCCGCGGCTATCGTTTCACCGGAGCCGTACATGAAGCCGTGGTGCCCTCCGGCAGTATCCGCTACGGCGATGCGGCAGTGTCCCACCGGAAACTGCACGCCGGCGACCCTGACCGGAATCTGCACATTTATCAGAAACTGCTGCTGTCCGGCAAACGATTTTCGCCGCGGGAGCAGTACTATTATGCAAGGGAGCTTTGCGACCACGGAGCCTATCGGGCGGCACTGCCGGTGCTGGAACAGTTTTTGCAGGAGGGCAGGGGCTGGACACCGGACAACATCGGTGCATGCCTGCTTGCAGGCCGCTGCTATGCCCGGCTGGAACAGCCCGACGAGGCAATGCAAAGTCTGTTCCGTTCGTTCTGCTACGGCATTCCCCAGCCGGAGATCTGCTGCGAGATCGGCGGGCTGTTTCTGGAGCGGCAGCAGTACCCGCAGGCAGCTTTCTGGTATCATCTGGCAATCGAAACCGGTCACCAGCCCCACGAGGGCTTCTGGCGGCAGGAGTGCTGTGACTATCTGCCGGCGATCCAGCTGTGCGTGTGCTATGACCGTATGGGTGACATTTCCACGGCGGCAGCATATAATGCATTGGCAGGCAGTTTTCGCCGCGGTGATGCGGCAGTGGCGTATAACCGGCAGTATTTCGCGGAAAAGGCTGCCCGCCGGAAATGATGCGAAAGGAGCGATATAGAATGGCATATTGTAATTGCGGAGAACCCAGCCAGCCTGACCGCTGCTGCATGCCGGCACCGCCGCCTGTGCCCTGTTGTCTGCAAGGTCCGGCAGGTGTGACCGGTCCGGTCGGTGCAACAGGTCCCACCGGTGCCACAGGTGCAGCCGGTGCCGTTGGTGCAACAGGTCCTACCGGTGCCACAGGTGCAGCCGGTACCGTTGGTGCGACAGGTCCCACCGGTGCCACAGGTCCTACGGGTGCAACAGGTGCCGCCGGTGTCGTTGGTGCAACAGGTCCTACCGGTGCCACAGGTGCAGACGGTGCCGTTGGTGCAACAGGTCCTACCGGTGCAACTGGTGCAGACGGTGCCGTTGGTGCAACAGGTCCCACCGGTGCCACAGGTGCAGACGGTGCCGTTGGTGCGACAGGTCCTACCGGTGCAACTGGTGCAGACGGTGCCGTTGGTGCGACAGGTCCTACCGGTGCAACTGGTGCAGACGGTGCCGTTGGTGCGACAGGTCCTACCGGTGCCACAGGTGCAGACGGTGCCGTTGGTGCGACAGGTCCCACCGGTGCCACAGGTGCGGACGGTGCCGTTGGTGCGACAGGTCCTACCGGTGCCACAGGGCCTACGGGTGCAACTGGTGCCGCCGGTGTCGTTACGCCGGCAGCTGCGGTAGCGGAGGCCAGCAGCGTGGATAACATTGTGGAGCAGTTCAACCTGCTGCTGCGAAATATGCGGGAAGCAGGTCTGCTGGAGTCTTAAGAATCAGAAAAGGCTGTCCTTTCTCAAAAGGGCAGCTTTTTTCTATGCAGATGTGCGTTTCAGCGTGGACGTGCGGACAAATGCAGTTCACCCTGCGGAATCCCATGGCATAAAAATAACCGCATTTTCCGGCAAAAAAAGCCCTTGACAAATGCGGCGTTCTGACGTATAATAGAGATAGAAAGAGCATACCAGTAGACGGTCTGCTCCCACTGCATTATGTTAAAGAATAACCGCCGCAGTTTGGAGACTAGGGGCGGTTATTTCTTTTTCTTGCCGTGGTGATTCTGATTACTATTTTTATGATTATAGTAAATGTACAAGATCACGCTGATCAAATCCAACAGAAAGCTGCCGATCTTCAGCAAATCACCTAAAGTGATGTATTGATCCATCATACCGATCACCTCCCATCTGTTCCAATGAGCAGTGGGAGCAAAAATCAGAAAAAGACTTGACCGCCTACCGTTTCAGGTATGCCCTCAAAATCCAGTATACCACACTTTGCGAAAAATGTCAAACGATAGTTTTCAGCAAAAAAAGCCTTGACAAACAGGGCGTTCTGACGTATAATAAAGATAGAAAGAGCATACCAGTAGACGGTCTGCTCCCAATATGTGATTATTTGAAATAACCGCCTTTAGTTGGAAGCTTGGGGGCGGTTATTTCCGTTTCTTGAAGTTTAAGTAGGCAAGATATGCCTTGAAGACTTCGCAAACCATGCTAATGCACTTGACGAGAATGTCCAGGTTCATTTGCACTCACTCCCTTCCGGGAGCTGGAATCGACCGCCTACCGTTTTAGGTATGCCCTCAAAGTTTAGTATACCACATCACGCGAAAAATGTCAAACGACAGTTTTCAGCAAAAAAGCCCTTGACAAATGCGGCGTTCTGGCGTATAATAAAGATAGAAAGAGCATACCAGTAGACGGTCTGCTCCCACTGTAGATAGTTAAAAAGATTTAACCGCCACATGTTTGGAAGACGTAGGGGCGGTTATTTCTTTTTCTTCTTGTGATCACGGTTGTCATGTTTTTTACACAATGAAACGATGAATGTTGCCAGAGAAATCAGAAACGTTCCGATTTCCAGCAAATCACGAAATGTAACAAAACTATCCAATGCAATCACCTCCCATCTGTTCCAATGAGCAGTGGGAGCAGAAACAAACCGCCTACCGTTTCAGGTATGCCCTCGAAATCCAGTATACCACACTTTGCAAAAAATGTCAAACAGCCGCATCACTGCCGGAGCGTTCCGGTGGGTGGTGCGGCTTTTTTGCTGCCGTGCAGTCGAGCCATTGCACGTCTATACTATTATAATAGTATAGCATGTCATGCTCGATCTGTTTACCCGGGCAGCACTGCCTCTCCCAACAGAACCTGCCCGAAACTTCCAGCTAACTTCCAATATTCCGAACTTTCATCAGAAACTGTGTAAATTCTCGTTCATAGTTGCACGCCGGCGTGCAACTTTTCCCCTCTGAGAGCCTATATATGGAGGGGCTTTTTTCCCTGCCGAAAATAACGGCAATACCGCACAAAGATTGTGCGGTATTGCCTTACATTGCGAAATGCCAGCCCGAAGCGTGCTCCGGACGGGCGGGAACAGGAGGAACTGCACATGCAAAGCAAACGGTTTTATTGGCTGAAATTACAGGAACATTTCTTTCAGGACAAGGCAGTGAAAAAACTGCGGCGAATGCCTAACGGGGATACCTGCGTGATGATCTATCTGAAAATGCTGCTGCTGAGCCTTTCCAGCAGCGGCGAGTTGTACTTCGACGGGCTGGAGCCGGATTTTCACACGGAACTGGCACTGACGCTGGACGAGGACGAAGAACTGGTCAGGGACACGCTGGAGTTTCTGATGCGTGTGCACCGGCTGGAACAGAAGTCGGAAACGGTCTACTATCTTCCGGAGGTAGGTGCGGTGACGGGTTCGGAAAGTGCTTCTGCGGAACGCATGCGAAAAGCACGGCAGAAACTGGCAGATGTCAAGCCGCAGGAACCGGTTCAGGCACCGGCAGAAGCTTGTGACACCGAAACTGCACATTGTGACACACCGGCTGCACATTGTGACGTAGAGAAAGAGATAGAGAAAGAGTTAGAGATAGAGAAAGAAACAGAGTCAGATGCAGAGAAAGAGTTGTTTCCGGAGAGCCAGACCGCTGCCGCGGCAGTTCCCGAAACAACCACCACAACCGGCAGCCGGAAAAAAGGGACTGCTTTTTCCAGGCCGACACTGGAGGAGATACGGAACTACTGCATGCATCGGGGCAGCACGGTATCGGCAGAACAGTTTTACGACTACTACGAAGCCAACGGCTGGAACATCGGAAAGCACCCGATGCGGGACTGGAAAGCGGCTCTGCGGACATGGGAACGCCACGAAAAACCGTCCTGTCCGGACAAACCCCAGACCCCGCGGTGTGAAAATGCAGAGGCTTATGCGTCATTTGTCTATAACCTGACGTAAGGAAACACTGCATAAAGCCCGCCTGACGGCTTTGCACGCAATCTGCTTGCAGATTTTCCGGCAGATTGCCCAGAAATCCCTTGCCAGACACCAAGTCTGCCTGCGGAATTTCTGAACAATCTGCCCAAAAATCTGACGACGCATCTTACGCACAAGCTTTATGCAGTGTTTCCATAACTCCAACACACTGCCGGAATCTGTCGTTTCAGCGGTATTTTCTGTGAAAAGGGCTGTCCTCTCAGTGCATGCCGGCTGAAAACATACCGAAATTCCGTGCTTTTTTCGGAGTTAACAAAGGACATGCCGCAAAACTTAACATTTAACCTAGATTTCACATTGCCGCGATAACAGACTTTACATAGGCTTGTTATAATAACATTGTTCATTGGAACATAGGGAAACGCAGAATAAAGCCCGCCTGACGGCTTTGCACGTAATCTGCTTGCATATTTTCCGGCAGATTGCCCAGAAATCCCTTGCCGTACATCAAGTATTCCTGCGGAATTTCTGAACAATCTGCCAAAAAATCTGACTACGCATCTTCCGCACAAGCTTTATTCCGCGTTTCCCAATAAAAACGAAACACGATTCAAGGCAACAAACCACATAAGACCTGCACGTGATCTGCTTGCAGATTTTCCAGAAATCCCTTGCCATACATCAAGTATGTCTGCGGAATTTCTGGACGATTTGCGAAAAAATCTGACTACGCATCTTGTGCACAGGGTTGGCAGCTGTTGCCTATGGCAGAATCGGCAAGGGACACAGCGAAGCGTGTCCGGAAATGGAGTTATGCGTTATGAAAAAAATGACAAAGATCGCGGCAGCAGTTGCAGCATTGGGCATGATGGCAAGCAGTCTGACAGGCTGCGGCGGCGGTGCTTCCGGAGCAATCTCCGTGATCACCCGTGAGGACGGTTCCGGCACCCGCGGAGCATTCACTGAACTGTGCGGCATCATAGAAGACGACAAGGACAACACGGTTTCCAGTGCAGAGGTCACGAACAGCACCGCAGTTATGCTGACGACTGTTGCCGGCAATGCGGCTTCTATCGGCTATGTTTCTGTCGGCTCTCTGGACGATTCCGTCAAGGCTCTGGAAGTAGACGGCGTAGCACCCAGCGTGGACACCGTGGCTGACGGCAGCTATTCCATTTCCCGTCCGTTCAACATCGTCACCAAGGACGGCGAGGAACTGAGCGATGCGGCACAGGATTTCTTCAACTACATCATGAGTACCGATGCCGCAGATGTCATCAGCAAAGAGGGCTATGTGGCACAGGGCACAGAAAGCTATACCTCCAACGGTGCAAAGGGCAGCGTGGTGGTTGCCGGTTCTTCTTCTGTCACACCGGTCATGACTAAGCTGAAAGAGGCTTATGCGGACGTGAATCCGGACGTGACCGTAGACGTACAGCAGAGCGACTCCACCACCGGCGTGACTTCCACACAGGAGGGCGTATGCGACATCGGCATGGCTTCCCGCGAACTGAAAGACACTGAAACCGGCGTAAAGAGCACTGTTCTGGCAATGGACGGCATTGCAGTCATCGTCAACAAGGACAATTCTCTCGATGCGATCACCAAGGATCAGATCAAGCAGATCTACACCGGCGAGATCACAGAGTGGTCTGCGTTGACGGAACAGTAAAGAAAAGACAGGTTATGCTGTGTTTGCCGTTGGCAGGCAAAGAAAATTGCGAATGTGGGGATTACAATATTTCTTTTGAAATTTTGCAAATCAGGCTCCCTTGAAAAGGGTGATTCCCCATGGAATGGGGAAATGTCACGAAGTGACAAAAGGGACGGCTCGGTAAGAGCTGGCAGCCGTAGGCTGACTGAGGGATTTTTTCAGTGAAATTTGAAATACAAGGAAAAGATTTCAGTAGAATCCCTCCACCAGCTTCGCTGGTCCCCCTCCCTTTTCAAGGGAGGCTGATTCCTGTAATTGTCAAAATTCCAGTTGTTACACAGCACTACAATTGCGTTGTAAAACGAATATCATTCCACTCTCTCAGAGAGGAGCAAAAACATTCATGAAAAAGTATCGTGAGTCCATTATGAAAGTGGTCTTTCTGGTGGCAGCCTGCGTGTCCATTCTGGCGGTGGTGCTGATCTGCGGATTCCTGTTCGTCAACGGGTTCCCCGCCATTGCAGAGATCGGACCGCTGAAATTCCTGACCGGCGTGATCTGGAAGCCGCAGGAGGGCGAGTTCGGCATTCTCCCCATGATCATCGGCAGCATTTACGCCACCGGTATCGCTATTCTGGTGGGGGTGCCCATCGGGCTGCTGTGTTCCGTCTTTATGGCGAGATTCTGCCCGCAAAAGCTGTATAAGATCCTGAAGCCGGCGATTTCTCTGCTGGCGGGAATCCCTTCCATTGTGTACGGATTCTTCGGACTGGTGGTCATTGTGCCGATCATGCAGAGCATTTTCGGCGTGGGCAAAAGCGTGCTCACTGCGGGCATTTTGCTGGGCATTATGATCCTGCCCACCATTATCGAAATTTCCGAATCGGCGATCCGTGCCGTGCCCAACAGCTACTACGAAGGCTCGCTGGCACTGGGGGCGACACATGAACGCAGCGTGTATTGTGCCACCCTGCCGGCGGCAAAGTCCGGCATCATGGCAGGCATCATTCTGGGCATCGGCAGAGCCATTGGCGAAACCATGGCGGTAGTCATGATCGCCGGCAACCAGACCGTGATCCCCAAGAGCCTGCTGTCCGGTGTCCGCACCATGACGGCGAATATCGTTATGGAAATGGGTTACGCAACAGACCTGCACCGAGGAGCACTGATCGGTACCGGCGTGGTATTGTTCGTCTTTATCCTGCTGATCAATGTTTGCTTCTCGCTGGTGAGGAAAAAGGAGCAGAAATGAACGTGGAAAATACAGCGAAGATCGTGGGCATCAACCATCAGACCTTCCGGCAGAAAATGGCTTCGTATAAGCGGCACCCCAGCTCACTGGTGGTTCTGCTTCTGACGATTCTGGCGGCAGTCATTACGGCAGGGGTGCTGTTGAGCCTGATCGTTTATATCGTGGTCATGGGCGTGCCGAATATCCGCCTGTCCATGTTCGCATGGAAGTATACGACCGAAAACTGTTCTATGCTGCCGTCCATTCTGAATACGCTGATGATGACAGTGCTGACACTGGTGATCGCCGTGCCGATCGGGGCGTTCTCCGCCATTTATCTGGTGGAATACTCCAACCGCGGCAGCAAGTTCCAGATGACGCTGGTGAAGATCATTCGTATGACCACCGAAACTCTACAGGGAATCCCGTCCATTGTGTTCGGTTTGTTCGGATTTCTGGCGTTTGCCGTGACTTGCAAGTTCAGCTATTCGCTGCTGGGCGGTGCAATTACAATGGCACTGATGGTACTGCCGCTGATTATGCGTACCACGGAAGAAGCCCTGTTGAGCGTGCCGGATTCCTATCGTGAGGGCAGCTTCGGACTGGGTGCCGGACGGCTCCGCACCATCTTCCGCATTATCCTGCCCAGTGCAGTTCCCGGCATTCTGGCGGGCATCATTCTGGCGGTCGGTCGAATCGTCGGTGAAACCGCGGCTCTGATGTACACCGCCGGAACGTCCACCGATGTCTGCACCGGTTTCCTGAAACCCTGCCGGACGCTGGCGGTACATATGTACCAGCTGCTGTGCGAGGGCAAATACATGGGTGCGGCATACGCCACGGCTGTGGTGCTGCTGGTCATGGTCATTCTCATCAATGCCCTGTCCGGCTATGTGGCAAAGAAGCTGACGAAAAAGTGAGTGTGGGTTCGGCGGAATCTTTTGCTTGGTGTAAAGGGTTTACGAGATAACCCCTCAGTCAAGCCTACGGCTTGCCAGCTCCCTTTTCAAGGGAGCCTAGTGGAAAAAGCCTCCCTTGAAAAGGGAGGGGGACCGCCGTTAGGCGGTGGAGGGATTCTTCTGTGAAGTCTTTTGCTTGGTGTAAAAGGTTTACGAGATAACCCCTCAGTCAAGCCTACGGCTTGCCAGCTCCCCTAAAGGGGAGCCTATAACACAAAAGGGAGCCTAGATATAAAAAGCCTCCCCTTTAGGGGAGGGGAACCAGCGAAGCTGGTGGAGGGGTTCTGTGAAATCTTCTGCTTGGTGTAAAGGGTTTACGAGATAACCCCTCAGTCAGCCTGCGGCTGCCAGCTCCCTTTTCAAGGGAGCCTGATGAAAGAGGATACCTGAAAGACCACCGCCCACCCACATCTTATGAGGAGAAAAACAACTATGGCAAAATTTGCGATTCACAACATGGATTTGTACTACAACACGTTCCATGCCCTGAAAAATATCAATCTGGAATTGCCGGAACATGAGGTCAGTGCCTTTATCGGCCCCTCCGGCTGCGGCAAGTCTACGCTGCTGAAATCCCTGAACCGGATGAACGATCTGGTGGAGGGCTGCAAGATCACTGGTGACATTCGTCTGGACGGCGAGGACATCTACGGTGATATGGACGTGAACCTGCTGCGGAAGCGGGTGGGTATGGTGTTCCAGAAAGCGAACCCGTTCCCCATGAGCATCTATGACAATATCGCCTATGGCCCCCGTACCCACGGCATTCATTCCAAGGCGAAGCTGGACGAGATCGTGGAAAACTCCCTGCGGAGTGCGGCGATCTGGGACGAGGTCAAAGACCGTCTGAACAAGAGTGCACTGGGCATGTCCGGCGGACAGCAGCAGCGGCTCTGTATCGCACGGGCACTGGCAGTACAGCCGGAAGTGCTTCTCATGGACGAACCCACCAGTGCACTGGATCCGATCTCCACTTCCAAGGTGGAAGATCTGGTGCTGTCGCTGAAAAAGGACTATACCATTATTATTGTAACCCACAACATGCAGCAGGCAACCCGTGTGTCTGACCGCACTGCGTTCTTTCTGCTGGGAGAAGTGGTGGAATATGCCGAAACAGAACAGCTGTTTTCCAAGCCGCAGGATCAGCGGACAGAGGACTATATTTCAGGGAGGTTCGGATAATGAGAGAACACTACGAAGCACAGCTGACAACGCTGAATACCGAAATGATTCAAATGGGAGCACTCTGCGAAGATGCCATTTCCGGTGCCATTCAGGCTCTGCTGGAGGACGACAAGCACCTTGCCGAAAAAGTCGGCAGCATTGAAATGGAGATCGACCAGCACGAACGGGATATTGAACGGCTCTGTATGCGGCTTTTGCTGATGCAGCAGCCGGTGGCGACCGACCTGCGTGTGGTTTCTTCTGCCCTGAAAATGATTTCTGATCTGGAGCGTATCGGCGATCAGGCGTTTGATATTTCGGACATTACCAAGCACGTTTCTTTTCAGAAGTATGAGAGCAAGGTACACATCAAGGAAATGGCAAATGCTGTCATTCACATGGTAACCGACAGCGTGGATTCCTATGTGAAAAAAGATGCGGCACTGGCGAAAAAGGTGGCTGCCGCAGACGATCAGGTGGACGATCTGTTCCTGAAAGTCCGTTCGGAACTGGTGGAACTGGTGCGTTCGAACCAGGACATGGCAGAGGGTGCACTGGATTTGATGATGATCGCCAAGTATCTGGAACGCATCGGCGACCATGCTGTCAACGTGGCGGAATGGGTGATCTATGCCATTACCGGCGACCATATGAAGCTGGCGTGAGGGGAGTTGCCATTGAAAGGTGGAGGGGTTCTTGTGGAACCTTTTGCTTGGTGTGTGAGGTTTTACGGAAGTACCCCTCAGTCACCTGCGGTGACAGCTCCCCTTTCAGGGGAGCCTAGATATAAAAGCCTCCCCTGAAAGGGGAGGGGGACCGTCGCAGACGGTGGAGGGGTTCTTTTGGAATCTTTTACGTAATGTGTGAGGTTTTACGGAAGTACCCCTCAGTCAAGCCTGCGGCTTGCCAGCTCCCCTTTCAGGGGAGCCTATATACCAAAGGGGAGCCTGAATGTAAAAAGCCTCCCCTGAAAGGGGAGGGGGACCGTCGCAGACGGTGGAGGGGTTCTGTGGAATCTTCTGCTTAATGTGTGAGGTTTTACGGAAGTACCCCTCAGTCAAGCCTGCGGCTTGCCAGCTCCCCTTTCAGGGGAGCCTATATACCAAAAGGGAGCCTGAATAAAAAGAGCCTCCCCTGAAAGGGGAGGGGGACCGTCGCAGACGGTGGAGGGATTTCTATGTGAAATCTTTTACGTAATGTGTGAGGTTTTACGGAAGAAACCCCTCAGTCAAGCCTACGGCTTGCCAGCTCCCTTTTCAGGGGAGCCTATATACCAAAAGGGAGCCTGAATGTAAAAAGCCTCCCCTGAAAGGGGAGGGGGACCGTCGCAGACGGTGGAGGGGTTCTCTGTGAAATCTTTTACGTAATGTGTGAGGTTTTACGGAAGAAATCCCTCAGTCAGCCTGCGGCTGCCAGCTCCCTTTTCAAGGGAGCCTGATAAAAACGGAATCCTATTTTAACTGGGCGAACCCCGAAAATTTCCTTGACGAATGACGGGGAATATGGTACGATATAGACGGTAAAACGTCAGGAGGGAGCATCTTTTTGGACGTTCCCTCTTTTTGTTGAAATGACAGATGCAGAGCCGGCGGAACGGCTGCACAGGCAGCACTGCCGGTACACTCTGCGGGAAGAAAGGGCAGTCATATGATTTATTTAGTAGAAGACGACGACAGCATTCGGGAATTGGTGATCTACACCCTGCGGAGCACCGGCATGGACGCAAAGGGGTTCGGGCTGCCCTCGGAGTTCTGGCACGCCATGGAAGAACAACTGCCGGAACTGGTGCTGCTGGATATTATGCTGCCGGAAGAAGACGGTCTGGAGATCCTCCGGAAAATCCGCGGCAGGCAGGAAACCAAAAGCCTGCCGGTCATTATGCTGACTGCCAAGGGGACGGAGTACGATCAGGTAGTGGGACTGGACAACGGGGCAGACGACTATGTGGCAAAGCCTTTCGGCATGATGGCACTGGTGGCACGGATTAAGGCAGTGCTCCGCCGGACAGCGGAAAAGTCCGCAGAGGGCAAGGTGCTCCAGCTGGGCGAACTGCGGGTGGATCCGGTTCGCCACGTGGTACAGGCGGCAGGGGAGCCGGTGAACCTGACCCTGAAAGAATTCGAACTGCTCTGCCTGCTGCTGGACAATCCGGGAATTGTCTTTACCCGCGACCAGCTGCTGAACCAGATCTGGGGCTATTCGTTCGACGGCGAAAGCCGTACCGTTGATGTGCACGTGCGGCACCTGCGGCAGAAGCTGGGGGACTGCGGCAAATACATTGAAACTGTCCGCGGTATCGGCTATCGTTCGGGAGATGGAAACGCATGACCAGGAAAATTTTTCAATCCATTATCGCCGTCGTGATCTCTGTGCTGCTGCTAAGTCTGGCACTGATTACCGGCGTGCTGTATAACCACTTCGAAACCACTATGCTGGATCAGCTGCGGACGACGGCACAGTTTGCGGAACAGGGCGTGGAACAGGAGGGCATGGCGTATTTCGACAGCCTTCACGCCCAGAACTGCCGCGTGACATGGATCGCCGCAGACGGCACGGTGAAATACGACAACCGCAGCGACCCGAAAACCATGGAAAACCATGCCGACCGGCAGGAGGTGCGGGAGGCAATGGAGAACGATTCCGGCACCAGTGTCCGGCGTTCGTCCACCCTGTCGGAACACACCATGTACTACGCTAAGCGGCTGAGTGACGGCACGGTCCTGCGGCTCTCCATGTCCCAGCGTTCCGTGCTGTTCCTCATGGGCGGCATGCTTTCGCCGCTGGTGTTTATCTTTCTGGCAGCCTGTCTGCTGGCGGGCGTGCTGTCCTATCGGGTGTCCAAAAAAATCGTGAAGCCCCTGAGCGAGATCGACCTGAAACATCCGGAGCAGGTGGAAACCTATGACGAGCTTTCCCCGTTTTTGCAGCGAATTGCCGCCCAGAATCGGGAGATCGATGCCCGCATGGCGGAGATCCGCAAGCAGCAGCAGGAGTTCTCCATGATTACCGAGAACATGAGCGAGGGCTTGTTCGTAGTAGACCGGAACTATCAGATTTTATCCTATAATAAAAGTGCCATGCAGATCTTCGGCATGGATCCCAGACAGGAACACGAAAATCTGCTGGCGGTGAACCGGAGCGAGGGCTTCCGCAACGCGGTGGACAGTGCCCTGAAAGGTCGCCACACACAGGAAAATCTGGAGCTGAACGGCAGGGTGTACCAGATCATTGCCAACGCCGTCTGCCAGCCTGATTTTGCGGAAGATATGGTGGGGGCAGTGATTCTGGTGCTGGACGTGACGGAGAAAGAGGCACAGGAACAGTACCGGCGGGAGTTCACGGCGAATGTTTCCCACGAACTGAAAACGCCGCTGACTTCCATTTCCGGCATTGCGGAGATCATTCGCAACGGCATTGTCAAGCCGGAGGATATTCCCCATTTTGCAGGGAAGATCTACGACGAATCCCAGCGGCTGATTACCCTGATCGGGGACATTATCAAGCTGTCCCGTCTGGACGAAAATCAGGTGCCCATGGAACGGGAAACGGTGGACATGCTGGAAATGGCACGGGACGTGGTGCAGCAGCTTTCCTCCGTTGCCCGCAAAAACGGTGTCACGCTGGTGGCAAACGGCACCCACGGGCAGGTGCAGGGCGTGCGGCAGGTGCTGGGGGAAATGGTGTATAACCTCTGCGAAAATGCCGTGAAGTACAACCGTGCCGGCGGGCGTGTCTGGGTGGACGTGCAGCAGGTGGCAGACCATGTGGTGCTGCGGGTCAAGGATACCGGCATCGGGATTCCTGCGGCGGAGCAGGGACGCATTTTCGAACGGTTTTATCGGGTGGACAAGAGCCACTCCAAAGCGGTGGGCGGCACCGGACTGGGGCTGTCTATCGTCAAGCACGGGGCAGCTCTTCACCACGCCACGATCTCTGTCCGCAGCGAACCGGAGCAGGGCACGGAGATCACACTGACATTTCCGGCGGCGTGATGCGGCGGGGAATATCCACATGATTTTGGAAAAGAAAAAGAGAGCAGACCGTGAGGCGTGCTCTCTTTTTTGATATGTGTTGTTGGGGTGATGCTTTCTTGGCGATTTGCAGACGAATGAGCGTTTGACATTTTTCGCGTAGTGTGATATAATAAAAAGCCGAGGGCATACCTGAAACGGTAGGCGGTCAAGTCTTTTTCTGATTTTTGCTCCCACTGCTCATTGGAACAGATGGGAGGTGATCGGTATGATGGATCAATACATCACTTTAGGTGATTTGCTGAAGATTTGCAGTTTTCTGCTGGATTTGATCAGCGTGATCTTGTACATTTACTATAATCATAAAAATAGTAATCAGAATCACCACGGCAAGAAAAAGAAATAACCGCCCCTAGCTACCAACTTGCGGCGGTTATCCTTTTAACTTATGCAGTGGGAGCAGACCGTCTACTGGTGTGCTCTCTTTACTTTTATTATACGCGATTTTTTCCGGTTTGTCAAGTCTGTTTTTGCTCGGCAACTGCGAATAACCTATACTTATTCTTGCGAAAAACAGCATAAACTATGGTTTGACATTTTTCTCGTAGTGTGATATAATAAAAAACCGAGGGCATACCTGAAACGGTAGGCGGTTTGTTCGGAGTACTCCCTCCCATTTGCATAATCCAGCATATGGGAGGTGATTGCAGTGGATAGTTTTGTTACATTTCGTGATTTACTGGAAATCGGAACGTTTCTGATTTCTCTGGCAACATTTATCACTTCATTGTATAAAAAACATGGCAACCGTAATCACAAGAAGAAAAAGAAATAACCGCCCCTGAAGTTCCCCAACTTGTGACGGTTATTCTATAACATATTCGCAAATGGGAGCAGACCGTCTACTGGTGTGCTCTCTTTACTTTTATTATACGCGATTTTTTCCGATTTGTCAAGTCATTTTTATTCTTGCGAAAACAACGGAAACCATCGTTTGACATTTTTTGCGTAGTGTGATATACGAAATACTCGAGGGCATACCTAAAACGGTAGGCGGCTCGCTATCCTTGGGCGAGTCTGCCGTCGCCATTTCCGCTGGGCGACGGGCTGGTCGATTCCGGCTCCCAGAAGGGAGTGAGTGATATGGAATACGTAACTTGGTCAGATTTGATTCAGTACAGTATCCTGATCGTTGCTATTATAGCATTGATGCACGATATTTTCCATAATAACGATAATAAACGGAAATAACCGCCCCAAAGCT
>NZ_QSTT01000060.1:0-1711 GCF_003438725.1 Ruminococcus sp. OM06-36AC
AGGAAACGGAAACCGAACTGACGGCAAAACAGACCAGAGCCGGCAAATGGACAGAACTTTCCGCTTCTTATCGTGCACCGGAAAACAGCGGCGAATTCCGGATGACCATTACCACAGACAGCACCAACGATTTTGTGTTTGATGATGTCACCGTAACAGGAAAGTCGGACAGCAGTGAGGTTTCTGCGGCGGCTGAGGAAAAGGGACTGAAAGACGAGTTCGCCGACTATTTTCGGGTGGGCAATATTCTCAACGGCAGTACTGTAAAGAACTCCACCATTACTGCCAGCGTGCTGAAGGACTATAACAGCATCGAGTGCGAGAACGAAACCAAGCCAGATGCAACGCTGGTGCAGTCTCAGTGCAGCGAAACGAATATCGGTGTTTCTCTGAACAATGCTGCCAGCATCATGGACTTCTGCGTCAATAATAACATTGCCATGCGTGGTCATACGCTGGTGTGGCATAGCCAGACACCGCTGTGGTTTTTCAAGGAAAACTTCAATGCCAGCGGAAACTGGGTTTCCTCGGCAGTCATGGATCAGCGTATGGAAAGCTACATCAAAAATATGTTTGCGGCAATCAAGACCCAGTATCCGGATCTGAATCTCTATGCCTACGACGTGGCGAATGAGTGTATCAGCGACGACAGCAACCGTACCGCCAACAATGGCGGCACCAGAGAGCCGGGCGAGAACATCAGCGGACAATCTCCGTGGGTACAGGTCTACGGCAGTAATGCCTTTGTGGAAAAAGCCTTTACCTATGCACGGAAATATGCACCGGAAAGCTGTGCCCTTTACTATAACGATTACAATGAGTATTGGGATCACAAGCGGGATGCTATTTATAGTATGTGCAAGTCCCTCTATGAAAAAGGCTTGCTGGACGGCATTGGCATGCAGTCCCACATCAACGCAGATTATGACGGATTCTCCGGTGTGTCGGCATACACCACGGCAATGAAAAAATTCCTTTCCATTGGCTGCGATTTGCAGATCACAGAATTGGACATCACTATGGAAAACGGCAAGTATACTCTCCAGCAGCAGGCGGATAAGTACAAGGCGATCTTTCAGGCTGCTATGGACTGGAACAAGAATCCCAGCTCAGACGGCAGAGTGACTGCCGTGTGCATCTGGGGGCCGAACGATGCCAACACATGGATCAAAACGGAGAACACCCCGCTGCTGTACGATACCAATCATCAGCCAAAGCTGGCATATACCACACTGACCTCTATGATCCCCCAGTCGGAGTGGGGCGACGGCAACAATCCCGGCGGCAATGACAAACCCATTGAACCGAATGAATACGGCTGGTATTTCCAAAGCACATTTGAGGGCGATACAGACAGCTGGGAAGGCAGAGGCAGTGCAGATGTTCTCACCAGCGGCAGAACCGCCTATGTGGGCAGTGAAGCATTGTTGGTGCAGAACCGGACGGCTGCGTGGAATGGTGCCGGAAGAACACTGAATCCCAAGGCGTTTGTGCCGGGAAAAGAATACAGCTTTAGTGTTAACGTGGAATATTTTGACGGCGATGCAACTGACCAGTTCTTCCTGAAACTGGCATATACCGATGCCAACGGCGAGGCACAGTACGCCACTGTGGCAGAGGGAACTGCCGTCAAGGGCGAGTGGGTACAGCTTGCCAACAAAAACTATCAGATTCCGGAAGATGCCACGAATATGGTGCTGTATGTGGAAAC
>NZ_QSTT01000061.1:0-1594 GCF_003438725.1 Ruminococcus sp. OM06-36AC
AGAAGCCCATGCAACCAGCTGGTCAGCAGTTTCCAAAATTGCTTCAATTTCGGCATCGGTCAGCTTGTCCGGCATTGCAAAATCATACTTCGCCAATTGTAGATTGTACTCCGCCCGTTTCCGGCAAGTTGCTTTCACTTTGCAGAACCGACAATGTTCACCAGCACAGAAATCACCATCGCCTTTGGCAGCAAGTGCGGCTTTGGGTTTCAGTTCGGTTTTCGCCCAGTGCAGCAACTTCGACAGCGGCAGGGTGCATTCGCTGATGTTCTGGATTCTTGGCTGAAAAATCACCATCCGGATTTCTGCAATGTCATAGAGGGCATCGAATAGTTCCAACGCCCCAAGAGCGTACAGCATCATCTGCGAGTTGTGGTCGGCAGATACCGCCACGCCTTTTCCATACTTGAAATCGATGACGGTTAAAACATTCTCTGCAACAATCACGCAATCTCCCGTGCCAAAACCATCGGGAACGTAGCGGCTGAAATCCAGACGCTGTTCCACTAAGACCATCGGTTCTTGCAGGGTTGCCAGCAGTTCAGCGATGTACTGGGCGTAGCTGTCCGTGCAGTCTTCCATTTCCGTGTCGTAGAAATCTAAGTTCTCCGTTGGATTGGGAGTCAGATTTCCGAGCAGTTTTTGCACCTTATATTCTGCCAACTCATGAGCACACGTGCCTTCCCGGGCGTAGTCCGTCACGGTATCCGGCAGGGCAGCACAAAGCTGTGCGGAGGGCGGACACGCCAGCCATCGGGCACTGGAGGAAGCAGAGAGCATGGCGTGTTTATTCGGCATGGGCTGCCTCCTGTGCATCTGCGAACAGTGCAGCGTACCGCTCTGGCGGAACTTCAGACAATCGACTGCCGCCGTACTTTTGCAGCAGTTTCAGCACCGTTTCCTTTTGTCCGCTGCGGGACAGATTTGCCAAAACACTGCGGACTTCTTCCAACGTAATTGCCTTTTCCACTGCTTTTTTGACCGCTTCTTCTTTTTGTGGATAAATCTGTGTAAACGTCTCCACTTCTGCTTTGGAAGCACTTTCTGCCCACTCTGATGCGACCTTTACGAAATCGCTGAGTGCTGTAAGGACATCTATGAGGGTTTTCATTCGGTTTCACTCCTTCGTTTTCCAAACTGAACAATATGTATTCGTTCCATAGGCAGAAATGATCTGTTGTACAATCTTCTTTTGCTGTTCATCCGCATAAGAACTTAATTCCCGCAGCGTTCGAATTTGCTCTTGTGACAGAATATTTCGATGTGGATGATACCAATCTGCAAGACGAATTCCGCCGCCGTTTCCATGAATACTTTCAAGAGGGTATTGTAATACAAGTGTCTGAACGTCTCTCTGAATGGTTCTTTTTGAAACACCAAGTTCCTGTGCTAAATCAGACAGATAGCACTTCCGTCTTCCAACCAAAATCCGCATAATTTCAGCACGGCGTTCAGATGCACTCATATTCTCCCCCCTTTCTTAATTGTTCGACTGTATTCTACTGCTCAAACACGACACCTTTTGTCGTGTTTGAAAAGAATTCACAAAACATTTTCAATTTGTACAGGCATAAAAACACCGACAAGGTACAGA
>NZ_QSTT01000062.1:0-1548 GCF_003438725.1 Ruminococcus sp. OM06-36AC
TTACATCTCCTCCTCTGCACAAACTTCTTCATTTACGTACAACTGACGCTCTTTCAGGTACTGAATCAATTCTGGTTCTGTTACGTCTGCCACGAAGTCCGACCACGACAATTTCGCAATGCTGTCATCGGTGTTGTACATTGCAACGTCACAGATACGATTGACCAGCTGAATGGTTGCAATGAACGTGTTGTACTTCAAAGTGCCTCTGAAAAGTCTGAACTCCACAGTGTGATAGTTGCAAAGGTTTACTGCGGCATACCGACCGTTGCCGCCCTTTTTTGCCTTGTCCATGATTGCTTTCGGGGTATGTTCATAGCCGTATCTTGCCGCCCAGCGGTTCATGGTGTATTCCGAACGGCGGCTGAACTTCAAAAGCTCGTTCCAGTGATGCTCCACAAAATACAGGATTCTGGAGATCACCTCGTCTTGCCCCTCTTGGCTATCGGAAAAAGCGTTTCGGTTCACATGAAGATGCAGACCGCAGGTTGAAGTCTGGTGCGAGCGGTAGCCTTGACGAACGGCACGATGCATGATATCTTCCCATGGAAACTCGTTGATGTGATAGTTCATAGTGCAGGGGTGCGAAACCAATTCCATGCCATCGTCCAGCGAGCCGTCTGTCTTGATGTAGAGCAACTCTGCACGGGCGTTTGCAATGTCCAGCAGTTCTTCCGCAAAGTCATCATCTCTGCCTGCTCCGTCAATCTCCAGTTCAATGCCAAAATAACGGTTACCTTCACCGTAGAAAATGGGGTTCGGCTTGTAGCCGTATTCGTGAATCAGGTTGCTTTCTTCACGTTCGTCCTCGTAGCAGTCACGGCAGTATGTCTCGCCGTCCAGATAATAGGCATCATCCTCATGTAAGAGAGCATCGCAGCAGCTGCATCGAGTGTAATTGTGGTGATAGCAATGGCTGCACAGCGTAATATCATTATCACCATAGACATCCTCGTCCCAGATGCGTTCCCCGCAGCATTCGCAGGTGGTAGTGTGGTTTTCCAGGCAGTCAGAACAAATGATCTGCCCATTCCATTCCGTGTAATCATCATCGTCAATGACACAGCCGCAGCACTCACAATACAAGGTTTCTTCGGTTGTTTTTACTTCTTCGCTCATTTGAAATTCCTCCGTAAAATGAAAATAGCCCTACCGATTTTCTTCGGTAGGGCTTTGTGTTGGGGTTTAATATTCTTCTGCTAAGAGCATGGTCGAGTGGTCGATGTCGTCAATGACATAGACCTTTTGATTGACTGGATTGGCAAGGTCAATCGTATATTCCTTGCTGTACTCCGGCTGTTCGGAAAAGTGGCGGATGTGCTGTTTTCCATTGGATACATCAAGCTTGAATACCTGGAAATAGTCCCGTTCTTCTGGCAACTGGTCAATGCAGTTCCATAGGAATAGTTGTAACTCCACTGGTATTTCTACCTGCACACCTCTGGTCAAAAATCGCTTGTTCTGGAACATTCGGATACCTCCTTTCGCTGGTTTGTTATGTCCCTATGTTCCGCCCGAAGGCGGTTTTTCTATGCGGTCGACATGATC
>NZ_QSTT01000063.1:0-1446 GCF_003438725.1 Ruminococcus sp. OM06-36AC
GCTTGATACTTTTTGACCGAGGATTTTGATACTTGTTGTCGCAGTAACAACACGGCTTGCAAGTCCGGCGGAGCAGTTTTCAGCTGTTCCTGTACTTCTTTTTTTCCCAATGAGTCTAACTCCAGTCCGTGTTCCGCCAGCCATTGTTTCATTTGCTGAACAGAGTTCGGATTGTCCAAGTTGGTCAGATCTTTCAGTTGATGCAATAGCTTGTCCTTTGTCAATGTGTCCATACGAATTGCTTGTTGCACCAGCTGCAAATCCAGTTGAATCCCACGGTCGTTGACGGTCTGGTCAAGGGCATACTCCTGCCAGACAAAATCCGGCACGGGGAACCGAGCAATTTTTTGTTCAATCGCTTGTTCTGTTTCCACATCCCGTTGGTTGTATGCCCGAAAGACGTTCCATTTCTCCGGAGAATCGGCAGGCGTATGAAATTGTGGAACGCCGTTCACCGTGTCATATGGTACGCAGAAATAGCGAATCAGGGCTTTCCCCTCGGACATTTTTTGTTGCTGTAACTGTAGCACTGCCCCCACGCCGGCAAGGCTCAGCGGCAAGCCCAGATAGGCAGCCGCCACCATCGTACACCGCCATGCTTTCGGGCTGAGGTAGTTGCCGCAGGCATCCTCCGGCAATCCATAGGAAATGAAGCATTCCGGATAGTTTCGCCGCAGCCAGACCGACAGGCAGACCCGTTCAAAGCTGGCGTTGAAAGCGTGTTTCTGGATGCGGTCATCCGTCAGAGCGTTGAGGATTTCTTCCGGCAGCTGTTCACCGCAGGCAAGGTCAACCACCTGCACCGGGGCATCGTCCACGGAGTACGCAAAAAGCAGAATATCAAAATATGGGGAATCTGCATAACGATACACACCTGATTTGGCAATGTCGATGTCGCTTTTGGTTTCTAAATCAATCATCAATTTTTTCATATCTCAATTACCCACCCAAGCATGACGCCTAGCTGTCCGCCCAGCTATCTTAGTTCAGAAAATCTTCGTCTTCTGCAGTTGCGAAGTCGTCCTCTGCACGGCTGTGACCGCCCAACGGTTCGCCATCTCGAATCTTCTGGATGTTCTGCAGTCCGCAGGCAATACCACGGGATGTCTTGGTGTTGAACGCATAGAAGGTGATGCTGGCTCTGCCGTAGACACCGCTGTAAATCTCGCTGTGGTCTAAAATCTGCTGGCAGGCTGCATCCACGATGCCAGGGGCAGTGATGGAATTGGCATTGACGAAATAGCTGTTGGCATACGCTTCATCGTCTGGTCGCTCCAAATCCCCATCCCGAAGCGGAGTCTTGATCGATGTCAGTGGCGGAACGGACTTGCTGTTGCCCTTCAACTTGCCCTGACCCTCCTCGTAGGCAGCCTGAATGGCGGCACGAATCTTTTCGATGGTTTTCGTGTCCGACTTCGGAATGATGAGGGAAACGCTGTACTTCGG